>JAJZOL010000105.1 GCA_021811565.1 bacterium | reverse complement strand
CGCGAAATTCAGCCCGTTATCTCCATCCAGCTTCGTCATGATGAAGCCGTCCACGGCGAGCGCGGAGTGAAACTCCGTGGCGAAATTGACGGCGTCCTGGCCCGTCATCGCATCCACGACAAGCAAAATCTCCGTAGGCGTCGCGAGCCGTTTGATCTCCTCAAGCTCGCGCATCATCGTCTCGTCTATATGCAACCTGCCAGCGGTGTCCAAAAGAACGACATCGCATCCCGTGCGATTGGCGTGTGTGATCGCTTCCGCCGCGATCTTCGGAGGAGGGGTGCCATCCTCCTTCTTGAAGACAGGCATCTTCAACTGTTCGCCAAGCGTCTCCAATTGACGCACTGCGGCGGGACGATAGATGTCACAAGCCACGAGTAGCGGATTTCGCCCTTGCCGCCTCAGCCAGTAAGCCAATTTCGCGCAGGTCGTGGTCTTACCGGACCCTTGCAAGCCACAGAGCATCACGACGGTGGGCGGGCGAGGTGCGAACTGCAAACGCGCGTTCGCTCCCCCCAGAAGATTCACAAGCTCCTCGTTGACGATCTTTACGACCATCTGCACGGGCGTGAGGCTCTCAAGAACCTCTTCACCTATGGCTCGCTCCTTGATTCGTGCAATGAAATCCTTTACGACTTTGTAATTTACGTCCGCTTCCAGCAGAGCCATGCGCACTTCACGAAGAGCCTCGTTTACATTCTGCTCCGTAAGCTTTCCCTTTCCTCGCAATCGAGAAAAGACGCCTTGAAGTTTATCGCTCAGGCTTTCAAACATCTTCGCTCCATTCACCACCGGCTCTTCCGACGGCGCAATAACGCCCGACGCACTTCTCAAACCCATGAACGGTGAGAGTGAAATCGGGCGCGTTCCGACAATTGCCTTCACAAACCGCCCAAAATCCAATAAGGGCGGGAAACACTCCGGATAGTATATCTTTTGTATGCTGAAAAAGTCAAGTTAATGATCGCGATTGCATACATTTCGCCGAATGCGACTTCCCTATCCTCGCCGCTTCGGATGCGTCATGGGTTTCGGAACCCCTAGGAATATGTCATAATTCAAAAGAAGAGTAATCGGTGATTTCGCTTTCCTTGCGGGGATCGAATCCGCAAAAAAGCAGTCAAGATTGTTCTTGGAAATTGACGATTGCGAAAAAGCGCTGAAAGAGAATATTAAAAGGGGGAACCCAACATGACAACACAAACATCCGCTTTGCAGAAAGCACGCGCAACATATCAACCTAAACTGCCAAAGGCGTTGCGCTGCGATAATATTATGATCTCCTACGGATCTCCCACCGAACCCGCCACGGACCGGGAGGAGATAAGAAAACTGTTTCCATCCACTTATGGACAGCCTGCGGTCACCATTGAGGAGGGAGAAGGGGATCTAATTGACAAACCGATTAAAGTGGGGGTGGTTCTCTCCGGAGGACAGGCTCCGGGCGGACATAACGTCATTGCCGGTTTGTATGATGCTCTGAAAAAAACCAATCCTGAGAGCCAACTGTTCGGGTTCAAGAAAGGACCCATCGGGGTGATCAAAGGGGATTATCGTGAACTGACCTCTGATTATATCGATAAATACCGAAATACCGGCGGATTCGATATGATCATGAGCGGAAGAGATAAGATCGAAAAGCCGGAAGACCTTGCCGCATGTAAAAAGAATCTGGAGAGCCTTGGGCTAAGCGGATTGGTGATCATCGGCGGAGACGATTCAAATACCAACGCCGCCATGTTGGCGGAATATATGAAGTCCAATGGCTGCCCGGTATCCATTGTGGGGGTACCGAAGACAATAGACGGGGATATGAAGAACGAGCAGATAGAAACCTCCTTTGGTTTCGACACCTGCACCAAGACCTATTCGGAACTGATAGGCAACATCGCCAGAGACGCTACCTCCGCCGTAAAGTATTGGCATTTCATTCGATTAATGGGGAGAGCGGCGAGTCATGTCACCCTGGAGTGCGCATTGCAAACTCATCCGAACATCACTCTGATATCGGAAGAGGTATCCGCAACAGGCTCAACCTTGGGACGGATCGTGGATTATATCACCGACGTTGTGGTGAAGCGCGCCGCGCAAGGGAAAAATTACGGTGTTCTGCTGGTGCCGGAGGGCTTGGTGGAGTTCATCTCGGATATTAAAATAATGATTGATGAATTAAGCGCCGTTTTGGGGCAGGACGAGGAGACGCTGAAATCCATGGGTAACCATGAGGAGCGTATTCAGCATGTGACCAAAAGGCTCAGTAAGGAGAGCGCCGAAGTATATGAAAGCCTGCCTGGGGCGATTCGCGAAGTGCTTCTCTCCAGAGACAGCCATGGCAACGTTCCCGTTTCCCAAATTGAAACCGAACGGTTGCTGATGGACTTGGTGACGGAGCGAATACGGGTGTTGAAGGAGGAAGGCAAAACGAACGCGAAATTCAGCCCGTTATCTCACTTTTTCGGTTATGAAGGCAGATGCGCCGCGCCTTCGAATTACGATGCGGATTACTGCTATTCGCTAGGTTTCGCCGCATTGCAATTAATTCGTGCGAAATTAACTGGCTTTACCGTCAATGTGCGCAATAGCATTAAATCCTCCGATGAATGGATTGCGGGTGGCACGCCTGTTACGATGATGCTCAATATGGAGGTGCGCAAAGGCAAACCCACTCCGGTAATTAAAAAAGCCTTGGTGGATATCGACGGTAAGCCCTTTAAGCAGTTAGCTGACAATCGTGAAGACTGGGCTCTTAATGATTGCTATGTGTTTCCTGGTCCGATACAGTATTTCGGACCTTCCGAAGTATGCGATTCGCCCACGATAACCCTTAAGCTTGAAAAATCTTAGGGATTGATTTTGAGATTGCCATTCGTAGAGAGAGCTCTTGAACGCCTGAACCGTTTAAGGGCTTCCTTTTATGACGATGAATTTCCAATTACCATCGGCACTGCGTGGAATTAACACTGCGTCTTATATCATTTCGCTCCGATATTCCGCTGCAAGCCGCGTGGTGAGTTTAACGATGCCGTTTTGGTGTTATCCAAAAAAAGCGGGCGTTAATCCGACCTACCAGCGTCGTTCGCCCGCATACTCATGCAATAGATAATTGTACAAAGCATTAAATCTTGTTAAAGTCCCATTAATTCGCGGCTATGATCATATTTTTAAGCCATTCGGGTATGGGGCCTCTTCCGGTATACGGTTTTTCACCTTCTGGGTGCTTTTCCCATAAATCCCTGTAGTCACTCGCTTTGATCTTCGGCTCTCCGTATGATTTTCCGCTTGATTTGGCGCCTCCCTGCGTTTTAGACTTTTCTTTAACGAACTCTTGGAAGAGAATTTTGGCGGTTTCATCGTCTGTGAAATCCCTGTCATTCTCAAAAGAAAGTCGTCTGCGCTCACGCCCTATCAACTTGGATATTTCGGGAGATAGCGGTAATTCAAATTTAATAGATTCCATAACCCTTCCTCCTTAGAAGATGAAATTATCATAAATCATAATCCGTTTAAATGTCAAGATATTTTGAGAATTTCTCAAAAAAAATTCGGTTGATTTAAATTCAGTTCCGCAGGCTATAGAAGAATATACGGTTTGACTATGAAGTATGAATGCGACAATCAAATACCCGCATTTTCATCGTATTCGGTATTCCATCACTTTTTAACATATGTTAGCGAATATGTTAAGAAAAAGGTTCACTCTGGAGCTGCGGGGTGAAGGGAGGGTGTTATGAAGTCGCTTTCAGGTCGCTTATAAAATTCACGGATTCTGAGAGGTGTCTGTAAATCATGAAATAACGAGGATGGGATCACACGCGTGATACGATGTTGATGCACTTGACGGATGTTTCCGAAATTAGCTGTCTTTTATAATCATCTTCTGCCATGCTGAGAAGGGATGACTTATTATTAATGGTTTCGATCAGCTATGAGCCCACCAGTCTATCTTTAAGTTATCTATAAGCCACCATATTCTCATCCCCGGAAATATACTCTGTTGAGATGCTGTCCCGTTTCGTTTCATTTATGGGAATCATGAGCGTTGCAATCCGGTGATGTGGTTCCAATATATTCACGCCGCACATAAAGGATGCATATCAGTGGAGCCTATGTCATTCACGATGCAATTCGTTCCATGTGATATCTGCATTATTTCATTCCTCTCAGGATTACCCCAAAATCAACAAGTAATCGGGAATGGATATGTGACGTGCGTATGGGAGGATGTTGCAGGGGTGAATTCGATACGCGAATGAGGACGCGATATGGTAAATATTCATGGCGGCGGAATTGAAAGGAATGGGGCGGCTGACGGGACTTGAACCCACGGCCTCCAGGGCCACAACCTGGCGCTCTAACCAACTGAGCTACAGCCGCCACGACTGTATGCGCCCCCGACAGGAATCGAACCTGTGACCAATTGCTTAGAAGGCAACTGCTCTATCCGCTGAGCTACGGAGGCTTGAGGGGATATGAGCGGGAGACGAGAATCGAACTCGCGTCACCTGCTTGGAAGGCAGGAGCTTTACCATTAAGCTACTCCCGCAAGTCAGACGATATTATAACCCAGAAATGCGGGTGTTGTCAAATCAAAGTGAAAGCGCTTCACGGAAAATCCTCTCGGATTTTGACCGCCCAATCGCTCAGCGTCATTACTTCAGGTGCTGTGTCGCTTTAAAGCTTCGATAGAGGAGAAGATCATAGATAATCTTCAGCCCTCCCGACAGGAAAAATGGGACGCTTAAAAGAGAGACGCTGGCTAGCAAAGGTCCGGCGATGACGGGGGATATGGCGGCGCCAACCGAACGCGCCACAGCCGTGACACCGGAAGCGGCGGATCGTTCGTCCGGCTCCACCACCGCCATCGTGTAGGATTGCCGCGTGGGCACGTCCATTTGAGAGATGCTGAACCGTAAAAGGAGCATTGTGATGGCGAGAGGCAAATTTGGCATGATCGGCACCAGAATAAGCAGAATATTGGAAGGGATGTGAGTGAAAACCATGGTGTTAATCAGCCCGATTTTCTCCGCCACGTGCGCCGCCGCCAATGCCGATATTCCCGCCAACACATTTGCGCCGAAGAAGATGCTTCCAAGGATCGCTGGATTAACGCCATAGCGCTTGAAGAACCAATACGCAACGAAACTTTGAATCACAAATCCTCCGCCGAATGCATCTAGTGCGAATAGCGCCGACAATTTCACCACGATCCCCTTGGAACGATGTAAGCCGAACTGGGTTTTCGGGGTGTCGACGGACGGTTCGGGCTTGACTGTGTTTTTCACCTCCACTGCGGGGGAGAGCATGGAGAAAATTAACGCAAGCAACAATCCGATGCCGGAGTAGACGATCACATCCACTCGGTAACTTCCAAGAACGGACATCCCCGAACGTTGCAGAAAATGCGCCAACCCTCCCCCGATGAGAGCTCCGGTGGCGGTGGAGAAAGAGCCAACCATGTTATACCAAGCGAATATGTGCGTTCTCTTCTCACCCGGCGAGGTTTGGGTGAGCGACGCCTGCTCCACGGAAAGGAATGGTCCTATCTCATTGCCGCTCGGACTAATCACACCGATCATTGCAGCGGCGACTAGCAAGATGAAGTTATTGGTGAACGCGAAAACCACCCCGGCGAAAAGCATCAACATCGCTCCAAGTATCAGCATTTTTCGCCTGCCGATACGGTCCGCATGGGTGGTGATCCACAAAGAGATCACCATATCCCCCACCAATGTGAGCGTTATCAATAACCCGATGCTTTTTAGCGACAGTCCCACTTGAGCGAGATAAAGAGCCAAAATGACCGACAGGAAACCATAGGCGAAGAGCCGTAAGATTCTGGTGGTGAATAAGAGACGCCCGTCTCTGGAGAGGGAACGTAATATTTGCGATCCTGATGAGTTTGAAGTCATTTTTAGGGGTCTTCCTTTTGGTTGTTTGCATTATGCTCCATGCTCGTAAGCTGGCTGTAAATAAACGTTTTTTTTCACATTCAAATTAATTTCTTTTCACACCATGCATAAAGTGCATCGTACATAGGAGTTTCGAGTTCAATCTTTTGATAATCGTCTTTTCCGAATAGTATGGCGAAACCGTTCGCTATCGCCTTCAATCCTCTCCCCTCGGGGACGGAATCCAGATCCTCTTGGATATCCGCCGCATGTACGATGTTCGCCAGCACCGCCAGCGCACGGTTATCCTCCAGTCCGTATTTCCTGATGATACTTTCGAAGGAACATCGTCCATCCACATGCCCCAGTTCAACATCGGGGATATCGAACGGTATGGCTCCATGCTCCTCGGCTAGTTTTAATACCGCATCCTTAGGGGCGAATAAAAAATTGGCTTCCGGATCGATAAAACGCTTTATAAGCCAAGGGCATGCTATTCGATCCACATTGCCGTTTTCACGCGTAATCCATTTCAAGACCGTTTCTCCTTCGCTTTCCAATCTGGGGCCCATCAAGATTTATGAAGAGGTGAACTGTAATGTCCCGCATGCGATTGTATAACGCACCTTGGGCATAATGATATCCCTGAAACGCGTTTTTTTCAATTATCTCATTAGGTATTATATCCCCTATTGGTAAACGGAAGCGTTCGGAAGGAGGAGTTATCGACTATAATATCGTATGTATCATAGCGGGAGTGCAAAGGCGTTCCGTGAAAAAATGGATGTATTTGTTCATTACGGCGTTTCAATATTACCAATGTCTCTTGGAATTGAAGCTTTGTGCGCCTGAATGTTTCATAAAAACGTATAGGATTATACTGCGTTTGGTGTGTTGTGTGGAATGCACCTGAAATGTGTTCAAGTTGGTTTATGATTCATATTTCCATTCCCATGGGCGCCATTTTGGACAGTGTGGAAGGTTAGTATAAAATCGGAAGATTCAATAGTCGTTGTATGATCTTCATGAAACGCAGGATATTCTCATTTTGCCTGATAACATGGTTTTTGCATTTGCCGAGGATATTGAACCACATCATACAGGATAGGAAATAGCATTATGGATATCAACCCATTGGCGGGCAAACCCGCACCTCATTCCATATTGGTGGACGTACCCGCATTGTTGACGGCATATTACTGCGAGTCTCCGGACCCGCTCATCCCTGAGCAGCGCGTGGCGTTCGGCACTTCGGGGCATCGGGGATCCTCCTTTAGCCGATCCTTCAACGAGGCTCATATTCTCGCCATCACCCAGGCGATTTGCGAGTATAGACAGGCGCAGGGCATAACCGGACCATTATACCTTGGCATGGATACACACGCGCTTTCCACGCCGGCGCACGCCACCGCCTTGGAGACGCTGGCAGCGAACGGAGTGGAGGTGATGATAGCGCCCACCGGGGAATATACGCCGACACCCGCCATATCTCACGCAATTTTAACCTATAATCGAGGTCGGAAGAGTGGATTAGCGGATGGCATCGTAATAACTCCGTCGCATAATCCCCCTTGCGACGGGGGATTCAAATACAACCCTCCTTCGGGCGGTCCTGCGGAGAAATCCACCACCGATTGGATTGAACATAGAGCGAATGAAATGATTGAAGGTGATCTTAGTGGAGTGCGCCGTATTGCATATGCTAAAGCGGTAAGCGCCTCTACGACGCATATTCATGATTATATACAAGCTTATGTGTCCGATCTGGAAAATGTAATTGACATGGAGGTCATCAAAGGCGCAAATATCGCCCTAGGGGTTGATCCGCTAGGCGGCGCTGGGGTGCATTACTGGGGTCCAATTGCGGATCGCTATCATTTAAATTTGAATATAGTTAATCAAGAGGTGGATCCCACCTTTCGCTTTATGACCGTGGATTGGGATGGTAAAATTCGCATGGATCCGTCCTCCCCATACGCCATGAGCAGTCTGATCAGCCTCAAGGATCGTTTTCGTATCGCCTTCGCTTGCGATACGGATCATGATCGCCATGGGATCGTAGCGAAAAGCTCGGGTTTAATGCCGCCCAATCACTATCTCGCCGTGGCAATTCAATACCTCTTCGGCAATCGCCCGGGGTGGTCGAAGAACGCAGCGGTCGGCAAAACACTCGTGAGCAGTCAAATGATAGATCGCGTTTGCGAGAAAATCGGCAGAAAACTATATGAGGTTCCAGTGGGGTTTAAATGGTTCGTAGAGGGGCTGTTCGACGGATTTCTTGGATTTGGAGGGGAGGAGAGTGCGGGGGCTGCGTTCCTCAGAAAAGACGGTTCCGTATGGACCACCGACAAGGATGGGATCATACTCGCCTTGCTTTCGGCGGAGATCACTTCCAAAACAGGGCGTGATCCCGGAGAGCTTTACGAAGACCTGATAAATGAGTTCGGCGCTCCGGTGTATGATCGTTTGGAGGCTCCCGCCAATGCGGTGATAAAGGCGAAACTATCGAAACTCTCCCCATCCCAAGTGCATTCCAAGGAGCTTGCGGGAGAGCGAATCACGGGGATTCTCTCGAACGCTCCGGGAAACAACGCCCCGATCGGAGGTTTGAAAGTGACCACCGAAAGCGGATGGTTCGCTGCTCGCCCTTCCGGAACCGAGGATATTTACAAGATCTACGGGGAGAGCTTCAAGGGCGACGAGCATTTGAAACGCATCTTCGAGGAGGCGCAGGTCATTGTAAACCAGGCGTTGGGGGTTGGGTGATCCAATGGCTATGTCACGGGTGTTGATGGATGTAATTGATGGTTCGGCAATGAGGTAAGTGCGATATCCAATATCGAATTAGGCGACGAGATTTGGATCAAGTTTATCCACGGTTCATTGGTGCCTACCTCCTGAAAATGCAGGAATCTAAGTACCGAGGTTATTCATTTGCGACATCAACCCAACATTCGGAATTGGCGGCTTCGTAAACCTTGTTCACGAGTAGAAGGGTCTTGAGTGCCTCGCTACCGTCTGTGAGGGGGGTTCCGCCGTTGCGAATGCAGGATAGAAAATGGCGAATCTCCTCTCTGAACCCGTAAGGATCGTCATGGGGCAAGCTTACGCCCTCAAAATCTCCTCCATTACGGCTTATTTTCACTCCATCCAGGTTGTGCACCACGCCTCGGGAGCCATGCACCATTAGCGTTTCATACCATGGTGCGCGTTGTGCGGACCAGGTGCACACCATCTCTCCGATGGCTCCGCAAGCGAATTCAACCGATATCACTGCGGTATCTTCGCCGCCAAGAGGAGTCAAACCGGTGTTAAGAAAACGCGCCGCCACGCGCCGCACTTCGCCCCCGAACCAGCGTAACAGATCCAAACGATGCGTTCCCGATCCCGCGACCACTCCGCCGCCCAACTTGGAGGGGTCGTTGATCCAGTGTTCGGGAGGCATATTCACCCATTGGCTATGGTCGATACGCAACAGAAACGGATCCCCTATCGCTCCGGACTCCATCAGTCTCTTCATCGCCTGATGCGCATTGCCGTAACGCTCGCAGTAGGCTATCATCAGCAAAACGTTTGCGTTTTTTGCCGCCTCGATCATTTCACGCGCCGATGTTTCGTCGCTGGCGATAGGCTTTTCGCAGATGATATGCTTGCCGGCTTGCGCCGCCGCAACCACCACCTCCTTGTGAAGGTCATGCGGCAACAAAATGTCTACTCCATCAATATCCTTGCGATCCAGGATGCCCCGATAATCCCGATATGAGCGATCCGCTCCAAGTTCGATGCGGCGCTCTTCAGCCAGTTCCTCTTGCGTGTCGCATGTTGCCGCCACCTGCACTTCATCCGACAGAGCGAGGAACCCGTCCCTATGTGCGCGGCTGATTCCCCCGCAACCGATCAGTCCTATGCGGATTTTATCACTTTTCATCGTCTTTCACCTCCCACCACATTGCGAACCCCGCATAATCCTTTGCGCCAATCTGCATCACCGTGTGTTCGATTCCCGCCGGAAAGAAACAGGCCTCCCCCGCGTGCAGTTCGTAATTCTTCCCATCAGCGACAATTCTCACTGCGCCCTGTATCGCCACATAGATCTTGGAGATATTTGGCTCCGCGAGCTTTGCCTGAACCATTCCAGGTTTTAAGCAGCCCCATGCAGACCCGAACTTCAACTGAGGGTGCTCCGGCAGACCACTGTGCGCCAGGATCGTCCCACCGTGCGCTTCGCTCAGTTTCGATGTATCGAATTTTGAGATCAATAATTCAGCCATTGAAACCATCCTTTCCCTTGCCGTCACGAGATGCCTTGTATTATTCGAAAGTCCGCGTTCATGCGGAACGCAAAATGATCGATAGCTACAATATATCTCTGTCTCGACATGATATTACCTTCATTCCCTCTCGTATGATATTCGTGCCAGGTTGGTGACGGCGCATGACTTCGGCTTGAGAATTTTGCTTTCGTTGCAGTATACTTAGTTCCAACTCAATCCCGTGCGAATGGGTCCTAAGATCATGAAAAACACCTCCTTATGTCCTTGCATCATCCTTATCCTTTGCCTCCTACTCACGATCCGGCTCTCCTTACCCGCATGTGGGCAATCAAACGATTCGCCCATCTCCCAATCCTCAGCCAAAGGATGGAGCATCAACGGATATGGAATGTCCGCTCACATCAATTCCGAGGGCTATCTCGATTCCCTTGAATACAAGGGGGTGGAGACCGTTGGCGCGCCATTTTCCTACCAGCCTCAGGCGAAACTGACGAAGACTGGGATTGTGAAGGAGCCAAACGGATTGCTGGTCAACCTGTCCAACGGGAAGGAAAACGCCACGATCGAATACAAATTGACCTCTTCCGGCATGATAATCGTGACTACGTGGAAAGGCGGAGGGTACGCCGAATTCTCCTTTCACGCCTCAAAATCGCTTCTTGGAGTGGAGCTTTTAAATAATAAAGGGTTGACAAAAGGGGGCGAGGCGACATCTTTCGTGCAAAACGGGGAGATACGAGGCGTGCCCGCCATCTCCTCCTCAAGCAACCAAATGGTGCGGTTCCTCTTCCCCGGATTCTCCATAAAGGCGTACACGGTGGCTTGGGGAGCTCCGTTCAATTACGAATCGGCGGGATCAATTCAGAACTATCATTGGGGCAGACCTCTGCTGGATGCCAATAAGCCCGTCTCCATTCATTTCATCATCCAAAAATCCCCCTTTACCGCGAAACTCCCCGCCTTGCCTTTCATTCCGCGCACCACGGAGACGGCGGGGCTTTACTATTCCAATCTTCCGTGTAGGTGGAATATCGATTTGGGTGCGCCTCAAGCCATCCAGTATCTCCGCAACGCAGGGATTGATTCCTTGATATTGCATTGGAAGGCGTTCAACTATCATGACCGGATGGTGGCGAAGGGAGAGACTCGGCTTTCCCTATCAAGTATGAAATCAGGCATGGATCTCATTCGACCCATCTCCATGCGTCTCCCGGATTCCGGCTATTACAGCATGCTTTTCAGTCTGTCCGATTCCGAAGGGCGAATGCTTCGCAGCGACTTCCTCACACGATGCACCTTAATCCATCGCGTTTATGGAATGGTGAACCGTGTGGATGATCTGAAGAATGGCTCCATGGATGATTATGATATAATGGCAATGATTGGAATCGGCGCCGTGCGGGAAAGCCACAATATCGGCGATTATTTTTCCACTCAACCTCAAAAAGAACCTCAATGGCAGCCTGTTCCTGGAACCTCTCCCGCCATCTGGATGCACGTCAGCGATCTGGATACGCTATTCTCCCATGCATCAAGCCAAAGTGAGAAATACGGCATACCCTATTTCTTCCAGGCGAATTCCCGTCCGTCATACGCTACACCCGCTAACTACGAAGCGATGGCGTATGCGCTTGTATCCCGTTACCATTCCTTTTGCCATGTGTGGGAGGTTGAAAACGAGCCTAACTTCTCCTATTCACCTCAAAACTATATCAGTCAAGCCTTGATACCTTTTTCCAAGGGGGCTCATCGAGCCGATCCCTCCTGCATCGTGATGGGGCCAGCTTGCGTTGGGGTGAAGGAGACTCTGCAGTTCATGCAGGAGATATACAAGGAGAAGGCGAATAAATGGCTGGACGCCATATCCACTCACACCTACCCTGGTCCCGGCGAAAGCTGGTCTCAATTCGGCAATACGACTATGCTCAGGGAGTTGCGAAGCTGGATGAAGGCGCACGGGGATGGCGCGAAGAAGATATGGCAAACGGAGCAGGGGTATGAGTGGGAGAACTCCCCCAAAATTCAATCGGCTCGATACACCGTTCGGCAATTTCTGCAAGGAGCGAGGCTTGGGATATCTCCCCATCACCAATACTATTTCTACCCGCAATGGAATGGTTTTGAGGATTGGTACCTTGATGGCGGAGGCGAGGCGGGTGACGAACACTCCCTCACGCTATCCGGAGCCTCGCTTCGTTTTCTAGCGGAGCAACTGAACGGGCGTCATTATGTCGGAGATGTTCCCCCGAGATTATACAAGGGGATATTTCTCTCGCGTTTCAACGGCGGTGCTGGGGATGTGGTTGTCGCGTGGACTTTTGATTTCCCTTACACTTTAAAAGTGAGAATTCCCAAGTTCGAAGGCGCCTATAACATGATGGGAGATCCCGTGCATGTGACCGTGGCTCCTCATGCCGTATACACCATGCATATATCCGGGGAGCCGATCTATATCCATTTGGCGTCGAGTGGGGGGATAAGGGTGTTAAACCATCCCTTTGGCTCCGATTTGGCTTTAGCGTCTCACGGCGCCGTAGCGACGGCGTCCTCCTCAGATGCAAAGCATCCTTCGTCATACGCGAATGACGGATTGTGGCAACTATGGGAGAACGCCCCCGGATTGCCGGGAAGAACCGCGTGGCAAAGCGCAATCCCGGATCCCTCCGCCAAACACCCCGATTGGTTGGAGATACGGTTCTCCGCCCCGAAACGCATCGACCGAATCATCGCGCTCTGCTATCTTCCCGCAGTGAATGCGTCCCCAAGGATGTATCAGTTGGAAATCCTCACGCACGGAAAATGGAGGACGATGCAAAACGTACGGAAAGCGTATGGATGGTCGTTTATGTCCGCTTTTCCGCCAGTGGATGCCACCGCAATACGGATTGTGATTGATCGCATCAATGACGGATGGCAAACGAATCGAAAATGGATCAAAATCCTCATGGGTTCCCACGCCACGCATTACACGGATAGCAAAACGCTTGTTACCGAGTTGGAGGCTTATGCGCATTAAGATAAATCTATTGTGTTGACGCCATCGGTTTCAAGGAATGAAATCCAAGCTGTCAGAGCATTTTTCGCGGCATATTGCGCGTGTGGATGATGAAATAGACATGCATTACATAATTAAATGATGTAATATGTCATAGAGACAAAGGAAAGGGGATGGATATTCTGGGACAAGCGATTGCAATTGTAATAGTCGGACTGTTTATCGGATACATCATTTGGGGGCGTTCGGATCAAGGACGTGAATCTCTCATGCGCATGGGAATGATTGCCACTCCGAAGAAACGCACCCGTTTGGTGAAAAAGACTCCAACATCCCAAATGACCCCCGTTAAAAAAAGCGGCGGATCGAGAAAACGCACAACGGTTCGCTAACATGATGAATACGATCCTTAACCGCAACGTATTGGTATGGATTTTGCTCGTACCTGTTCTGCTGGTTCTTGGAGTTGGTGTTTTTGCCGCGATGGTATTTCGCTCGGAAATGGCGACTCGCTCTCGGTGCCTCGGCAATGAACGGAGGCTGGGGGTTGCGCTCATGCTATATGCGGAGGATTACGAGGAGTGCCTTCCACCCCCTTCGGTAAGTGCGAGGCATGGCGATCGGATTTTCTGGATTAGCCTCATTCACGACTATTTGGATGGAGGAGGGAACGTATTCAACTGTCCCGACAATTCCGCTAAAGGCGACGTGGACAGAAGATACGGTATGCCATATCCATGCAGTTACGCGATTAACGGAAGATTCGACAATTATTTCATGAAAGGTCCGTTTCCTCTCACGCAATTAGATATCCCCTATGAGACGGCGATGCTGGTGGAGGCGGGAGGGGAGAGGCGCAACGGGCCCTTCGCTCCGCCGGCGTCGAATCGAGCGGCTTGCGTCTATTGGGACACCGCAGGTTTCGGCAACATCTACCCCTCCCCTCATGCGGGAAAGATGTGCGTGCTTGCGGCGGATGGTCATGCGGATGCCGTGAAGGTGGAGCACTATGTTCGAATGAACCACAACCCTGTCTATGGATGCATAGGTGATGATATTTACAATTGGAACGGTGGTTTTCCAAATGGAAGAACGGATGTTCCGCCTGCGGAATAGCTTGATTATCTATAGAAAAGGAAGCGACCGTTTTGACGGTTATCATATGAGACATGAGATATGAAAAAGATCGAATGCATTATCAGACCCATGAAATTGGAACAGGTGAAGATCGCACTCGGAGAGTCAGGTGTCACGGGCATGACGGTTGATGATGTGCGCGGGGCGGGGCGTCAAGGTGGTATCAGGGAGAATTTCCTCGGTGAGGGATATGTGATAGACTATCCAGCAAAGATTCGTCTCGAAATGATCGTGCGGGACGAGGAGGTGGATGATATCGTGGAGACCGTCCTCGCACACGCCCGAACGGGTGAGCCCGGCGATGGAATGATTTTTATTCAGTCTTTGGAAGACGCTATCCGCATTCGGACGGAGGATCGAGGGGACGAGGCGATATGAAAGGAATCCGAAAATGAAGGGAAAAGAACATGTCAAGAGTGGGTTTACGCTAGTGGAGCTTCTAGTTGTTATCGCAATAATAGCGATTCTTGCGGCGATTCTCTTTCCGGTTTTCGCCAAGGTCAAAGCCTTGGCTCAACGCACCACTTGCACTTCCAACCTTGGTCAATTAGGTCTCGCCATGATGATGTACATTCAGGATTACGATGAACGGTTTCCCGTGGCGGATTTTTCGGATAATCTCCTTGACTATCCACCTCCTGTTCACCATTGGTCTTTAAAGCAGGCGATCGGGGCGTATGTGAAGAACGAAGATGTTTGGTATTGCCCGACCATGCGCGCCCAGCCCGGTCGAGCGAAGTATTACCCCACGGACTATAACTATCTATGCGTTCACGGCTGGAGCGAGTTGCCCTATTTTTCCGGTTTTAACAACGACACGGAAGGGGTGTGCGGTCATCCCCTCGCGGCGATTGCTCGTACAGCCGAAAAGCCGATGATTGTTTGCGATGGGCTGGGCGAACATATGGGCACCACCACCGAAGCGGTTTTCAATAATGGATTGGGAGGGGTTTTGGGCGGACAGAACATGCTTTATGTGGACGGGCATGTGAAACTCACACCGGGAACCTACCAGAAGATAGTCTCGCTGTATCAACTGCCGGATAATTAGCCTCTATCAATCAAAAGGGGATGATTTTGCTACTCCTCATCCCCTTTTATGATTAGTGCCAACGGCTTGCGCCCTCTATTGGAAAACTAAAGGGCAAGCTTCTAATTCTGTTCACGCCAACCTTCTGCGCCGCCTCAGCATGAATGAGAATGGAACCCCCATCCCCATGAGCATCGTCAGCACACCCGGTTCGGGAACATTCGTGTTAATGACATTCCCGCTTCTTACTTGGAATATGTATCTTCCAAGAACGTTAGAGTTCAGGCTGTTGTGTATCAAGCCTGTGCTCAAATTGCTATCAAGGAATGATCCGGGAATCATCGATCCTGGAAGCACGTAGGTTTGGGCGTTTGTACCGTTCGTATAGCCCACGGACGCAGAGACTCCACCCAAACCATCCACTCCTCCGGATGCACTACCAGTCTCCCATTGTACTTGATCGTAGTTGTATATGATATCAAAATCCCCGGGCGCCACATCCGATCGATTCACCAAAACCAGCTCAAATTTATTGAGCTTATCCGCTGAGGCATAATAAGCCACTCCGTTCCATTCCACTCCGAACGCTTGTTGTCCGTTAAAATCCGGGGAACCGGGTACCGAACCGTATGTTACGGGAGCGGATCCATTCACTGCGGTGTCCACATCCGCCCAATACGGAGCGATAATTGGTTCCCCAATGCTGGAAAGGGAGGATGGTGTGTAGGTGGAAAGAGGACCGGTGAATGTCAGATTTCCATTTGTGTTGATGTAAAACTGTGAGTAATTATTTCCAAAATAATCCAAAGAACTCATACCGAGTGCTGAGGAGACGGAAATGGGTCCTGTGGAGCCGTCATCGTTGGGTGGCTGAGTGTTGGCGCTAAACCCTGGCAGATTGAACATCGCTTGGGCGTGAGAAATGGTCGCCACTCCAAGACAAAGCAGTATCACCACCATACTAAAAAACGTTTTACGCATCAAGTTTTTCATGGAAAGTTCCTTTCTATAGTATCTTTCAATGATTGTTACAACAAGCGGTAGATCATTCTTGCAACGGCTTCTATAAAAGACCAAGGCGGAAATGTCCAGTTTTGAAGTGAGATTCTTTTTCGACCCCCTTTCCGTTACCCCCACTTAAAGAAAGAGTTTGATGTAACATGAGATACTGCATAAAATATGCCATATATATAAATTAAAAAAGATATTTTGAATATATTTAATCCGGTATGTTTTGGGAATCCATCAGCACTCATACCTCAAGGAGCAACACTGCCGCCCAGACTACACATCGGAACACCCGAAGGGTGGGCAATTTACAACTGACGTTTTAACTGTGTTGAAAAAAACCCCGAATATTTATACGCCAAAGAGCCGGATTGGCACGGAATTTGCACATTACGTTTTTGTTGATGGACATATTGGGCGGTCAATGGACTTCCTTCACGCCAATGTTTGTCGGAGTCCGATAAGAGCCACCGGTATGGAATCCATCTCTGTATCAATAAAGGCGGGTACTGATAGCCCGCATAACTCCCTGGCTGGAGATAGAAAATGAATAATCGACCCAAATCGGCTTTCACACTCATCGAATTGCTTGTCGTAATAGCAATTATAGCCATCTTATCAGCGATACTGTTTCCCGTGTTCGCCCGCGTGAGAGAGATGGCGCGCCGCACAGCATGCTCCTCCAACCTTCATCAACTCGGGCAGGGAATGATGATGTATCTGCAGGATACGGATGAGCGATTCCCCGTGGCGGATTTCAGCGATAACCTGCTAAACTTTCCTCCCCCGATACATCACGTCTCATTGAAAACGGTTTTGGATCCCTATGTCCGTAACGTGGAGGTTTGGCGCTGTCCCACCATGCGCGCCCAGCCTAATCGAGCTGCCGAGTACCCAACGGATTACAACTATCTATGCGTTCACGGGTGGGCCGCCTTGCCTTTCTTCTCCGGCTTCGACAACGACACGGAGGGAGTTTGCTCCCACCCCCTCGCTTCGATCTCCCGCTCATCTGAGAAACCTATGATCATATGCGACGGGCTAGGCGAGCACGTCGGGTTGACCACGGAGCAGGTCTTTAACAACGGAATGGGTGGGGTGCTAGGGGCTCAAAACGTGCTATACGTGGACGGACATATCAAACTAACCCCAGGGGACTATCGTAAGATCGTTTCGCTTTATCAGATCCCTAACAACTGATACTCACACGGACTCGATGCCATGAGTCCAACGACATCACGAGGTGATTAACATGAAAGTCAAATATCATTATTCGCTTGCTCTTATCTGCATCATAGCTTTTGCATGCTCGGTAGCCTATGCCGAAGAGGAGGAGCATGACTCCTCCAAGATCAAACAGCAACCCGAAATCAAAGCTTTGATGGTCTCCAAATCCCTCTTCACACCTAACAAATGGTGGCAATACGAGGGTATGAATGACGATCTGCCGCGAGCCTATGCGGCGGAGCAATACGGACGTGTCAGCCTGGGAGGACGCTTCGTTCTAAGCAAAGGGGCACTTGTGAGCTACAGAGTTCTTGAGTTCCAGAACGCGGATCAGGCGCACCAGCGGTTTTTCTCCCTATGCATGCTTAAGCCCGCTAGGAATGTGAGGATATCTTGGACAAAAATCCCCGACGGACAGGAAGGCAAACAATATCGTCGCATAACGCTAAATGATAGCGGTAAGCCGGTGACGATGATGGAGGGAGCGGTAATGCGTTACGGCAGATTCGTCATCGCCGTGACGGGAAGATCGGACTTACGGGCGTTCGGACCAAAACCCAAATCCGGCGAGAGACAATGGATGTGCGAGCCGGTCTTCGAGAACGTACTTAAAGCGGTCAGAAGCAAATGGATGGGAAGTAAGACGATCCTCGCCGAATATGAAAAAAAGAAAGGAAATAATTAAAAGTCTCAGGGCAGCCGCGAAATTCTTATGCCGTTCACTCGAAGAGCGCATATAGTTCGCAGACGCCGGAGGAGCGAATGCGGCGGTTGTCTGACTTTAATAACCATGTGATAAAAGATTCATTCCTTATATTCATTCCAATGCCATTGCCCAAGGAAGACAAGTGAAGACGTCGGACCGGCGTTTGTTCCGATTCCTTGGAGCATATCATGAAGTATGTTTCAATACGGTTCCAGTCTCTCTGCGATGGGAGACGACATAGGAGGAATTGAAATGGCACTCAGGAAATACATGTTGTCGTTTGCAGCGATCCTGATTGTTCTCTCGGGAATCTCAGGTGGCGCGATGGCGCAGATGCAGACGCGCCAAAAATTGTACACCAAATCCGGCGTGGTTTTACTCGGTTACGGTCCGCCGGTCAAGGTGGAGATATACGATCAGTCCGGCAAAAGGGCTTGGTATGGCAAAGTGGATTCGAAGGTGAAAATTCCCTGCCCTTTGAAAGAGGGGTGGTACCAGATCAAGGCGGATGACGATCTTATCGTGGTGGATACGGATCTCGCTTTGGCGAAGAAGCCCTCCACTGCGGAACTTTTGAAAAAATTGGCGAAAACACCCAAGGTGAAAATTGCGGGCGTAGCAAACAACGTTTCCACCTTGCAAATTTTGCCGGTTCCATGGGTGGCGGACTCCACATTCGCCAACGCCCCTCCGAGTTTCGCCAGCATGCATGTCATCTTCAATAAAGTGCCTACGAGACTCAAGGTTGTCATCAGGGGAGGTTCAGCCCCATACAGCGTGGTGTGGGATCCCGAGAGCGATGGGAATCCCCAGAGCCCTATCAACGCCGTTAACGGATACAAAGACGGAGCGATGTTCTGGACGTACAACAAATCCGCCGGGACGCCGATCAAAGCCACTGTGAGGGTGACGGACAGTGCGGGGAACGTCGCTGTAGGATACTACTATATGATCGTAGGCAATCCGAGCGTGGCGGCACAGCGTGTCGCCCGATCCACGGACGAAGGGCTGTGGTATCTACACACGCAGATGCAGCGAAATGACGGATACAATAGCAACGGAACCGGACCATTTGTGGATGTTGGATACATTCAAACATGGTATCCCATATCCGAGACGGCGATGTATGCTGTCTGTTTGGAGAACACCGGTCACTCCATCACGGGTGGAAAGAACATAAGCAACGATCCAAGCAAGGACGCCTATGTGGATGATCTTAACCGTGCGATCAATTTTCTGACGGATAGCGGAAACCTTATTGCGACAACCCCTTCACCCTTGGTGAAAACCTATGAAGGTATCGGTGACTGCAATGTTGACACCCATGGTCCGAATGGAGTTCCCAACGGGATTGTTCTCTATTCCAACGGATACCCGATCTATGAGGGAGGAATGCATTTGCAGGCCATCGCTCAGGCGGGTTTTACGGACGCACCTGTTCCAAACCGCCCGGAATACGCCAGCTACTATGATCTCATCGGCGATTTCGTGGACGGGTTCCAATATTCCCAATCACCGTCCGGTTGGAGCGAGGGAGGGTGGCGTTATGACTTTAATTACGGTGATTCCGACGGCTCCGCAGTAGCTTGGGCTTGCATTGGACTGCGCGCCGCCGAGGTCGCGAGCACACTCACTCCGAATCCATCCCACGCACCGATCACCGTGGCTAATTATGTTAAAACGGCATTGAACCAGTATTGGTTGAATTATGATCAAGACAAGGGGCTGAACAACGTTTTTGCAAGCATTGACTATCTGGATGACGCTGCAAACGGACATACCGGTCAATACCGCAATTTCCATTCTTACGGAGGAATGGGTTACACCGATATTTTTTGGCAAAACTTCGGTAAGACCGGGGGAGGATTGGTCGCTCTAATGTTTTCCGGGGCTGATAAGACCGATCCGCGAGTGAAGGCAGCGGTGGGATACCTCTATCGTTACTTTTACACCTACGATCCTTCCGCTTGGTGGAGCAGTTCGCGGGATGCTTACGGGATGTACAACGCCCTGAAGGGATTGCTGGAGGCGGGGTACTCACAGCAATCCATTACCGATCCCAATGGAAGCGGCGGGAAGACGATGGATGGTTTCAACAACATCCCAATCGACTGGTTCGGCGAATTGGTGGACTTTATTGCGGGAAAATCCGATACGGACCTTGGACATCAGTCATGGCAGGGAAATGTGAAATTGACATCGCCCCAATGGTCCTCCGCCAATGATGGTCATTTTGAACCGACTGGAACTCGCAACACCGCAATCGCACCGTTCAATCAAGGGGAATGGGGTGTCGGATCTTCGGACGGCAATGCCGGATTGTATCTCGTTACCGCGTGGGATATCGCCATTATGCAGTCAACTGTGTTCACGCCGGCTCCCGTTGCGGTGATCGCGCATCCTGACACATCGTCCAATGAAATCTATATTCCGGTTCAGGTGAATACGGTTGATTACTACGCCAAATTCGATCCGGGTAACTCGTTCGAACTGAATCCATCCGCCAGGATTGTCCATGTACGATGGGAGTTTGGCGATGGGACTAGCGCGGTGGAATACAATCTGCCGGTTTTGGGCGTCGTAGGCGGAAAAGTTCCCGTCAACACGGCGGTCTACCCTTCCGGTGACACCGTTCTGCATCACTACGGAGCGGTTGGTGATTACGATGTAAAACTGACGGTTACTGACGATCAGGGGCAATCAAACTCCACCACCATCACAGTGCATGCTATCCCGGCTCCGTATCCACCTGTTGCGGTGCTCGCATTCAGTGCGGTTGGGTCGCGCCAAAGCGGAGACATCGTGGGTGTGCTGCCGGATGGAAGCGTCACCATCCAATTGGATGGCTCCGGATCTTATAATCCCGATGTAACGAGCGTCTCCACGCCCAGGAACGCAAACGGTATCA
Organism: bacterium; assembly: GCA_021811565.1. GTDB lineage: Bacteria > Armatimonadota > Chthonomonadetes > Chthonomonadales > CAJBBX01 > DTKV01. Next base: position 29,431 of record JAJZOL010000105.1, on the reverse strand, counting down.
GTTCCTTCGCATGGGAGTGGCCAACCACCCCAAACGGTCTCTCGGAAGATCCGATGCAATTCGACGAGGGGACTCCCACTGGCGATCCTAATATGAATCCCGGATCGAAGCTGGCGACGAACACCTACACGTTCCATTTCGATGTCAACAATCTTCCGCCGTCCATTCTCATTGGATTGAGAGTAATGTCTAACATCACTCAGGTCAATAACATGCCTCCTAACAGCGCCACCATATACAAGCAGATCAATCTGGTGCCAAACAATAACGTGCCGCCATCGGAGATAATACTGAGCCATCTTTACGCGCATAACATCACTGATACGACAGCTATCGTGAGTTTTGACACTTATGATAAAAACGGACCGATATCCACCAAGGCGTTTCTCTATTACGGACCAACATCCGCCTACGGCTCCACAATAACGGATTCGTATCAGGGATCGCATCATGATATTGTCATCTCAGGATTGACGCCGCTTTCCATGGTGCATTATCGTGTGAATGTGTCTTCCATTGGAGGGAATATCTCCGTTTCATCCTCGGACGCCACCTTCCAGTTGTTACCGGTTGGAATTCCGATCCTTAGCTTCAAGGTCACCGGACATAGCCAACCGGACGCCAATGGAATCATGACGGTGAACTATCAGGTGACGAACTCGGGAAGCGGCTCCGCCAAAAACCTGGCTCTTAATACGTTTATCGCTAACAAAGGAGTGGTTTCCGCTAATCCCGCTACCGTCACCGTTCCGGATGTAGCGGCTGGGGGGATACAGGTCTTCGCGCTAAAGTGGAATGTGAGCGCAAACAAACCTCTGGCATCCTTCGCCACCGGCTTCAAAGCAAAGTTCCAAAATGCGGGAGGCGCTCCATATTCCAAATCCGTGATGCTGATTGTCGTGGCTCCTTGAATGGAGCAAATGAGTTCGGCGTCGTCACATGTACGACACCGAACTCTTTAAATACAAGGAAAGGTAGAGAATAAGAATGATTAACAGAATGAAATCCTTATTAATGATCTCAGCGATGTGTATGGCGCTGATCGTGCCAAGCGTTTCGAATGCCCAAATGTGGAGCTTTTATATGCTGGACTCCTCATCCAATTCCGTGCCTGGCACATTGGTTATCACGCTCAATCCCATTACACAAGGGGCGATTCCGGCATCAACGCCTCTATCAATCAACGGAGAGGTGTATAACTCGGATAGTGTAAATGATCTTTACATATCCGGATTCTCAGTATCGTCCACTCAGTTGCAAGGCTCCATCGACGGTCAGCCATTCTTTACTTGGAACGGAGAGACCACTCCGGACACCCCATCCATTCCAAACTGGTTCGGCGACCAACTCCTGCCTTCATCCAACGAACAGGTGAACCTGGGAACTTTTGACACTTACTCCTTTCTTAACTCACTGCCCGCAGATGGTCAGGCTTATTCCGCCAGCTTGGACTTCGAGATAAGCGCAGCGGACGCCACCGGAGCGGATTTCAATCCCCAGATGCCCAGCATCACGCCCGGGCCGCCAAGCCTGCTAGTGACGGGGCAGGTGAATCCTGCGGGTGGTCCCATCGTGCCAGAACCCGGTGGGTTAGCGTATCTCATTAGTGCAGGTGCGGGGGTGATAGGGTTTGTTTTCAGAAGGAGATGATTCGATTGGAACGGATTCGGCTTAAACCCGCCGAATCCGTTCATGCTTCCGTAACGTCAGAGGGGGCGAAGTGAATGCAATTCCTTCCATTCTGTTTGGCTTGATAAAGGGCTATGTCGGCTCTCTCCACAAGGTTGCTTTTATCCCTGTCATTTTCCGACAATGCTGCGACACCGATACTGATGGTAATGTTCAGTGAACGAGACTGATCAATAAGTATCCGATTACTCTCCATTACCGATCTTACTCTCTCCGCCGCGATGGCAGCCTCCTCAATGCGTGTATGCGGAAGAATCACCGCGAACTCCTCGCCACCGTATCGCGCCACGATCTCCGTCTCTCTGAGTGATTTCCTTATTCTCAGTCCGGTCTCCGCCAAAACCACGTCGCCAACCCCGTGACCGTACGTATCGTTCACACGCTTAAAATGGTCAATATCAATAATGAATAACGACATAGGCGTGGAGTATCTCCTTGAGCGCTTGATCTCGTTGTCGAGGTTCATTTCGAAGTAGCGTCGGTTATACAGCCCGGTCAATGCGTCCGTGATGGCCATCTGCTCCAAGGATCGCACCATCTCGCTTCTCGCGATAGTGATTGCTGCTTGACTTGCGAGAATGCTTAAAACCTGCATATCCTCCGGAGTGAAGGCGTAAGGTTTGGAGTGGCTAATATTGATAACTCCGATCACGTTCTCCTCCACAATGAGGGGAACGGAGATGAAACTGCGAATATCCTGCGGTATCAGTTCCACGTGCAGCAATCCCGGCTCCTTGCTGAGATCATGGATAATCAACTGTTTTCGCTTCTGGGCGACCCAGCCCGATATCCCTCTGCCATGCTCGAACGGAATGTGATCTATCAAATTGACGGCGCGTCCCCGTGTTGCGCGTGGCGCAAGTATGTTTTTGTCCTGCTCCAGGATGAATATCGTGCAATTTTCGTAGGGAACCAGCCTGCCAACCACATCCAACACTCCATTATAGAGTTGATCCATGTCCATGGCGTTTTGAACCATTTTGCTCATCTCATGCAGACTAGATATTTCACTGTTTTTGCGTTTGAGTTGTCGCTTTTGCTCCAAACCGTCAATAGCACGGGAAAGAGAGGATTCCAGCGTCTTCATCCTCTCCTTGATCGTTGGTTGAAATCGGCCGGTTCGAGGAGTGCAGAGCGCAATCACGCCGACAAGTGTGTCCTGACCGGGTGCGGCATATCTGCTTGCAGGCTCATCCGCACGGTTGCGTAAAATCATGGACACCAAAATGTCATTCGCCTCCGCTTCCTCGATCTCCACGTTCGAATATCCTTGAGTAACGCTTAGAAGGGTGCGGCAACACTCCTTGCGAATGTCGGAAGGCTGCATGCTTTCCGATGCGGTTATGGCTTGTTGTTGGAGAATGGGGATAGCGACCGCACCCATCGCTGTGCGGAGCAACATTCGTCTCTCCTCGGGATACCATATCCAAATTGCACCCGATCCAGCATCGAATTCCGTCATGATGAAACGCAGTAGCTTTTCGGACTGCTTATCCGGATCATCCCCTTCTAGTGAGCACGAAAGCGTATCCGTCGATAGCTGTAAATCATCCAGCCGTCCCTTCTGTTCGCGCGCAGCGGATGTTAACTCATGGCACGAGGATCGAAGCAGGCGGTTTTGATCCTCCAGTTCCGCAGTCAGTCTATCCATGTCTTCAACGGTTCTGGTTTGCAATGTGGAACTGTTGTCGGTGAGAGGATGTGCTCCGATAACCCATAACCATGCAATCGCAGCCACTTGGACCAGAGCGGAGACATAGAGGATTGAATATCCGGAATTGATGGCGAGGCGAATATCCAGAACGCACGCTATGACAAGGGCGGCGGCTCCCGTCCAAGCGAGCGTTCGACGCGCCAAAGGAAGCATACGGCTCTTTTGACGGGGTTCCTTTTCTGGATTTAAAGCGGAATCATTCGATTTCACCTGCTTTTTATCTCCGTCTTATCAATCATCTTTCCATCCGGCGTGAATACGCTCATATCGAGTGTATCCCCTTTTATATCCACTTTGCAGAAATGATACACCGATATCGCCTTTTTCACATAGGGGGTGTCCATCCTTACGGGATAGAGTGGAGCGCCTCCTCCTCCCGTTACGATATAGGTAATCCCGTTGACTACGTGTCGCTGATAATTATGGTCATGACCGGAAAAAACCAACTGCACTCCTGCCGTTTTAAGAATCGGGCCTAAGCGCGCGAGCAATCTTGCAGCCTCCTCCCGCCTGCCGCGAATTGCCGTGCAGGTGACAAACGGATGATGGCAGAAAAGAATCTTCCACTTTGCGTTTTTATGTTCCGCTAAATCCCTGCGCAGCCAACTCTCCTGACGGCTATATTCGGAAGCGGGGGCGTTGGTGTCGAGAGCGATGATGTGAATGTCACCATAATCGAAGGAGTAATTGCGTGGAACATTGAAAAATCTAAAATAGGCGGGGTTTTCCCCTTCGTGGTTGCCGAGTTCGGGGAAATACGGGGTGTTCCGAAGTAACGGCTCCGCTGTGGAGAAAAACCGCCCCCACTCTTTCAAATTGGAGCCGTCCGCCACCTCGTCACCGGTGTGCAGAATGAAATCATAGGAGTACTTGGTCATTGCTTTGATGACTTCGGCGTGAATGTTATATTGGGTGCGGTTATCCCCGTAGACAGCGAACTGTACGGGCGCCGAGGAGCCGGTTGGGGGTGCGGTGCGGAACTCCCCATCATAATGTCGGTTGGAACCGTCTATACGATAACGATAGAAGGTGGATGGTATCAGCCCCCTGAAATGGATGCGATGAAATTCCGTTACGGTCTCGTCGGCAACCTGTTTTTTTTCCGAAGATTTATCCGCCGGCCAGAAAGAAGCCGACCCCGATACTTTCTTGTTCGTGATCCAACAGAGAGTGACCTGATTCGGTTGTACATTCTGAAGATAGGGTCCTGCCCAAAGCGCCTGGATGGAAGTTTGGGAATAGGCGATCCCGGATAATAATGCAAGCGGAAAACCAAACATAATTGCTATCATCGCCAAAGGCAAGTATTTGATTTTCATCGAGCGATCCTCCTTTCCAAGGGGTGGGGAAGTCATATGGAATAGTTTGACGCATTTAGAGGAAAAATACACCCCCTTTCGTTTGAACCTTTACATGTGATGCTGAATTGGCATGCGATATGCAGATAACTTATGTTAGTTAAGCCTCACCAATCTTTTCAACGAATAGGCGTGTTCATGACGACATCGCAAACCATAAACGAAGAGACTCCCCTGGCGAATTCGCTTCGGATTGTCCATCGCAAGCTCAAATATGTTCTAATCCTGTTTGGTGTTTTCACTATGATTGGGGTGTGGAGAATTGAGCGGGAGCCATTCAAAATAGATTTGTCCGCTCGGTATCGAGTTGTTCCCCATCTCCCAATTGGCGATGGGACCGCCTATCCCCCCGTGGCGTTTTCGGATGCGGATTTTGATTCCTTGACCACCCTTCTCATGAGCGAGATGGTAATCGGTAAAGTCTGTAAGTCATCGCGTATTTCTCGGGATGATATCTCCGTGCATTGCATTTCCAATTCCCAGGACAGGATCACCACCGTTAGCGTCACAGCGCCTACGGAAGGTGTTGCAAAGCGGTGGCTGGATACCCTGCCTAAGGTTTTTTCCAATGTGGTCGCTAATACGGTTCGATCCGAATGCGCATTGGAATTGGGGGTGTTGAAAAGGCGAGAACAAACGGTAAAACACCGCTTGGATGTTTTAGCTCATCGCCATGAGTTGCTTTCCCAGCGATCAGGGGACACCGCAAACCTGCAGTCTGGGGCCGGGGATTCAAACTCATGGGAAATGAACTCACGAATTTTGCGAGAGAGAATGCTTTCAGCGCGTCAGGAGCATGAAACCGTGGTGGCGTTGCTTGGCAATGAGCGTCCTTTTAAGACCATTTTGGAAAGAGAAAATAATCCTGAATACCGCATTCTGAAGCAACGCATAGAGGAGAGTAAACGGGAAAGGGCGAGTCTGCTCATTTTATATAAACCTGAGCATGTGCGAATTCAGCAGTTGGACTCCTCGATTGCAGCCATGGAGCATGAACTGTCTGAAATGTCCCCGTATGAAATTCAATCAAAAAAAATCGGACAACCCGCATTACCAATATCTCCGCGAAAGAGAGTTGGAAAAGCGGTTCGAAATGGCACGGCTAACACGGGAATCTCAATCCGTCGTTGGTATGGATAGCGAGAGAATGGAAATCCTACGCAAGAGAAGAGGTATGGCGGGAGATTTGAAGAATGTCGAAACCGATCTGTCGGCGTATCAAGAGGAGGACTTACGCCTTCAAAGAGCCATATCCGCTCTTGAGTTATATGGGGAGCCCGTACATACTCCATTGAAAAGGGTTTCCCAAAAACCCGAGGTGACTTCGTCATCCCCTCATCTGATTCGTGAAGGCGTAGGCGTCATTTTCTTAAGCGCTCTCTTCTCGGCGATGATCATACTGACCGGTGAAAAGTGGTTCCACCGCGTGGATACTCCCGAGGAGGCGATGCGTCTTTTCCATGTGGATGATTGCGTGGTCATTCCTCAATATTCCGGCTCTTCCTATGAAAGCGTACATGGTTTTCGTCAACTATACGAGAAGCTTTTAAACCTAACGAGAGGTGATTGTTCCAAGGTTCCGAACTGCTTCGAACTGAATTTCATCTCATGGCACAAAAAGAGCGGCAAATCATATGTTTCAGAAAAGCTTTGTCAGGTGCTAAACGACCAAGGATACGATGCCGTGGTTGAGATTAATACATTATCCCAAATTAGAACCGTGCGGTTTCAAACAAAACGGGTGGATTCGACAAGAAGCTTATGCGCCAATGTGTCCTATATCCTCAGGGAGGGGGGGAATCTGGAATCTATTTGGCGTAACAATGAAATTCCGGAATGGCATGGTCTAACCTGTTTTGTTGTTTCCCATGCGAGGAATACTCCGGCGGACCTGACAAGGTCTTACTCAATGTTAAATTCCTTGCCTCCCAATCGACTGATTTTAATTTACAATCGCGCCCCTATGTCATGACGCAATAATACTCACTGATAAAAGAATTGCATTTGATCTTTATCCGGACAATATGGAGGAAGGGGGGGGATTGTATTTGCAATAATATCACACCTTGCATGACGACATGAAAACACCGTTTGAAATGCTGCTTACTTTGTTTGTTTCAGATCGCAGTACGCCAATTTATATATGACCAAATTCAGAGTGAAGATACAATTCGGCTTCGAAGTCGGAAAGATCGTGATATTCGAGCGTTAAAAGAGGTGAGAAATGCGAACCACGAAATGGTGGCTTCTAATTGCTGGGATGATTATCCTATTGTTCGTTTTCCCGGGGATTGCGAACGCCGATAAAAAAGAGACGGTATGCGTGGGCGATGTTTTGGAGTTAAGCGTAATTAATCATCCTGAATACGATCAAATACTCACGGTGTTGGCGGATGGATGCATCGTGGTGAAAGGATGCGGCTCCATGACCGCATCAGGGCTTACGTGCGCCGAATTGCAAGAGAACATTAGCCGGGAACTCAATAAAAAACTCAACAATACGGTCGTCTGTGTGAATTTGAAGGAGTCACCTTCTCATCTGATTCGTGTTTTAGGGAATGTCAAACAGCCCGGGGAACTCTCGTTACGTCCGGGAATGCGGCTTTTGGACGCCATCGCCAATTCAGGCGGATTTCTCACCGCTCAAAAGAAGGTTACGGGGAAACTCGTTCGAGGGGATGGAGTGATTTTGGATTTGGATGTGTCGCAGGCGATGCTACAGCCTTTGGGGGATTCCAATCCAATTCTCGAAACCGGAGACTTGATTATTCTGGAAGAGGTTCCCGATAAAAAGGTGCGTGTCCATATCATTGGTGATGTGCTGAACCAAGGAGTGTTCGAAATGCAACGGGATTGCACACTTGCGTCGCTTCTCTCCGAGGCAGGAGGACCGACTGTCTCCGCCGATATCGGGGCTAGTGTGGTGTGGCGAGGAAGGGAAAAGATGACCGCGCTGCCGAAAAATACGGACAAAGAGGATTGGATGAACGCCGCAAGACAGTTTGTACTCGAAGACGGGGATCTGGTTGTTGTTCCGAAAAATCACAATAACTTCGCGTTGATCGGGCAAATAGGCAAGCCGGGAATCTATCCCGTCCCTTCACCCAAAGGCGTTCCCATCATGAATGCGGTGGCGGAGGCTTTGGGACCCACCGCATCCGCGGATCTATCCAAGGCTATTCTCATCCATAACCAGGCTAATAAGTCGGATATTATGAAAATAAATCTCAGTGATCTGTTATCAGGCAAGGAATATGTTGGCGTCCAGGTTCTGAATGCGGGGGATATCTTATACATTCCTCCGAAGGGGAACCGCAGATTGGGTTGGGAGGATATACTCGCTCCGCTTACGGCTTTGAACGTGATCGGTGTTAGGCTGTTCCATTAATTTGCCGGAGGTACTGACATGCGTATCGCTCTTGTCCATGATTATCTGGTGCAATATGGAGGTGCGGAGAGGACTTTGGAGGTTTTACACTCGATTTTTCCTTCCGCTCCTATCTACACGTCAATCTACAAACCGAATGCGATGCCTTCCATGATGAAGGAATGGGACATCCGCGTGAGCTTTTTACAAAGAACAATCTTCTCCGTCAAATGGCACCGTTTCGCATTGCCGCTATATCCATTGGCGTTTGAAAACATGAATCTTAAAGAGTTTGATGTAATCATAAGCTCCTCCTCTGCATTCGCCAAAGGGGTGATTCCCGATTCTTGCAGCGAGCATATATGTTATCTGCATTCGCCGATGCGTTTTGCCTGGGACGCCCATCAATACTTAAGTACGGAGAGAATTGCCGCTCCAGTCCGTCCCATATTGGCATGCATCCTTCATAAGATGCGCATATGGGATGTATCCAGCAGTCATCGAGTGGATCGTTTCATTTCCAATTCCAAGGAGGTGCAAGCTCGGGCGATACGATATTACCGCAGGGAGAGTGACGTGGTGTACCCACCGGTGAACGCCGGTGATTATTGCGTGCGATCCAGGGAAGAAGATTACTATCTGATCGTATCAAGGTTCGTCCCATACAAGCGAATCGATTTGGCGTTGAGAGCGATGAAAGAGATGGACCTTCCCTGTTACGTTGTCGGAGGTGGACGGCAGAAAAAGGATTTGGAAAAAATGGCTGGTTCCAAAACCGTCTTCACCGGGTGTGTAAGTGAGGACAAACTCAGAAGATTGATTGCCGGGGCGAAGGCATTAATCGTGCCGGGGAAAGAGGATTTCGGGATAGCCCCTCTGGAAGCCAATGCCGCCGGGGTTCCGGTAATTGCTTATGCTGCGGGAGGATCTCTTGAAACCCAGGAGGAAGGTGTCACAGGAGCCTTCTTTTGGGAGCCGACGGTTGAATCCTTGTGCGACGCTATTCGCCGATTGAATGGCATGCGGCTAAACCCCATGCAAATTCATCTTCACTCCATGCGGTTCGACAAAGAAGTGTTCGTAAGCAAAATAAAATCAATCATCTCGGATACTATTACCGCCATGGCTTATCGACCATATTCCCTTCGATAATTCCAGAGGCCTAATGGATGAAATGTTCTGAATTATTCGCCACTCTTTTTTCATTTGATGCGTATTTAATATGAAAGAGGTTTTAGCGGATTTTAATCCGGCAAACTTTTTTAACCTGTTTTTAACGTTCTCCTTGACAAACGAGCACTCCTTATGCTACCTTGGTAGATAAGGGAAAAAGTCTGACAGTAAGGCAGGATTTCCACAGATCCTTCCTCATCTGTTAACAAACCCAACAACGATGCATCGACTTTCTCAATTTAGAGTGCAGCGTGGCGTGAAACCGAGTGACAGTTCGCCGACAGGCGATTAGGTAACAGGGCAAACTAACGCATTCAAGCGATCGAGACAAAGCGGAACTCACGCGAGACTCCCACAATGAGATGGAAACGTATGCATCCATGCGACATGTAGAAGGAGGTAAACGATGAGAAAGGTTATTACCTTTCTATGTGCAGCCCTCTGTCTCGCAGCCGTAAGCATGGCCCAGGCTCAGCAAGCCCCGGACATGTTCAGAGATGTCGATCCTAGCCACTGGGCTTATGATGCGGTGAAATCACTGCAAGCCAAGGGTATCCTGATCGGCTATCCCGACGGGACATTTAAGGGCAGACGCACTCTCACTCGCTACGAGTTCGCTGTGGCTCTTGATCGCGCTTTGAAAAGCATCGGCGTGATTCAGGGACCGCAGGGCGAGCAGGGCCCCGAAGGCCCGCAAGGCCCCCAGGGCGATGTAGGACCGGCTGGTCCCGAAGGACCTCCCGGAGTGACCCCTGAGGAACTGGATACTTTTCGCAGACTGGCTGACGAGTTCAAAAACGAATTGGCAAGTCTCGGAGATAACGTCAACGCCATCGATCGACGGCTCGACGATCTCTCAAAGAGAGTTTCCAACATCCAGGCCGAACTCAATCGAATGCCGAAAATCTATGGTCACGCTTTCATTGGTTATCGCAATGACAGCGGAACCATCCATGGATTGGACGCCGACGGTCTCACCTTCGCTCCCAACGTGGTTGTGGAGGATTTGGCCCTTGGCGTGCATGCTCAACTCGGCAACGGCGCAACCCTGACCGGCGAAATGATCACCGGCAACTACAAGAACTATGAAACCACCGGTGTAGGCCCCAATGGCAGCATCGCTAACGACACGTATCTTCAAAAGTTGGAGTTAAACGCTCCTCTTAAGATGGTTGGTCGCGATAGCTCGCTCACCATTGGTCGCTTTGGTGAGAAGATTAGCTCACTCACATTCGAGAAGCCGAATTTCGACACATATCTATCTGATCCTAGCCTGAACGATGGGCAGTATTACATGGATGGCGCTCGAGTCAACACCAACTTCGGTAGCTTGAATGTGAACCTCGTCGCCGGTCAAACAGTCAATGTGACCGGGCAGATTGTCACCCCCACCGCCGGTATGACCGACACCATGGCCACCGGTTTGCTCCAAGCCGCCAATGGCAAGGGCATCAAGCCTGCAGGCATCATGCCTGGTGCAATCCAGGTAAATAAGGTCGTCGGCTTGAACATGGGCGTGAACGTACCTGTCATGCAGGGTATCCACCTGCGCGGTACTGTGATGGATTTGAGCGGAAACAGCATTGATCCTTCAATGGCATCATATGCCGGCGGAGACAATGTTTACGTGTACGGTTCCGGTTTGGATATGAAGCTTACGGATCGTATCACCCTCAAGGGCGAATGGGCAGCGTCCGTGCTTGGCGCGGGGAGATTTTCCACCCGAGTCGATCACTTGGACAACGCTTACAACGCCACTGTGGGATACAAGGCCGGTGCTTTGAATCTCGATGCCGGATATCGCTACATTGATCCTCTGTTCTATGCACCTGGTTACTGGGGCAAACTCGGCAACTGGTACAACCCGACTAACATTCAAGGACCGACGTTTAACGCGGCATACGACTTCACCCCCTCCTTGGGCGTGAATGTAGGCGGCGCGTACTACACCGGAGCCAGAAATCTTCCCGGGAACTTGAGCACCAACGACAGCATCTATCAGGTGTTGGCGGGAATGCATTGGAACCCGAACAAGAACTTGGTTACCACCTTGGGTTATGAGGGCGTGTTCTGGAACTTTGGCGGCGGCGATGCCTTGGGTATTCCGTCCGGATACAGCGTCACACCCACCGAGCAGTATTTCCGCATCGGTGCCGGTGTGAACCTTACCAGCAGCACGATGCTGAAACTCGGCTACGAGTTGGGTATGTTCAACGGACATAATCTGCTATCGGATTACACGTCTGGTTTGAACTCAGCCAACTACAACACCTTCACCAGCAGCGTCATAGTCAAATACTAAGAGACTGCTTCCGTGTAAGATGGACGCCTCCGTGCAACTTCGGTTGCACGGAGGCGATTTCATGTATACCGGGCATGTTCCTGCTCTCGGAGGTGCAAGTCCTCTACGGTGCAGGAAACCGTAACCGTTAAGCGAAGGCAAGTGCGTCACTGTGAAGTGGGGTCTGAAAGAAGCCGGAGCCCGCGCAAGGGTCTAAACCATACCCGGCGGATATCTCCATGCGATCCTTGACGCGTAACCTCATGGAGGCGGTGGTGCAGCGTGGTAATATAGCCCTGCGCGGATACTCCATCTTGCATGAGCGTTATCTGTCGTTTGCGAATGTGTGAACCGCCCGGTGCGGTCCCGCATGCCGGATGGTGTGGTAGGCGGGATCAGTAATGACCCTGCCTACCCGATTAGGGGTCCGCATTTCTTACCCTTGCAATAGCGAGTTGGTAACGATCAACGAAGGATGCGAAGCGAATCCCGGCGATGTGCGTGGTTGTTCTCATCACTCTTAAGCATCGAGGGACGTTTCAAGCGGTTTTTTAGTATACTGATAATGTGTGGCGGTTATACTTTAGACCTAAGACGTTCGATATCTTAATGTATGGAGGTTTGATATGAAACGATCATGGAAAATTTTCGCCCTTGTGGGACTCATGTTTATGTCTGCGGGGGTTATGGCAGGAGCTCAACTTGGAGGACTAATCAAGGGTGGTCTTATCGTGGTCGCCGTGGACAAGTTTGGCGGACAGATAAATAACGCCCTCAACTCATTAATGGACTCTCGCCATGTGGCTTATCAGGGAGCCACCAAGGTCGTCCCAATCCTCTCACTTGGCAAAGGCGGATACGCCGGAGCGGTGCAGGTCGCTGGACCGAAATACGCAGTGGACAAAGTTAAAGCGGTCGTGCAACTGGAAACCGATTTCCATGGGCTTGGAGGGGTACGGTTGCGTGCGTTGATACCCGTGAGCACAAAGAGCGCCACAAACATACGCCGAGTGAATGGCGTAGGCGTGAGTGCCATTATAGATTTCAAACTGTAATCTCTTCTCGGGGAGGGTATTCTTAATCTTGGGCAACCCTCCCATTCCATATCTCCCGCATCAAAGGATATCCCTCCGATGATCAAATACTTTTTTCGCAGTTCGATAATAGGGTTGCTGATATCTTTGTCGCTATGCGGGCTCTGCTCACGGACGCCCTCGTCCTCTTCTTACGCTCACGCCTCCGCGGAATTATCCTTATCGCCGAATAGCCCTCTCCTCAGCCCTTGGGCGAAACGTAAAGCGTTAAATGTCGTGGTTCTGGCTGCGGATAGGATGTCATTTCTGGAAGCCATATCCAAGTGGAATAATCACACATTCTTTCCAGTGCTGTTTCAGGATGATTTTTACGCCCCGCGTTTCATCGCGGCGTGGAAGCCGGCGCGAATCATCCTGCTGCGGACGAGTGGCGCGTCCAATAAGATGGATATATCCTCCTTGCGGTGGGCTTTGTACAACAGTTGGAGTTCGCATAAAATCTCCTATACCGATCGAAATCAGATGGGCCATGACAAGCTGGCGAATCTCCTGCATGAGATCAAAATTGAACCTAAGGGGGAGGTCTTTACCGATGTTTCATCCGGGGAGACGATGGGCGGATTGGAATTGGCGGCGGGAAGGTTTCAACCCATTACCGACCTGAAACCCCAAGGAATCCCCGAAGGGGCGGACACCTACCAGGGGATCGTTCAATCCGTGGTTTCCAAACAATCCGTCGGGATGATGAATGGCGCCATACTGACGAAACTGCGCGGATGGAATATCGGGAAGATAAATGATCTTGGATATGTAACCCTCGCCGGGGCGTATCCTTATCGTTACGGGGATGCGAAGTCAGGTCAGGTTTATGCGCTTGATGATGATTTGGGTCGGCTCACGGATGGGAGCAGAATTGCGATTGTAAGCCGATTGATCGGAAGCGATGCCGAGAGCGCCTATCAAGCCGCCTGCTCCCTGTTTCTCAAGCCATCTTCGGCTTATCTGTTTAATACCTATTCCACAGCTCCGGGCACGATATGGAATATGTACCGTCTCGATTTCGCCAAGAACGCTTTTAGCCCCTGGATGAAGGTAATCTATGATTACGATGCTTTCGGAACGATAGCGGAATTTCGGGATCGCACCTTTCCGTGGAATCGTTTCAATGTGATCGTTATCAATTCCACAGGCGGAGCCACTGGTTGGTCGGCGAGAGGCGGCGGCGGAAACACGGATGATTTTCCCGTGGGGGGGCCCGTGGCGATGCATGTCACGCATTCCGGATCCTGCGCCAATCCCTATGATCCCAATACATTGGCGGGCAGAGCGATATGGGGAGGCGCCTTCCTCTATTTCGGGTCGGTTGCGGAGCCATATTTGAACGCTTTCCAACCTTCCGTCGTTTTTGCTCCCAGAATCGCCGCAGGGGAATCATGGATTAGGGCCTTTCGAAGAGTAAAGATTCTTGGCAGACCTTGGCGCCTTATGGCAATCGGCGATCCGCAATTCTGTCTTCGGCGCAAACCGGTGACGAGGGTCGATTTTAAGGGGACACTGATCAGTTCGAAAGAGATAAATCTCTATCCGCTGGAATACGGCAAACGACCGATCCCGAAATTCATCTCCGTGGCTCAGTGGGATAATGCGATGAGAAGGGCGAGGTGGACGGACGATCACGCTCTGGCATTAAAGCTTATCGATGGTTTTCCAATGAATCGTCAAATGGATGCAAGCGGGTTGGATATGGCGATGGAGGAGGAACTGATCGCCTCACAACCCCAAAAAGCCATTGATTTATGGAACCGAGCTGCGCCGAACGTTCGCTCCGTTTACGAAGCGAACGTTTATGATAAAAGGGCGAATATGTCTTTGAGATTGGGTTCGGGAGGAAAGAAGTGAATTGCGTTTTGAAAGTGTATGCCGCGTTGTTTCTTGCGTTGAGCGTTTTATTGACGCAGACGCCCTGTTTTGCCAAGTCACCAGTGAAGACATACCCGATTGGTTGCATTGTTAACCCCGCCGATCCGTTAATGACTTCCGATATTTGCAAGAGAATTAAGGAATCGGGAGTGAACTTTATTATGCCTCCGAGCGATTTCACTTCCAACGCGAAACTGAACGATCAGATGCTGGAGAGCGCTAAAACGGCCAACCTTAAGGTCTTCATCCAAGACCCTGGCATTATGACCTCTCTGTCTGCCTCTCCGAACGGAGACAAAACACTCAACACTCTTCTTTCCGAATATTCCCATTATTCCAATTTAATGGGATATTGCTTGTCAAACGTTCCCACTCCCGCTCAATATCGTTCGCTGGCGGGGGCGGTGCGGTATTTGACGATAAAAGATCCGAAACGGCTCGTATTCATCAATCTGGCTTCGGATGACTATTCCCCGGAGAGCATCGGCACAGACACCTTTGATGAATATCTCTCCCAATATTGGCGCGCAGTGCATCCTCCTGTTTTATGCAACTCGCATTTTTACTTCTTAAAGGAGGATGAGAAGACCGGATTTTATGGAAATCTGATATCCATGCAACACGCTTGGAAAGACTCCTACATCCCATTCTGGCAAATTATCCAGCTCTCCCCAGACGCCACGCATCCCGAATTGACTGATCCTCAAATATTATGGGAGGTGATGCAGTCGCTCACTTACGGCGCTCAGGGAATCATCTATAATGGTTGCTGGCCTTTCAAGGGGCAGGAAGGGGATTGGGGACCGGGGCTTTTCGACGATAAGGGGAAAATGACCATTCAGTACGCAATGGTGCAAAAAGTGAATGCGGAGGTGCAAATGATGGGTAAATACCTTGTCGATTCCGCACCGGTCAGCTCCTTTCAAAACGGCGCTCCCGAATCGGATGCTCAAGGCCCTCAGCCGGATTTGCCCGTATCGTTTGCGGACCAAGCCGCAGTGAACGCGGGGCTTTTCAGGGCGGACACCCATCTATATGTCATTATCTCCAATCGCAGCTGGACTCAACCCGTTAAAACAACCGCACTTTTTTACATCTACAATAATAAACCGCAGTATCTGGATAAGAAAACCGATAAATGGGTTTTTATTCCGGTTCATACGGATGAGAACGGCAACCAGCACGTTGAGGTGAATTTGGCTCCGGGCGATGCGGAGATGTTTCGATGGTGATGGAACCCGTGCACCTTTCATGATGCGGTGCATGGGATGATAATGTGACATACTTCTTAAAAGTTGCAATGAGCTATTGTTCCATGAACCATTTACAAAACGTCGTACGGACATATTCTCATTACCTGCATGTGGCGAGGCGGTAACTCGCTGTCGCGCGATTGATCATAGGTATGTTTTGCTTCATTCCGGTTAGAATTAATTATGCATATGTTACAAAGGAGGGGAACGATGAAGTTATCATGTCAGGAGGGTTTAGCGCCCGGTGAATCCTTTGCGGTGAAGGTTGCGAACCTGGAAAAATACGGATTTGACGGCATTGAATTGAACGGGGGGCATTTGAACAACGGCGAGATGTTCGCCGAGCGTCGACAGGTGTTGAAGGATAGCCGATTGAAGGCGTCCTCCATATGCGGCGGGTATCCTGCGGAACTCGTTCATCCTGATAAGCATCGAAGACAACTTTGCGTGGATGGGATCAGGAGGTTTCTGGATTACGCCGCCGAATTGGGGGCGTTGGGTCCGATTGTAGTTCCCATATTCAACCATAATGATCGTTTGCCGGATCTCTCACCTTGGAAGAGTCGCTGTGAGTTGGAGCATGATTTGCTTGTATGCATTCTAAAGGATTTGGCGAATCACGCGGAGAAAAACGGTGTTGCAATTCTCCTGGAGCCACTGAATAGATATGAATCCAACTCGCTCCCCCATCAAAGCGCCGGAGCTAAAGTCGTCAGAGAATTGAACAGCCCCGGTGTGAGATTAATGTCAGATGTGTTTCACATGAACATCGAGGAGCGTTCCATTCCCGACACAATTAGGAAATGTGGAGATGTCATCAGCCACGTCCATCTTGCCGACAACACTCGTTTGGAGCCAGGAAGCGGCAGCATCGACTACGCTTCAATCCTTCAAGCCTTGAAGGATGTTGATTTCAAGGGGTACATGGCGTTCGAATGCGGATTGAGCGGTCCGGGGGAGACAGTGTTGCCTGAGAGCGTGAGCTACTTAAGAAGACTGATGGAATAGCGGAATTTATTTACAAGGGAGTTTTATGGAATGTCTTATACTTTGCATGTCGTGTCGCATACCCATTGGGACAGGGAATGGTATTTTCCTTACCAAAGGTTTCGTTTAAGACTCGTGGATTTGATCGATCATCTCCTGGATATTCTGGACACCGATCCTGACTTTATTCATTTCAATCTTGACGCCCAAACGATTGTTCTTGAGGACTATCTGGAGTTGCGTCCATCCAATCGTGCGCGGCTGGAAAGATACATCCGAGAAGGAAAGATCGCCATTGGCCCTTGGTATCAACTGAATGATGAGTTTCTGGTGAGCGGGGAGTCCACAGTTCGCAGTCTTTTGGAGGGGCACAGAATCGCCGAACAGTTCGGCGCCGTCCAAAAAATCGGATATCTGCCCGATCAATTCGGCAATATCTCCCAGATGCCCCAGATTTTTCGAGGATTCGGAATCGATAACGCCATTATGGGCAGGGGTTATCAACTGACGGAAGGCAGAAAGATGGAGTTTGATTGGGTCGCCCCGGATGGTTCCGCAGTGCTCTCCAGTCTGATGGCTTTCTGGTACAATAACGCGCAGACCTTTCCTTCCGATACGGAGGAGGCGGTTCAATACGCGGAACAAATCAAACAGAGGATGGAGCCGCACTCCCTGACGCATCATCTTCTCCTGATGAACGGAGTGGATCACTTGGAGGCTCAGCCGGATATTGGTAAGATACTGAAAAAAATCCAACCGTTGCTTTCCAAATCCTCCGGGGATTCCGTGGTGCACGACTCTCTTACCAACTACATCACTTCGGTTCGAAGAGAGGTCGAAACACATGGTGGCGCCTTGGAAACATGGAAAGGAGAGTTGAGGGAGGACCGGCATGGCGCCTGCCTCGCCGGCACACTTTCCGCTCGCATGTATTTGAAGCAGATGAACCACGCCGCTCAAATATCCTTGGAGCAATACGCGGAGCGGTTTGCCTCATTCGCCAGGATCGAAGGTGAAAAGTATCCCTTGGAGACGCTTCGTTTTGCCTGGAAATTGCTCATGCAAAACCATCCTCATGATTCCATATGTGGTTGTTCCACCGATGAAACACATCAGGATATGATCCCTCGATTCCGTCAGGCGAAGCAGGTTGCGGATGACATGGCCGAGCGGGCGATGAACCGATTGGCGGGATACGATCAAACCAAGGGGGCGCAACGTGAAAATCTCACATTGTCGGTTTTTAATCCCTTGAACTGGAGTCGCACCGATCCTGTTCGCGCCATTTTGGAATTTCCTCTCGGAGAGCCCACCCGGGGCAATCCCACTAAGGATCCATCGCGCATGGTGAGGGGTTTCAAGCTGATTGCGCCGGACGGAAAAACAGAAACGCCTTTCGCAGTGCTGAACACGGAAGTTTATTGTAAAATGGTGCTGAATCCCCGTGAATTGCCTTTGGACCAGTGGGTTCAGAAATATGAGATTGAGTTCATAGCAAAGGATATTTCTCCCTGCGGATACGCCGCATATAAGATACAAATTGAAAACGCCATGCCTATATATCCAATCCAATCCGAGGAGCGAATGCCATCCGCCTATCCTGTTGTCTTTGAGGATTGCGGGGAGGTTGGCGACGAGTATCTCCACCGAAAACCTATGAACGATTCCCTTTATCACCTTAGATTGGGAGGATCCTCCTATTCAGAGGAGACCAACGCCGTTCGGCGCACGTTTGTATACACCCAGGACTGGGATCTCCCGAAGAGCAAGTCCAAGGACGGACGTTCCAGAAGCGCGGAGAGAATCATCTGCCGAATCACGACCCGCATGACAAAATGGGCGGATATACCGAGGGTTGAGTTCGAGACTCGGTTTGACAACCAGGCGGAGGACCACCGACTGAGGGTGCGCTTTGAAAACGCATATGGGTTACAGTTCAGACCCTATTCCTACGCTGAGGGGCAATATGATGTTGTGGAGCGTCCCATCGAGAATCCCTATGGTGATCTCGGCGGAGCCCCGTTCCATCCGCAGCAATTTTGGACGGCTTTGGTGGGCGAAGAGCCGAGTAATGAAACGATTGAAAATGCGGAGAATACCGAACAGTCGATGACCATCATCAATAGCGGTCTGCCCGAATACGAGGTTTACAGCAACTCCGAAGGGGTTCAATCGCTTACCGTCACTCTGCTGAGATGCGTGGGTCAGTTGAGCGGACGCGGAGATGGCCCTGGTATCTCCACTCCCGATGCCCAATGCAAGGGGATCAACCATTTCCGTTATGCATGGACCATCAGCCAAGGCTGCTGGAAGGGTGGAATGGTTTGGAAGCAGGCGCACCAGTTTAATGTTCCGATGTTGGCGGTACAGGGCAACCCGACTTCAACCGCCCCGACGACGCACACCTTCGTTCGTGTGGATCCTGCCACTCTCGTCGTGACTGCCGTCAAGGGCGCTGAGAACGGAGAAAATTTGATCGTTCGTTTTTACAATATCTTGGATGAGGAGATGAAAAACGGTCGGATCTCCTTGCCAGGAGCGAAACGACATCGTCTGGTGAATATGAATGAGGAACCGTTGGAGGATTGGTCGGGCGGGGACACTTTCCATATGGATGTGCCTTCACGTAGAATTGTTACCGTTGAGTTCGAACTTTAATATTATCGATATTGGCAATCGCATCAATTCCATGTTTACTCGGATGCATGATCCGTACTGATTTAATTCATTGCCTGTGCGTGGATTCGATGCCATCGCCTGATTTAGGGAGAAGATTATGCGGAAAATCGCCTGTCTAGGAATTTTTACTGCGGATTTGCTTGGCAGACCTATTGATCAGTTGCCTCCGAGGGGACGTTTGGGGCTTGTGGAGGAGATGTCCCTCCATATCGGGGGATGCGCTTCGAATACCGGCATTGATCTGCGGAAGATGGGAATCGACACCGCCGTGCTTGGTAAAGTGGGACGAGACGGGCTTGGGGATTTTGTTGTCAATGTGCTGGAGAGACACGGACTGGACACGAGGGGATTGGCGAGAGACGACACCGTAGGCACGTCCGCATCCATGGTGCTGGTGGGAGCTGACGGCGAACGAACTTTCCTTCACTATCTTGGCGGTAATGCGAGATATTTCGAGACGGATGTGAATTGGGATGTGATCGATGAATGCGGGATTCTGCATGTCGCCGGGGCTTTGGTCATGCCTCAATTCGATGGAGACCCCATGGCGAGAACTTTGAAGGAGGCGAAGAAAAGAGGCAAGATCACCTCCCTAGATACGGTTTGGGACGCCACGGGGAAATGGATGAAGACCCTTGCCCCGTGCCTTCCCTGGACCGATTATTTCGAGCCTAGCCTTTCCGAAGCTCAGGAGATTACCGGAATGCAGAATCCAAAGGATGTCGCCAAGGCTTTGAGGGATGCGGGGGTTAAAACCGTGGTTCTGAAACTCGGGGAAAAAGGATGCTACATTCAGGGGCGGGATATCGAGTTGGAGTCCCCGGCGTTCTCCGTTCCTGTCGTGGATGGCACGGGAAGCGGAGACGCTTTCGACGCCGGTTTTCTGGCGGGTTTGATGCTGGGATGGGACATGGAACGAACCGCAAAATTCGCTAACGCCGCAGGGGCTTTCTCCGTCATGGCTTTGGGGGCGACAGGCGGGCTGAAACCATTGGAGGCGATTGAATCTTTCATCGCCGCCGGTGGGTTAATTCGGGAGTGACGTTGAAATAGATTCCTTTCCATTCGCGTGATTTCATACCATGTTTATGGTTGGAAAGGGGCATGGATGGAACCATTACAGCCTTTGATGAGTATTCCCATATGAATTGCTTCATCCGGTCGTTTGCGGAATGTTCGATACAAGAAAGTGTTCGGCTGTCATGGAAAAGAGAATTTTTGGAATTGAGACTGAATTTGGATGCATGGTGCGAGATTCTTCCCTAGGCTCCGTGGAGGAGGTTGTGGAAAAGGTCAAGGACCATGCATTTTGCAATAGACGTCTTGGGGTGATTGACCTTCACGCCAGGGATTACGCGTTCGAGCCCGCAAGGGCGGGTGGGTTCCTGCGTAATGGAGGCAGACTCTACATCGACGCCGTGGGCAGTCATGAGGAGTACGCAACGCCGGAGTGTCTGGATTTCGACGATATCGTGCTTTATGACAGGGCGGGAAGAGAACTCCTGCAAAACATCCTGGATGACATGGGTATCGCGGAAGGGGTCAGTTTCCATAATAACGCGATTGATCACTTCGGAGGGCATACTTTCGGATGTCACGAAAACTACCTGGTTCAAATTGAGGATCGTTTCTTCACCGATGCGCTCTCGGACCTCCTTCCGTTTTTAGCGACCCGTCAGATTTTCGCAGGAGCGGGACGCGTGGGAGGTCATCGGCTTACGCGTCCGAGCAGCAAATCCAATATCATGACCTTGGGCGAGCATGAAGTGGACTACGTGTGGGTGAGCAACTTTTACGGCGTGGAGATCGATCCGACAGTCAATTTTCAGCTTTCTCAGCGCGCCGACCACATCGTGAAAACCATCTCCTCACGCGTTCGGTTCAATCGAGCCATCATCAATCCCAAGTGGGATAACTATTACAACTATTCCAATCTGCATCGGCTGCATATACTCTTCGGCGAATCGAATATGAGTGAATACGCCACCTATCTCAAGATCGGCACGACAAGTCTTGTACTTGATCTGATCGAGGAGAATTGCGCACCCCGAAACACCGAGTTGTTGGATCCCATTGATACTTTGCGATCCGTTTCACGAGATCCGTCATATCGCTGGATCGTCCGATTGCGTAACGGGCGCACTATTTCCGCTGTCGATATCCAAAGGCTCTATCTGGAAGCCGCCCTGAAGAAGATGGGCGGTCATGACGCCAAAACGGACCGTCTCCTGCGTGAATGGGAGAAAATATTGGATGATCTTGAGCGCGATCCACTTTCAACTTCGGATCGTTTGGATTGGTCTGCGAAACGTGTTCTCTATCAGCAGTATATTGACGAGGAGAATATCTCCTGGCAGGATGATTCGTTGCAGAGCCTGGATCTGGAGTATCACAACCTCAATCCGAGTGTGAGCATACACGCCGCGCTGGAGGATTCGGGGATGATGCCGCGCGTGACGGAGGAGAAGAGCGTCGGATACGCCGTGGTCAATCCTCCGAACAATACGCGCGCCTGTGGAAGAGGCATGATTGTGAGTAAACTGCTCGCCCATCCCTCGACGCGCTATGTCATTGACTGGGACGCGATCTATCTTGAAAAAAATCGTCAGATGGACTTGAAGAACCCCTTCCATACTTACGAAAGGGAGGCGCGTCTCATAAAATTGTAACGACGCGATGCTCGCCACTCGCCGATAACGGAGAAAGCCCTCGGCGCAGGGGGAGGCAAAAAGGGGTGCCGTGAACGCATCGTTTTGCCCACCGCCTTCCTCGGAATTATTTTCGCAAACAGTGGGAAAAAAAACTTAAAATTTTTTCAGGTTTCCTGCAACATTTTCCTCTCCACGTTGTCTCATTAATTGTATTTTCATAATTCACTAATTTATATGCTTGGCAACCTCCAACAAGGAGGAGGGGAAAAAGATGAAATGCGATGAAATGTGGGATTTGCTCTCGGTCTGGTCCGATGGAGAAGCCTCCTCGGAAGAGGCAAGAATCGTTGAAGAGCATCTCCTGAGCTGCGAACATTGTCGAGCGGAAGCCAGCTTTCTTAAGGGAAGCGGACTTATTCTTTCCAAAATGCCTGAGGTGGAGCCTCCCTTGGAGCTTCATCGGCGCATTTTGGACGCCACGGTGAACCGTCCCACCCTCATAGGTCGGCTTCGAACCGCCTGGCAATCGCTTCCCGTACCCATGCCGATGCGAGCGATGGGTTTGGTGGCGGCATCTCTGCTTCTTGTGAGCGTCATCGCTTTGAACCGTCATCAACCACAGCCAAGCGGAAATCCGGTTATCGCTCAGTTGGCGCCTCAGTCGGTTAATCTTCCCGGGTTGCCTCCCGCCTTGAATAAAAAGGAGAACTCGATCGTTAACGCTCTTCCATCTCCGATTGTCGGAGTTGCGGTGAAGAGCCCGCGTTCCGTGACGAAACGCTCCTTTGAAGCAAAACGATTGGAGCCAAAAATGAGCTTTGCATGGGCTCCCCGAGAGGAGACGAACCGACGTAAACCCACCCAGGAGATCAGGATTTCGCATGTCGGGGGGGCTTCAATGAGTGAAATGCGTATGAAGGCTCCGTCCTCCGATGACATCGCGTCCGCATCCGTAGCCACAGCGCCGACAACATCAGTGGTTCCATCAACCGTCTCCAAGCCGTCGGTTCCGGGGTCAACAAACATTACAAACATCACTCCGCCCGTCGCAACGGTTCCTCCGGCGCCGCAAGTGGATCGTGAACCGGTTCACATCGTGCTGGCTTCCATGCCATCTGCTGTTAACCCGGAGCAAATGGCGACGCTTAGCAATTTGAAAAACTCTTTGAGACAACAAAACAGCGAGTGGAGCGTCCCCGCATCCATTCGCACCGATAATCACGAAATACGGGTGGATTTGCTAAAAAGCAATTTTTAATCCGCCAATCAGTGTCCCATGAATGAGTTGTTACGATGAAACGCATCAATCTCTACAACCGAACATTGCTTCACACAGTGATCTCGCTCTCAGCTCTCACTATGCTCTTATCGGGTTCCATAGCCCAGACGGCGGGAATCCAGGAGGCCGGGTTCGGTTCCGGGTCGACCGCCGCCACGACTGCAACTCCCGCAAAACCCGTGAAACCTCAAACATGCCGTGAGGAGTTGCCTGGAAATGGAACCAATGCAGGCTATATGCTGAGCCATGGTAACATTGTTCCGGACACCATGCGCGTTACGAAAAACGGATTGCCATTGATCAATGGCACGGACTATTTCGTGGATTACGCGACCGGTTCCATCTATTTCTCCCAGCCGATACTGCGGTTTGATACGATTGGCGTGACTTACACTTACGACGCCGCCGCTCCCGCCTCCACCGCCACGCCACTTGGCATCCTGGCCCTGAACGTGGCAGGCGCAAGTATGAACTTCGGAGCGGGGGTCGCCTCGGTCAATTCCCAGACGTTCAACACCTACGGAATGAATATTAACAGCAAGATGGGATCCGGCGGATTGAACAGCATGGTCTATTTCAGCACGCCGGGGATGAACTCTAATAACATGGTGCAGGAAGGTTTCGCTCCCACCCAACCGGCAGCGTTGAAGCAACTCGCTCCGAACGCCAAGTCGGATCATCTCATCCTGCAAAATTTGAACCTGAACGCCGGCGCCGCCTCCTTCCATGCGAATTTCCAGGATGTGGGATCGAACTTCGCAGGCTACAATATGCTTCAAAGCGGCTCCACGCAACAGTCTCAGTTGGCGGCTTTGGAGAAGGAGAAAGGCATTCAAAGGCTGGGATTCGGCGGCGGATTGAAAATGACCGGCGGCGGGGCGATGTCCTTCGACTGGAACACAATTCATGATCAGACGGGTCAAATACTTCAGCAAAGCGTGGGATATACGGGCAAAGCTTTTCATGTGAACATGTCAAATCAGATGGTGGGAAACACCTTCAATACGTTTGGAAATCTGTCCAATGCGAACGCCGGGCAATTGGCTTTGGAAAAGGGAGTTTCGCGAAACAACATCTCCTTGGGGTTCGGTTCGGAAAAATCGAGTTACTTGAATTTCAACAGTTCAACCATGGGCGATGCTTCCGGCGCTTTGGCGCAGCAAAATGTCCAATACGGTTCAAAGGGGTTCAAGGTCAGTTATTTCGAGAGTCAGGCCGGGACTTCCTTCAATCGTTTTACAAGTATGACTGACGCCGAGAAGAGCGATCTTGCCCTTGCAATCCATCAGCAGTTCGACCCAAACGCTGCCGCCAACTCAGTGACCCCCTTGGACAAGGTTCAACTCGCAGGTGACAGCGGATTGTCGCGCAGTTTGATGAGCGTCCAAACCGCTTTGGGCAAAAAAGGAGCCATGACACTCAATTTCGCCAATATCGGGGATAGCACGGGCGGAGTCATGCGCAATTCCATGGACATCAACCTTGCCAATCTTACTTTGAACTATATGGATCAGAATATCAGCCAGGGGTTCAACCGACTTGCATCGCTTGATAACTTTGAAAAGGCGCAACTGGGCAATGAAGCGGGCATGCACACCACCAATTTGGGAATGAAACTCGCGCTGAATAAAACTTCGTCGTTAAACTTCACCAATCTTAGCGTAGGCGATTCGCAAAGCGGATTGACGCGGCAATCGTTGGATTACGGCGCGAAGAATTTTCAAATCGGTTTGAAAATGGCAAACACGGACGCTAATTTCACCCGTGCGATGGATTTGGGGGGAATGACACCTGCGGATATTCAGGATGTGGCGGCGGAGCGGGGTTTGCATCGCTTGGACTTGAATACTCAATGGACAATCGGCAAGGGATCATCGTTGACATTTGATAGATTAAGTCTTCAAGGAGATAACAACGGACTGCAACGCAACGATCTGCATTACGCCATGAAAGGGTTGGATCTGCAATTCGGCACATCCAATGTGTCGCCGAATTTCAACCAAGCGATGGGATTGTCCGGTATCACACCGGCAGAACAGCAGAGCATCGCCTCCGAAGTCGGTTTCAACCGGTATAATTTCGGGTTGAATCTAACCGGGATTAAAAATCTGAATATCGCCTCAAGCCTCTATGATGCCACTAACTCCACTGCGGATATGTCAAGGAGCATTTGGAACCATAGCTTGAATTGGACCGACGGACCTGGAATGCATGTATCCATTCTCTCGGAAGGGAATAATTACTTCCAGAACTCCAAGGTGCAAACCGGTGACGTGCATAATTTAATCAATTTGGAACTCCATCCAAATAAAACCATGTATTTGAACATCTCTCAAGAGCAACTGAACCAAGGCTCGAATGGGATTTGGAACGATCAAAACACAAGCAACATTTTGTACAATTGGGCTGCGAGCCCGAAATTCAATTTGAACAGCGCTTTCGCAATGGTGAACACCAACAACGGAACAAGCCAACTGGCTCATTTCATTAAAATAGACTCCATGGTCACGAAAACATTGAAGATGAATGCGAATCAGGGCAGCACATGGGATCAAAATACGGGAGCGATTATCAACTCGGAAGGGTTTGGAGCGTCAAGCCCCGTTGGCAGAGATTTAAACGTCTCCTGCAACTACGCTCTGATCCGGCAAACAAACCAGCCCATCAATAAAGTGCTGGATTATTCGCTGGGCAACGCCAAGCCTATGAACATTCTCGGTTTTAAGAGCTTGACGATTTCCGCAAACATGGCTACATCAATCAACTCCGGACATCAAACTAACCAAACAGGCGGCAAAATCAGCGGCATGTTCATGAAAAATCTCATTTCATTAAATTATGGCGGAACGCTCAATGCGAACAACACCGGGCTCGTTTCACGCTCCTTTGAGTTTACGAGTGATCCAAATCAGAAACTGCCGTTCCACATGCATGTTTTGTACAACGCTATGAACGTTAATTTCGGCCAGTTGATTTTATCTCGCACATACTCGGCGGATTACAAACTCGGTGCGCTTACATCGGTTGCCTGGACATACAACTCTTTACCGTCCACTCCGGTGGGCGTGGTGCAGCAGACCAAAGCGTCCACTTTCGCCTTCAACCAGCAACTGGATAAAACCTTGAAGATGAATATTAACTACACCATGGCGAAGAATGTCACTTTGAATACAGGCACCAACATGTTCGGTGGCGGACTTCAAGGGAACATAGATAAACTGAGCACGATTCAAGTCGGATACAATGTGGATTTAAGTCATCAAGTGGTTGGGCAGCCTGCGGACACGGAAAATTTCCAATTGGCGTATGATACCAAGCTGGATTCGGATCACTACCTAACGCTTTCGACCAATTACATGACCAACCACGCCACCTCTTACTACAATCTGCAGACGAACGTGGAGTATAAATCCACTTTTTAACACATGGAAAATCCAAGCCCCGCATCATGCGGGGCTTTTTTTTTCGTCCCGCTCAAATGGTTCCAACCGACGTTCCAGCGCTTACGCGTATCATTTCCGTCATGCATGCAGCAAAGTCCGTCCGTATATCCTCATCATTTATCCATAATAACATGTGTGAGTTGATCAATTGACATAACAGGCGAAATTCGATATAATAAATCACGAATTTCACAGAGTCTGCCTAAATTTAAACATAGAGAGGCATGCGGTTGGTATGGTATACGAGGCAAGTGTAATTCCACTTTGCCTATTTCGCTTTGTTGATTGATAACCCCGTTCCTCCTGCTTTATTGCCGAATGCAGTTGTAAAAATGTCAACCATAAGGTGCAATCCGTCAACAAGTTGGCTTTCATCACCATGCCATCTCTATATGTTAATTTAGGTTGGAAAGGATCATTCTTTGAAAGCAAAACATCAATTTGGTTTCACATTAATTGAATTGCTTGTCGTTATAGCCATTATAGCGATTCTTGCGGCAATTCTATTCCCTGTTTTCGCTCAAGCGCGAGAAAAAGCGAGACAAATTTCATGCGCAAGCAATCTGCAGCAGATCGGATTGGCTTGTATGCAGTATTCACAGGATTACGATGAGCATCTTCCTCAATCGTGGATGGGCACTCCGTTTGGTTCCGCTCCGCCATCCGTGGGATTTGGCTGGAAATGGATGGACGAGGTTCTCCCCTACGCCAAATCCACGCAGATATTCACCTGTCCGGATGATCAGGGGCTTTACGGCGCCAGCCCCACTTACATCCCCTATTACCAGCTTACCGGCTGGGACAACCATCACTATGGCAGCTACGCCATGAACTCCTCCTATTGGGGACAAGGTTATCCGGATTTGGGACCGGGTAACAGCAATGGAGGACAGGGGTATACCTTATCCAGTTTGATGAACCCCGCATCAACGATTTGGGTAACGGACGGCAACGGTACTTACCAGGTTGACTGGCCGAACGGTGATCCTCCTATTTGGAACGACGCAGGATACGAACAATTGGGCTGGTTCGTGCCTGCGAATGGCACGGAGGGGTGCACCGTTGCACGTCATAACAACATGACGAATGTACTCTGGTGTGACGGACATGTGAAGGCGATGAGCCTTGGTGCGTTGCAGCAAAAAGGTTATAACGGATACTATTTCCAATACACCATGCGCGGACAGTAAGTCCTTGGTTCGACGGACTTTTCCGGCGCATGTTGCAGGTTTCCGGGAAAGTCCGCTCGAAATAGTTGGAATGTTATTTTTTTGAAAAGGAGCGTGTATGAGAATTAAATCGATAATCCCCCTTTGCGGTCTGGCGGGTTTAATTCTGCTGGCGGGGTGCAGTTCGCATAGCAATGACGGCGTCGTGGCAGGGAGCAATGCGCCCGTTCCTGATAACGCCACGGTGAAGCTCATCCAAGACGCCATCAACGCCGACCCAGCGCTCAAGGGGGCGAGCATCACCGTAAAGGTGGAGAACAACAGACTCACTCTCATGGGCACCGTCCAAAGCACAGCGCAATCCGAACAGGCGATGATGGACGCATCCAAGGTGCAGACAAACAACAATCTCCCCATCGGCGCATATAACATGCTGACCATACAAGGGAGATAATGGAATCAAAAACGAAGGGGGGAAGATGGTTCCGTCCCCCCCTTCGTTTTTTGACTTGATGGCTGTGCGTAAATTCGATCTAAGGCGTGCTCACGGCACCTTTGATCTCATAAATCGTTCCCAAATAATTCGCTCCGCCAGCCTCTGTGATTCCGTATAGATTCCCTTGGCTGTCCATGGTTAAACCGGTATTCGGCATATTACCATCCGTTCCGTTGAAGCTGTGAAGAATGGTGTATACGCCGTTAGGAGTCAGCTTGAAAACAACCCCTTTGTCATAGGCCCCGCCTTCTTCAGTTGTTCCGTAGAGATTCCCTTGACTGTCAAGGAGTATGGATACCCTAAGAGGATAGGCTCCGTCCGTCCCGTTGAAACTGTGCAAGAGGGTGTAAGCGCCATTTGAAGGCATCAATTTGAAAACAACCCCTTTGCCATAAGCCCCGCCGTTTGTGGTGCATCCATAAAGGTTGTTAAGTGCGTCCATTGTAAGGGAACCTTTTTCAGGGTTTGCCCCATCCGTCGAGTTAAAACTATGCAATATCTTAACGATGCCATTGGATGTTAATTCATACACGTCTCCAAACCCTTGGAGACCGCCGTACTGAGTGGTTCCATAAAGATTGCCAAGTGAATCCACGTAAACATTGGAACGCATGTTTACCGACACAACGGGAAAGTCGTAAATGGTGGTGAAAATACCACCCGGAGCGATTTTGAAAATAGTTCCGTCGTCATTAACCCCGCTATAAGAGGTGGTTCCATAAAGATCGCCTTGTGCATCCATCGTCAATGTGCATTGCGGTCCATATCCGTCGCTATAAACGAAACTGTGAAGTTGTGCATACGCTTTGTTGTTGGTTTCGGACTGTTCGAAGACCGTTCCGAACCCATTGGCTCCACCTTCGGTTGTGGTGCCATATAGATTCCCCTGTGAATCCGCCATCAATCCTCCTTCTGGAATTACACTTGCCTCGTATACC
>JAJZOL010000065.1 GCA_021811565.1 bacterium | reverse complement strand
TCGCGATAGCCCGTAAGCTCCATGAACTGATCCAGTATCTCGCCCTTTTCCTTTTTGTTCGCCTTGTGATAAACCTTGGACATCTCCCGGATCACCGGTTGTCTTTCATTCATTGTTAACCTCATTTCCGTCCCCTTCCGATTTATTGGAAGAAAACACTTTTATGGCATTTTATGTGGATTTTTGCCTGAGGCAACGATATAGTTTCGTGTGGTTTTTTGATGATGCAATTCGTTTTCTTGACTATTACGCGTGCCGCTCGGTATAATAAAAACTTACAGGTATTTTAAGATTGGGGGTAATTATGCCGGAAACGGAGTTAGTCTGGAAAGAGGGGTTGAGCTTCGATGACGTTCTATTAGCGCCATTGGGAACCGATGTGACGCCCAAGGAAGTGGATACCAGAACCATCATCGCGCGAGACATAGAACTGTACATTCCCATACTCTCCTCTCCTATGGACAGAGTGACGGAGTCTCGGATGGCGATCGCTTTGGCGCGAGAAGGTGGGATCGGCGTCATTCATCGCAATATGTCCGTAGAGCGACAGGCTGCCGAGGTGGACAAAGTGAAAAGATCCGAACACGGCATTATTGTGGACCCCATTTCTCTCTCCCCGGATAAAACGATTCAGGACGCCTTAAAATTAATGGAGCGCTATCATATCTCCGGGGTGCCCATCACCGATGAGGAAAACCACTTGGTCGGAATCCTCACAAACCGCGACATCCGTTTTGAAACCAATCTCCAACGCAGCGTATCCGAATTGATGACTCCCAAACCAAAGCTTATCACCACGTCGATGGGCGCCACTTTGGAACAAGCCCAGGATATCCTTCAGGAGCATCGCATAGAGAAACTACCCATTATTGACAATGATTTCAAATTGCTTGGTCTCATCACCATCAAGGATATTCAGAAAGTACGGGAGTATCCCAATGCAACCAAGGACAGCAGGGGACGGTTGAGAGTTGGTGCGGCTATAGGTCCTTTGCGCGATCCAGTGGGAAGAGTGGCGGCTTTAGCGGAGGCTGGAGCGGACTTGATTGTGGTTGACGCCGCTCACGGGCAGGCCAAGGGAGTGATAGAGGCGGTAAAAGCCGTGAAGCAGGCGTTCCCCGATATGCCGGTGATAGCGGGGAATGTGGCGACGGAGGATGGCGCCATCGCTCTCGCGGAAGCTGGTGCGGACGCTATCAGGGTAGGTTTGGGCGCGGGCAGTATCTGCACCACGCGGATTGTGTCCGGAGTGGGCGTACCTCAGCTAACCGCCGTTGCGGACTGCTCCAGAGCGGCTAAAAAATACGGACTGCCGGTCATCGCCGATGGCGGCATTCGTTTTTCCGGAGACGCCACCAAGGCGTTGGCGGCGGGCGCGGCGGCGATTATGGTGGGGAATATGCTTGCGGGCACCGAGGAGGCGCCTGGCGAGGTAATTCTCTATCAGGGCCGCTCCTACAAGGACTATCGAGGCATGGGTTCCGAAGCGGCTATGAAAGAGGGCTCCAGCGATCGTTACGGTCAGGATCCGAACGCACGTTTCGTTCCGGAGGGGATAGAGGGCAGAGTGCCTTACAAGGGCGCACTTGCGGATACGATTCACCAATTGGTTGGAGGTATCCGATCCGGAATGGGGTATTTAGGGGCGCACACCATGGAGGATTTGCGTCAAAAGGCGAAGTTTATCCGCATAACCGGCGCAAGCTTGAAGGAAAGCCATGTGCACGACGTGTGGATCACCAAAGAGCCGCCGAACTACTCCTATGAGTATCCCAACAGCGAGCGAAGCATGGATTAAACTGGGATAATCGCTTGTTTCCATTCAAGCGACGATATTGCGAAATTCGGAATATGAAATGGTGGATGAGCATTTAAATGCCTGCAACACGGATTTTGCAATCGCGTGCAAAGTAAAATGAACGTTTGCAGCCTTGTATGCCGTATTTCGCCATAGAAGGAATAGGTTATCGTAAGGGCGAGAACGGTGCGATATTTTTTTCTCTCGGGACGAGTCTAACATCAAGGATGTGGGAGGAGCATTGGGATGGTTCAAGTGAATGAAATCGCAAGAGCTTTAACACTGGATGCGGCGAACACGTTGATCAGAACCTTGAAGGCGATGCCTCAGGAGAAGATTGAATGGAAACCGCAGGAGCATGGCAGATGCGCCTTGGAGCAGATTGTGGAGTGCGGCAGGACGAACATGCTTGTAGCCCAAATCCTCAACGAGCATGGAATGCCTCCGCTTGACCCGGAGGACATACGCCAGGCTCACATGCGTTACGATTCGCTCCCCAAGGCGATTGCGGCGTTGAAGGACGGCACGCAGTCGCTATTGGACGCTATTGAATCGTTCTCCGACAGGTATTTGAATGACGAGGTGACGATGCCATTCGGAGGGGGAACCACCAAGAAATACTACGAGATCATGTTTATGCCCTACTGGAATATGACCTACCACCTTGGACAAATCAATTATATTCAAACCCTTTACGGCGACAAAGAGATGCATTGATTGCGTAATGCAAGATGGTATCGTCTTTCTTATGGTGATATCGCGTAATGAGAGGGGTGTGAAGTGTATTCCCGAATAGGTCTAATCGCTCTTGTATTATTTACAACGCTCCTGTGTGTGCCGAAAATCGGCAAGACCGCAGATCAACCGGACGCTGTGGCGAATGGAATTTGCATGCGTGCGTTGAATATGATGTATGAACAAACGGATCCGCATTTCGATAAAGGGGAATACAACCATGTAATCAATCTTTGTCGGATAGACGTACAAGGGGATCCGCACAATCTTGAGGCCTACGCTAACTCCTCCTGGCTACTATGGTCCATGGATAGGGACCAGGAAGCAGTGGAGTTTCTGCTCCAAGGGTTAAAAGCGAATCCGAACACATACTATATGTATGACGAACTTGGCAGCTATTATTACTTTCGCCGCAAGGATTACGCCAAATCCATAAGCTATTACGAACAGGCTTCCGCATGCAAGGATTGCCCCGCATTAACGCTGCATATGCTTGCTCATGCGTACCAGAAAAACGGACAGCTTCAAGAAGCGAAGAGCACGTGGGAACGGGTACTTGCCATGAAGAACGACCCCAACCACGACATCGCCAAGCACAATCTCCAAGAGGTTGAACAGTTGCTGGAGAAACAAAACCGTGTGAACTAAACGATCGGCGATCTCCTATGAAATAAGACGAAGAAATAGGAAAAAGAATAAAAACGAGGATGAGAATTTGTTAGCTTTGCTCCAGCTTTTCAACATATTTTTAACTGTCTTGTCGTATTTTATTTTGGTGGAGGTGATTATTTCATGGGCGATGATGTTTGGGGCGAGGGGTCTTAGTCCCTACCATCCCATCGTTCGATTCGTGCATAACATTACCGATCCGGTTTTAGCCCCTTTTCGCATGATCGTTCCGCCATCGCGACTAAACGGTTTGGATATCTCTCCAATGCTGGCATATTTCTGCATCTGGTTCCTGCAGGGATTTATTACTCAATTGACGCAACAAGCGATGGTTCATTGAAAATCTTACTCTTAGGTTCCTCAAGTGTCTGATGAAACCACCCACAATTTCAGTCCAAAAAACGGTTCGCTCGGATGGCAAGGAATCATTGTGGCATTACTGGTATTGCTTTTGATAATATCCACGTATGCCTCAATGCGCCGCCAAACTGTCAAAAAGGCTGACGCGCAATCCAAGTTGCTTTTGAAAAGCATCATCGTGAGCAAACAGGCTTTTTTCTTCTCCATGCTGATACCGAAATCCATTTCCGTTCAGCAAAAAAACACCGTCGCCCAAGATGCGTTCAAGACACTCAGAACCTTTGCGCAGAATACCGGAGATCCTGAAAAATGGCTTGAGCTCTCTTTGCTGCAATACTATTTGAGAGATTCCGGCTGGAAAGCCTCCTTGAGAAATATCGGAAATTCCCCCTCCATGCGTGGGTTGAACGCAGCCGCCTGGCAAGGCATTCTTCAAAATAAGAAACTGCCATCAGGGCTCACATTGATATCCTCCGTCGGAATAGTACAGGGGATGAAACTGGGATGGTATCGGCATTTGGCGTTGTCCGCCCTTTACAATGCCGGGGCGGATCCCGTCAATGCGCGCGAGGAAATGAAGGCTGCGATGGTTTCGGTGTTACTAATGATCGGAATCATATTCCTTGCTTACGGAGGCGGCTTTATTGGTTTCGCTCTATTGGTGGCGTTAATCATTTCGCTGCACTTGCACAAGCAGAATCCTGACAAGCCGCTCCCCTCCATTCTGACGCCTTATCCGCCGGAGCCTTTGGACCGTAAAAAGGGAGACCTGCTGTATGCGATCTTCATCATATATCTGCTCTCTTTTCTTTTGCTGAGATACGTCGGGAAGCTGTTGGTTCTCAAACTTCCCGTTGCCGATCGGGTGATATCCAATCCCATTGAACTTACCCTTGCTTTGACGCTCACCTTGTTCTCCGGATTGATTCCTGTTTTTTTCCTTGTCATTTTTGGAAGGAGAGTGGGTTTGAAAGCTTCCGACCTTGGATATCGCAGAGGACGGTTAGGCATGGACGTTCTATGGGGCGTCGGCGGGTATTTGATGTCTTTGCCTCTTGTCCTGTTTGTTTCACTGATTTCCGCCGCTATTTTCAGGCATGTAAGCACTCCGAGCAATCCCGCCATCCTTGCATTCACGGATTCCACGTCATCCTTTCTGAAGTGTTTTATGTTCCTTGAAGCTGCTCTGATAGCTCCGTTCGCAGAGGAGACAATGTTTCGAGCCGTTTTTTTCCGAGGGCTCTCATCACGCATGAAAGTGTTGCCGGCGATGTTGTTTGCAACCCTAGTCTTTGCGATCTTGCATCCGCAACTGCCACTCGGGTTCGCTGCCATATTTGTGATAGGGTTCACGCTTAACGCCCTGTTTTATTTCCGCGGATCAATCGCGGCGGATATTACAGCCCACGCGCTGAATAATAGCTTCATTCTCATATTTCTCTTCCTATTACTTGGGAGATAAATTATGAGCGTTTCTCTCATTGTTCACCTGAATCCCCGGTCGTCCGCCAATCGTATCAAGGCGTGGGAAAACGGGAGACTATTGGTGAGCGTCACCGCCCCCCCCGTGGACGGTGCCGCAAACAAGGCTCTGGCGGAATTTCTCTCCTCCTCATTGGGCTTCAGAAAATCGGATTTGCGAATTCTCAGCGGGGAAACTAGCCGTACGAAGAGAATTTCGATTGATAATGTCGAGGAGGCGGATGTTATGAATCGTATTCAAGAGGCTATTGAGAGATTCAGATGATTTCCATTGCGTTCGATTCCTTCGCTCTGATCGGCCCTAATCTCTTTTTATTGCTGGCGCTGGTGATTGCGATCCTTTTTTTCGCTCCGGGTTTGCTAGGACCGATAGGGCGCATCCTCGGACTTACGATCGGTTTCTCGCTCCGAAAAAAAAGATTATTGAGCGGGAATGTGAAAAAACCGGCGGAGCGGGCGAAGGACAACACAAAGGAATTGGACCAGTCCGGAAAACCGCGAGCGATATCGAAGGATCCTCAATCCCTTGGGAGAATGGGTGTTCCTGCATGGGGCATCATTCTGCTTGCCGTCGGGGTGGTAACTATGCTATTATGGTACTTGATGCATTCCAATTAAGAAGATAATTACCGGGGCGATTTGGAATATCTTCTCATTGCGCCCTTGATAGATAGGAGTTTTGCAGCATGCCTCAGGTGAAAGTATACGTCACGTTGAAACCAACCCTTTTGGATGCGCAGGGCAGAGTGGTGCAAAAGGCGCTAAATACCTTGGGTTATTCCAATGTGGAGCAAGTGCGTATTGGGAAATACTTGGAACTGGATTTATCCGAGGATGGCGATGTATCCGAGCAGATCAAGGAGATGTGCGATAAGCTTCTCGCCAATCCCATAATCGAAAACTATCGCTATGAGGTGATTAAGTGAAATTCGGAGTCGTGCGTTTTCCCGGGTCGAATTGCGATCAGGACGCCTATTATGTGTTACGCGATGTTTTCGGGAAGCAGGTGGATTATATCTGGCATCAGGAAAGAGATGTGAAAGGGTATGACTGCATTGTTCTTCCCGGTGGTTTTTCCTACGGGGATTATTTGCGCACGGGCGCCATTGCGCGTTTTTCACCTGTAATGGAGGCGGTTATCGCTCACGCCCAAAAAGGGAAATATCTGATTGGCATCTGCAACGGTTTCCAAGTTCTCTGTGAATCGCACCTTCTTCCAGGGGCGTTGGTGAGAAACACAGGACTGAAGTTTGTCTGCAGGCATGTTTATTTGAGAGTGGAGAACGTCTCCACCCCATGGACGAATTCCGCCAAAGAGGGGCAAGTGTTGCGCATCCCCGTGGCTCATGGCGAGGGAAGATACGTCGCGGAACCTGAAACGCTTCAAAAATTAAATGAAACCGGACGGATACTTTTCAGGTATTGTGATGATAAAGGGAGTATTTCCGAGGCTGGCAACCCCAACGGTTCCATTGAGGGCATCGCAGGAATAGCGAATGAGTCCTTCAATGTGCTTGGCATGATGCCGCACCCGGAACGCGCCTCGGAAAAGATTCTGCAATCCGCCGACGGGAAAGTTATATTCGACAGCATCATCAAAACTCTCTTATTGCAGTAACACTTTCATCTCACACTGGGGAGGTGCAGCCTCTCATGTATAATCGCAAGATACTGTTGTTGCCGCTTCTTATATCCTTGATGTTTTTCCACGCAAGGGTGACTCACGCCCAATCCTCATCAAGTGAGGTTTATGTCGCTACGCTTGCCAATCAGCCGATCATGCCTCCCACGAAGGATTATCTCATTGGCGCGTTGCATCGAGCCGAGGCGAATAACGCCCAATGTTTCATAGTGCAAATGGACACACCTGGAGGGGATGGGGAGTCGATGAGGGATATCGCACAAGCTTTTTTGCTTTCCACCATTCCCGTGGTTGTCTATGTGACCCCTGAGGGGGCAAGAGCTGCATCCGCTGGAGCTATCATCGCACTGTCAGCCAATCTCATCGCAATGACCCCGGGCACCAATATCGGCGCCTCTCATCCTGTGATGGAGGGCGGTGGCAATTTGCCAAGTGATATCAGAAAAAAGGTGACAAACGATATGGCGGCATTTGTGCGGAACCTTGCGGAAAAACGTGGCAAGAACCCGAAACTATCCGAAGAGTTTGTTATCAAAAGCATCTCTCTCACTGCGAATGAAGCTTATCAACGGAAGCTGGCGGATATTCTTTCGCCAACCCTTTCGGACTTATTGAGGCAACTCAACGGAAGGAAGGTGGATACATACTCCGGGGCAAAGACGATGCAAACCCTGAACGCCAAGGTGGTCAATATCCCTCTCTCTCCATGGCAGGCGGCGTTGCTGTTTCTTTTCAATCCCAACGTTGCGTTGATTTTAGGTGCAATCGCCTTTTACGGAATTATAACTGAAATCTCTCATCCGGGTGCGATCTTTCCCGGAGTGGCAGGCGCAATCGCCTTGGTTCTTTCTTTGTACGCATTGGCCGCTCTCAACGCCAATATCGCCGGTGTGGCGTTGCTGCTCCTCGCCGCAGTGTTATTTGTGATCGATGTCTACGCAGTGACCCATGGCGTTTTGACCATTGGGGGGATCATTTGCTTCGTAACGGGTTCTCTGATGCTCTTTAACGGCTCGCCTGAGGGGATGAGCCCTTCTCTCTCCGTTATCATCACGCTTGCGCTGGTTTCGGCGTTATTCTCCGTAGTGGTTCTTGGATCCGCTCTCAGGTTAAGGAGAAGACCGGCGGGTAGCGGTCCGGAAACCCTCATTGGCAAGTTTGCGAACGCCCGCACGGATATCAATCCCAAAGGAAGAGTCTTCGTGGACGGATCCTATTGGAGTGCGGAGAATGCGGGGGAGGATGCCATAAAATCCGGCGATCGAGTGAAAGTGGTTTCACGGGAGGGATTGACGTTAAGAGTCATCAAGAGCCTATGATACGGAGCGAAAGCTCCGCAGGCATTGCCATATTTCCGTTAAATGACCCATAACTACTGGTTATCTCCTGTCATGGGAGAGAGGAGGCCGATGTGAAATATTCGTTTATGATCGAACCCGGTCACACCGTAAAGCTCAAGGATTACGATCCGGATTTTAATGCAGGCTTGAAAAAGGAGGAGGCTGCCGCCAAACTGGAGAAGCTGGGCGAGGAGCTTAGTGAGCTTCAGTATCTTATGTACGCCGCTGCGGACACCTCACTGCTGATCGTGCTGCAAGGCAGGGATACAAGCGGAAAGGATGGCACGATTCGACACCTTACCTCGCACATGAATGCGCAGAGTTGCAGGGTGGCATCCTTCAAGCAACCCACCCCCGAGGAGATAGGGCACGATTTCCTGTGGCGTATTCACAAGGAAACCCCGATAAAAGGTTCCATCACTATCTTCAACAGATCGCATTACGAGGATGTCCTTGTGGTCAAAGTGCACAAGCTGGCTCCCGATAAGATCATAGAAAGAAGATATGACCATATCAACAACTTTGAAGAGTCGTTGATAGATGCCGGCACATGCATCATCAAATTCAATCTTCACATATCCAAGGACGAGCAGAAGGCGAGATTACTGGATCGTGAAAAGGAATCGGTCAAATCGTGGAAGCTGTCCGTGGCGGACTGGAAGGAGCGTGAGCTATGGGACCAGTACACGGAGGCTTATGAAAAAGCCTTGGAGAAATGCAGCACCAAGGAAGCCCCATGGTATGTGATTCCTGCAAATCACAAATGGTTCCGCGACTTGGCGATCACCGAGGTGGTGGTGGAGCGGCTTCGTCCGTATCGCGATAGATGGCAGGAGGATCTCAAAAAGAGGGGCGTCATCGCGCTCAAGGAGTTGCAGACCTATAGGGATTCCCTGAAAGCCGGTGGAAAATCCACTTCCGAAGAGGCGTGAAACTCCGTCCCCTTTCTGTATCAGCTTATGTAAAGGATGCATCTTTTTCTTCATCCTTTCATGGCAGGGTGATATCCGATAAGCTTGAAAAGTGAGTAAAACGGTGGCGTTCGATGAATGGCTTGTCGGATATCTTCATGAATTGGGATAATACGGGATGGGTGTTGCTTGGAATTCAGCCGATGTCATGAACCGTTGGTTTTTTGTCCCCGCTTCAAGGTACAATAGTTTGCATGCAGGTAATCGTTCTCGGTTCGGGGACGTCGCACGGCGTGCCAATGATCGGGTGTGCTTGCGCCGTTTGCACATCCGCCGACCCGCATAACAAGCGAACTCGTCCCTCCATAGCCGTCAGAGACGGCGAACATGTGTATGTCGTGGACACCGCGCCGGAGTTTCGTTTGCAATCTCTTGCCGTGGGTTTGAACCGCGTGGATGCGGTTTTCATCACCCATACGCATGCGGACCACATCTTCGGCATGGATGATATACGACGGTTTAACGATTTGACGGGTTCCGAGATACCCGTTTATGGTTCGAAGGAAACGCTCAGGGATATCAAACGCATTTTCCGTTATATCTTCACCCCAACGCCGTTGGGGGGCGGGAAGCCGAGGATATCCCTTCACGAAGCGGCGGCGAATATGGAGATAAACGGCATGACATTCCGCGCGATACAGGTCATGCATGGCGAGATGTCCATCCTCGGATACCGTTTTAACGATTTCGCCTACGTGACGGATGTAAGCTCCATTCCGCAGGAATCGATGGAACAACTCAAGGGATTGGACACTCTGATTATGGATGCGGTGCGTTATCGTCCGCACGCAACCCATTTCGGTCTGTATCAGACTTTGGATGTGATTGAAAGTCTCAAACCTCGGCAGGCGTTCATAACGCACATCTCGCACCGCTTGGAGCATGGGATTGTCAACCGTCTGCTCCCCTCAAACGTGAAACTCGCCTATGACGGGATGCGCGTGGATTTATAATAAATCATGGCTCGCCGTAAAAATCGTGCAGGAATCGCCGATTCATTTCTCTAATGATACTTTGTGATCGGATTTATTAAATTCAAATGACCAGGAGGCTGTAAGATGGCTAAGAAGCCGATGAACATTGCATTGATCGGATGCCAATTCATGGGGAAGGCGCATAGCAACGCCTATCGCCAGGCTCCGCGATTTTTCGATCTCCCTGTTGACCCCGTGATGAAAGTGGTATGCGGAATCACCAAGGAGGAGGCTGAGGGCGCCGCAGCGAAGTACGGCTGGCAGGAGACTTCAGGTGACTGGGAGGAGGTTGTCAACCGTCCCGATATCGACATTGTGGATATCGCCACGCCGAACAACACCCACGCGATGATCGCTATCGCCGCAGCGAAGGCGGGGAAGCATATCTTATGTGAAAAGCCCCTCTCCACCAACATGCGGGACGCCAAGGCGATGATGGATGCGGTCGAGAAGGCGGGAGTCAAGAACGCCGTAAGCTTCTGCTATCGCCGCGCCCCCGCAGCGACGCTTGCCAAGCAACTGATAGAAGAGGGAAAGATCGGGCAAATCTACCATTTTCGAGGACAGTATCTTCAGGATTGGATCGTGGATCCCAAGTTCCCCTTGGTTTGGAGACTGCAGAAAGAGGTTGCGGGGTCCGGAGCACATGGGGATTTGGCGGCGCACACCATCGATTTCGCTCGGTATCTGGTGGGGGAGATAGCGGACGTAACCGGCGTTATGGAAACCTTTATCAAGCAGCGTCCCAAACTTGCCAAAAGCGATGACCGCCTCGGAGGGGTGGCTTCCGAAGAGATGGGCGAGGTCAC
Source organism: bacterium (assembly GCA_021811565.1). Lineage (GTDB taxonomy): Bacteria > Armatimonadota > Chthonomonadetes > Chthonomonadales > CAJBBX01 > DTKV01. Next base: position 3,570 of record JAJZOL010000065.1, on the reverse strand, counting down.
CGTGGACGACGCAAGCATGTTTCTCGTTCGATTTGCAAACGGGGCGCTCGGCACCATTGAATCCTCCCGTTTCTGTCTCGGTCGAAAAAACTACAATCGCTGGGAGATTAACGGCAGCAAGGGGAGCATCGTTTTCAACGTGGAGCGCATGGACGAATTGGAGGTCTACTTCCACGATGATCCGCCGAACCTTCGGGGGTTCCGCACCATTCAGGTCACCGATAGCTGTCATCCCTATACGGGGAACTACTGGCCTGCGGCGCATATCATCGGCTACGAGCACACCTTTATCAACCAAGCCAAGGATTTCCTGGAAGCCATCGCCAACGACAAGCCCTACTCCCCCGATTTCCGGGACGGGGTGCGGAATCAGGCGGTGTTGGAGGCCGTGGAAAAGTCCTCCGAAACCGGAGCGTGGGTGAAACCCGAGGCGATATAAAGCTCAACAAACGCGGAATGGCACTAGGTGAAGTCCGTATAAAGCGTCGGGGTCGTCCCGAAAAGGGACGTCCCCGACGCTTTTTGTCGCATCAGCTCTGATGCCGCCGGATTACGCCTTGCGAAGCCTGCGCAGGAATATCCCGCCTCCAGCCATTCCCATACTCATCAGGGTTGCGAGAACCCCTGGTTCCGGAGTGTTTTGGCTCGGCGTTATCGGAGTGCCGTACACCGCGAATGCAGAGGAGTGAACGTCATTAACAAGTATCCACTGCGGATTGATTGAATTAGAGTTTTCATAATATCCATAATTAGGATTATTTGTTGGATTCCACACTGCCCACGTTGAACTGTCGTAGGGCGAAGCGATCAGCCAATATGTATTTCCAGCAGTTAATAATGGATTAATGGTGGATACCATGGTTTGTGAACTATAATTTGTTGACAATGCTGGAAGAGATTGCAACGTCCATGATTCCAATAATGTCCCCGGATTCCCGTTATTATCCGTTGTAAGATTAAGGATAACAATATTGGTTCCGGAAACATAACCAAATGGGGCATCGATATCGCTTAAATTTGCGGTTTGGGATGGTGAAAATGTTTGTCCAATTGATTGGTAATTTGATCCTCCAAGAATTGTATTCCCTGGATTTGCAACGAAACCAGATGAATAGTTGTCATATAGAATTGTTGCACCTTGGGTCTGAAAAGCGTAACCCATCAATAATATCATGCAAAGAGATGACAGCAACGCGAAACGACTGAAAATCCTCATTTCATTTCTCCTTTGTTCATCTAAAGTTATGGTTGGTTTTGATCGATTCGATTTTAGGAGACTTCATGAATAGTATCTGCAAAATTCACGCCATTAACGGCATAAATACTTAAATTAACTATAATCCGGTATAAATACCGGGTATTTACGGAGGGCTCGACTGGCATTTGCGGAGCCTGTCGCGCATGCATTTACACGCTTGCGTCCCTTGTGCTACACTGATTCCGATCAACCACAAGGAACGCCTATGACGGAGATTCGGACCATTCTCGCAACCGATTGCGGGAGCACGACCACCAAAGCCATTCTGATTGAAAAGGAGCCGGACGGTTTCCGCCTTAAAGTGCGCGGTGAGGCTCCGACCACCGTGGAATCCCCATTTGACGACGTCACCGTTGGAGTCCTCAACGCCGTTCGCGAAGTCGAGGAGCTTTCAGGGAAAAGAATCCTCTCCTCAGATAACCTCATCATCACTCCGGTGAATGAACGGGGCGAAGGGGTGGACATCTATCTTTCCACCTCAAGCGCAGGCGGCGGCTTGCAGATGACCGTCGCCGGAGTCGTCAAATCCATGAGCGCGGAGAGCGCGGAGCGCGCCGCGCTCGGAGCGGGTGCGATCATCATGGACGTGATCGCGGTGGATGACGGACGAAAGGATTTCCAAAAGGTTGAGCGGATACGTCAACTGAGACCGGATATGATCTTGATGTCCGGCGGAACGGATGGCGGCACCGTGAACCATTTGATCGAAATCGCCGAGATGCTTGTCGCAGCCGATCCCAAGCCGAGGCTCGGACAGGGGGCGACATTGCCTGTGATATACGCGGGCAACAAGGAAGCCTTTCCGGGAGTCAAGGGATTGCTGGAGGGCAGAGTCTCGTTGCGTCAGGTGGAGAACCTGCGTCCCTCTCTGGAGCGCGAAAACCTTACGCCAGCAAGGGAGGCGATACACGAGTTATTCTTGGAGCATGTGATGCAGCAGGCTCCGGGATACGGCAAACTCTCAGGATGGGTCAGTTCCGGCATTATGTCCACACCCAACGCGGTGGGGCGAATCATGCAGACAATCGCCGAGCAGAGGAACATTACGGTTCTTGGAGTGGATATCGGCGGCGCGACCACGGATGTCTTTTCCGTATTCCGCGATACCAACGGGAATTCCATATTCAACCGCACGGTCTCCGCGAACCTCGGCATGAGTTATTCCATATGCAATGTTCTCACGGAAACTGGCGAGGAGAACATCCTTCGTTGGTTGCCTCGCGACATCTCAACGGCGGATCTTAGAAATCAACTGCGTAATAAAATGATCCGCCCAACCACCATCCCTCAGCGACGCGAGGATCTTCAGTTGGAGCAGGCCGTGGCGCGGGAGGCGTTGCGTTTGGCGTTCATCCATCACAAATCCCTCGCCCGGGGACTTACGGGAATACAGCAGCAGCGCACCATCGGGGACGTGCTGAATCAGAACGCTACGGGCGCCACGCTAGTAAACATGATGACTTTGGATATGATCGTTGGCAGCGGCGGAGTGTTATCGCATGCGCCAAGGCGATCGCAATCAGCCCTTATGATGATGGACGCCTACGAACCCGAAGGCGTGACTCTTTTGACCGTCGATTCCATCTTCATGATGCCTCAGCTTGGCATTCTCTCGACCATCCTTCCCGAAGCCGCCACGGAGGTCTTCGAAAGGGATTGTTTGGTGTATCTCGGATCCTGCATCGCACCCGTTGGCACGGCCAAGGATGGCGACCCCTGTATTTCCATCACATTGGACGGCAGGACGGAGGATATCCCCTTCGGCAGGATCAAGGTGCTTCCGCTTGCAAAAGGGGAGCAACGCTCCTGCGTGATGCAACCCGTGAAGAGCTTTGATGTGGGAGCCGGCAGAGGGAAGCCTGTAACCGCCACCGTGTCCGGAGGAGAGGTGGGGGTCATTGTGGACACCAGAGGACGACCCTTGAAAATCCAAACGGACAAAGCCGAAAAAATACAGAAACAGAAAGAGTGGCTGGAGGCGATGGGGATTCCCTTTTAACCCTTTCGTCCCTTTTTTCAGGTTGATGCCTATTTGATTTTACGAGAGACGATGCGTTCCATTGAACTATGTGACACCGGATTATGAATTATTGCATCAGCCTAAATGGAGAGAATTATGCGAGAAGAGCTAATAGACATGCTGTGTTGCCCGGAGGGTTGCGAGGCGGAATTGAGATATCATGATCTCACCTTTGCAGACGGGGAGATTTTGACGGGGGAGATTCATTGCCCATCCTGCGGCAGATACTATCCGATTCGCGAAGGGATCGCGCAACTCATGCCGAGTGATTTGACCGATGCGCCATGTGGAG
>JAJZOL010000225.1 GCA_021811565.1 bacterium | reverse complement strand
CATCTATGAACAACAACGAGTTGTACGGGTTTACAATCATGCCATTGTGATTTGCGGAAAGGTTTGCCATGCCATACCAACAATTTGATAGATCACGAATTCACGTCGAACCTTTGGAGAAACGGGAGAATGATCTCTCCGTTAAGGATATCCTGCCACTGGATTCCGCTTCGGATGGGTGGGATCATCCGTCTCTGCCGATATTGGCGGAGCGCATTGTACAGGCTCGGCGGAGGGGAGCGGTGGTTATTCTAATGATGGGAGCGCATGTCATTAGAAAAGGGGTGGGGCTGTTCCTGATTGATTTGATGGAAAAGGGCTATATCAGCCACATAGGGCTGAACGGAGCGGGTTGCATTCATGATTACGAGTTCGCCTTAATCGGCGCCACTACGGAAAGCGTTGCGAAATACATACGAATCGGTCAGTTCGGCTTATGGCGGGAGACCGGCGGGATAAATGACATCGCGGTTCAAGCCTGCAAGGATGGAGTCGGTCTTGGAGAGGCCGTCGGCAAAACGATCCAGGAGGGTGAGTTTCCTTACAAAAATGTGAGCATCCTCGCCGCCGGATATCGGCTTCATATTCCTGTGACAGTGCATGTCGCCATTGGGCAGGATATCATCCATGAACTGCCGAACTGCGATGGAGCCGCTTTGGGCGAAAGCTCGTATCGTGACTTTCTCGTCTTCACTCAATCGATTACGGGGCTTGAAAACGGCGTATACATGAGCGCCGGATCCGCCGTGATGGGACCTGAAGTCTACCTAAAAGCGCTTTCAATGGCACGAAACGTATCCGCGCAGGAGGGACGCAAAATCGCCCATTTCACTTCCGCGGTTTTCGATCTCATTGATTTGGGGGATGATTGGTCGTCGGAGGCGCCCAAGAGCGATCCACGTTACTACTACAGACCCTATAAGACCATTCTAGTTCGAACAGTGGCGGATGGAGGGGAAAGTTTTTATATTCGAGGGGATCATCGTCAGACTATCCCCGCCCTGTACCGCCACATTCAATCAAGCGCACGAAAGAGCTAATCCAAGTGAACACCGCACTCTCCGCGTTTAACCATGTTAAACGGATAAAATCAGATAATGGATTTTCGAATATACCCAATGCTATCGCGTTTCATTCTTACGGTTCCAAACAGAACACGGATATAGAGCGTAGAGAATTGATGCGAGCGGTTTATATGAAGCTTTATCACGCTCACGGATATCCGGCGGAGATGTTGGAAGCGAAGGCCCTTACGCACTCTCCGCTCGGTCAACCTTTAATTAGTGATCGCGTTAATGGCGTTGAGGCAACCTCTTCGGATCATCACATATCGTTCAGTCATGATGGCGAGTTTCATATCGCCTTGGGGGCTGTTCACAGTGATTTGGCGGGTGTGGGGGTTGATCTCGTGCATCTTCGTCGATTATATCGACGATTTCCCACCAAGTCCTCGAATGCGGAGCAAAGGAGTTACCTGCTGAAATTGGCGGAGCGAGTGCTTACGAATGCCGAATGGCGTATGTTTGCAAGCCAATCCGCTTCGATGGATATTCATGAATTGGTGGTGCAATTCGCTTCGTTTTTCTCCATGAAAGAGGCGGTTTCGAAGTCCCTTGGAGTTGGTTTGAAGCTTGGTTTGGGAATAGGAAAGGAGCAATCAATCTCTTTGCAGTCCATAAACATCGGCGATGGAGGTGCGTCCATTTCTCTTCTTTCCGAAAGCGAGAAGCGCATGAAGGAGTTGGGAGGAGGCGAAATTATAGGACTCTGGACCCTTCTATCCGGGTATATTATCAGCCGTGCTTTTGTCATGAGGTAATATAATCGCAGTTCCAAATTGAAACCAGATGAGTTTTCCCTCCGTAATTTTAGTTAGAGCCAGGGGGAAAAGAAGGACGATTGCAGGTAACATGGAATGTCCTGATGATATATTAATAGCTAAAACCCTGGACGGCGATATTAGTTGTTTTAACCAGTTAATCAACAGATATCAACGATCCGTTTATAACATTGCCTACAAAACGCTGGGCAATGCCGAGGATGCGCAGGATGTAACCCAGGAGGCTTTTATTAAAGCCTTCAGGAGTTTGGACACTTTTCGGAAGGGGGCGGTTTTCGCTGCATGGATATACCGTATCACTTCAAACCTGTGCATTGACTATTTTCGGGCGCGGAAGCCTACGGTTTCGTTGGATACCGCTGTGAATCCGGAAAGAAGCTCAATGCAGGATGGCGCGAACAATCCTGAAACCCTTGTGTTGCGGAAATCCCATGCGGAGTATGTCCGCGAGGCAATCATGGATCTTCCGGAGAATTATCGAAACGTGATCATATTGAGGCACATTCAGGGGATGAGCGTCGAGGAGATATCTCAGCTTCTGGATATACCGCAGGGTACCGTGAAGACCCATCTTTACCGAGGCCGAGAGCGCCTGAGACAGCGTCTGGCGCCGTTAATAGGATAGGAAGAAGATGGAAGAAAAAGAGTTTTATCAATTCAAGAATTCAAATTATCCCTCTAAATTATCGCCAGTTTGCGAGAATATTCAAAATCAGTTGCCGGATATGCTTGAGGGATGCCTTGACAAGGTATCCGAGGATATTGTTCGAGCGCATCTATCGGTATGCTACCTTTGTGAAAAGGTATGGATAGAGATGCAAAAAACCGTGGCACTCATCGAATCCTTGCCATCAGCGGATATGATTCAGGATTTAACCCCGAAAATTCTTTCGGAATTGGAAAAGGAGATAGAAAGCGCCGTTCCTATCCCTTGGTGGAAAAAGTATTTTTAACGGTCGGTGACGTCATCCCTCAATCTCCGCCATTTTCCAATTGCTTCGGTCTGAAGCAATAACCCGCGATACTTTTGTCGTTGCCGATGATGACAAAATCGGCATCCAAATCCTCTTTCGGTGCGCGAAGCACAAGGGTGTGAACTCCTTTGGATAGCGCCACTCTTCCCGCTCTCAGGGTCTGTATCACTTTTGAAGGACTGGATGCATTCGAGGATCGCAATGTGACCCCGTCCACAATTATATCCGCAGGAGCCAGGACGTTGTCATGCAGCGTACGATAGTATATCTCGTAACTTCCGGGAAGATCGCAGTCAATCCTCGTGAGTATCTGATTTCCCGCTTTGACAAGCACATGAGTCATCCCTATGCCCGGGCTGTACGCCGATCCTCCATATGTCTTCTGTCCGTTCAGGTTTGTAAATTTTTCGCATTCGAAAAGCAACTCCTGAATGGGGGAGGATAGCGGCGCCCAGAGCAGAGAGTGAGGGTCAATCCTGAAATGGATTGAAACCGGGGCGGCTCCGGGACTCACTCCGTCGCCCACTATTGCCGGGGACGTGATACCGCGTATTAAGGTTTGATCAGTGGGATTGAAGCAGAAAATATGATCCGGGTAGAATGAAATGTACAATCCATCTTGCATGTCCGGAAGAATCGGTTCGTTCTTTTCGTTCGGCACGAGAGAGCCCAAGTTCGCGAGGACGTATCTTACCACAAGGATGTATTTCAACAAGTCCCCATTGGTGCCGGGAAAAAAGATGGTCCAGCCATTCCCGTCCGATCGCATCCATCGAGTTTTCAGAAGTGAAATATCGCGCAGAGAGAGCTGATCCGCCGGTGCGTTTAAATCGGGCTGATATTCGGGCATATCCTCCGCGTTTCCGAAGAGTTGATTGAAATAGGAGGCATCGCCGTCCACCGTGAGAATCCTCCCGAAATTGTATGAAATGAGTATTCCGCCTTTGCTAACCCAATCGGCTATCCGTTGGTACGCGGCGGTGGGAATGCGCGTGCCCCCCCATAGGATAAGGACGTGATATCGTGACAGCGCATCCGCGTCAATCAATCTTTCGTCGATCACGTCAAACCTTAAGGATGGCAAAAGCGCGTGGCATCCTTGCTCCAAGGGCAGTATGACGGAATTCCCGAACATCTTATGGCTGTCGGAGGGGTAAAACATCGCCACGTTCGTTGTGGGAACAGTGGTTTTCATATACTTGGAGTATTTGAAATACACATCAGGAAGCGATAAGGCGTTGGAGGCGGTATCGGTGAACCCTTTGCATCCCAATGATTCCGCCAGCCAAAAACGTTTCATCTCTTCCGATGCGTTGACCGCTCCCATGTTTTCCCACCAAATCGGAACTCCGTAGAAATGGCATGCCGTGGAAGCGCGCTCGAAAGCCAATTCATCCTCCAAAGACAGATGGGAATTTGAAGAAGGCTGATATCGGATATCGGCATGGTATCTTGCAGCGACCGAAGCAAGCAAGGATTGATCCATAACGCGGTTTGTTGGAAGCGTCAATTCCGCATCGCGCCATTTGCGTCGGAATATCTTCGCCTGCATGTCGTATATTCCGCATAGACCGTGTTGGTACCATTGGGCGAAATCCAGCATCCATCTATCCGAAATCGAATTCCCTTCGGGAAACGTGATATCCGATGTCGATGCGAAATCAGTCCCCCAGCTATGATTTAGGTTATCCAGAGTTCCGTATTTCGTCATCATATCCGCTTGGAATCGTTGCCTGGCGACGGAATCCGCACACCAATATCCCGGGTAGTGCGCCAGGTCCGGAAGGGGACGCAATTCGATTAAACTCGGGGGTGTTTTTTGAAATCGGTTGGTGATATTATCCAACAATGGCGTGGAGAATTGAGCAGCGTGAAGGTCCCATGGCGAGAACGCTTGAAAAACGAGAGGGGGCTGGATACACTGAATGCGACTGAATGGAAAGCTCTTAGCATACCAATCCGGCGGAAATGCCAACTGCAGTGATGCGCCCCAGAGGTTGCCCCACGCCCTTGCGGAGTCGCTGGTGGTGATGAGTTGATCATAATTCCACATCCCTTGTGACTTTTCGAAAGGGTTGAACGCTGTGTTCATCTCTTCGAAAAGCGTGAACCCCTCCGAAGAGAGCAGTGGTGTTTGCGCGGGGGTGAAATCCGTGACGGAGAAAATCATCTGTTCTCCGGAAGGACGCGAGCCTGCGAGAATGGCGTGCGGATTCGACGGATTTGGGTTCCATTTCCATATCCGAGCGAGCTTGCCGGCATCCCATTGCGGCTTGACGAGATTATCCGCATTCGGGGGATCGGAGATAGCGGCGGAAACCGCATCTGACCGAACGGATGACGAGAGTGGATCGGAAACGGAGATCGCGCGCCCCCAGGCGGAATCGCTGAATTTAAGCATGTTCCAGCCTATGTGATATCGATGGCTGGTGACCGTATTATTGTCGGATGTGAGCAGGCGGGTGCGACCGTCGGTAAGTTTCGCGCTTAACTCAAACCATAACTCCCCTTGCGGGGCGCTGCTCTTGCATTCAATCGCCAGGATATTGTCATTTGGGTGGAGCAGGTGTGTGCAGTAGATTGGTCCGATAACGGTTTTGAATTCATGCGAGGAGCCATTTTTTGCGGACAAGCTAATGCGTATTCTTTCGCCGTTCAGCCACATATTCACGTCTGAGTTGCTTCTTAAATAGAGCATTCCGACCGTGGGCTGACCGGTCAAATTGAACTTTCGGCGGAAATAGACTGTTTCAGGAAGTGAAGCTTTGTATCCCGACCAGATCACTTCGCCTGTTTGAAGCGCTGGAACGGCAGAATGCTTCATGCCGTCCATGGGAGTGTTTGCGGCGAAAACGGACCCCCCAAAGAGCAAAAGGATGGTGATGGATGCAATTTTCCGAAAGAATCCAGACATGGCAGGCTCCCTAATGTTTCCCGAATATGGGGTGACTGTTTCGCTTTATCCAACCCCTTGGAAAAGTTAAGCATTTCTTCAATTGGGATTCCGAAGGCGTGTTCTCGCGATTACCTCTGTAGATATTGTATCCCGCATACGCCATAAATCCACATTACTATACGGTGTTGTGATCGCTCATTTTGCTGTCAATCCTATGAATTGATAACTGAAATGGATGCAAGTGCGTAAAAAAATATAGAGTAAGTTCAATAAAAAATAAAAAAGGAGAAAAAGGGTGCAATACACTCAACTAGGACGAACTGGTCTGAAGGTGAGCCGTTTGTGTCTTGGTACAATGAATTTCGGACCTCAGACCACGGAAAGCGACAGCTTCCAGATCATGGATAATGCATTGGACAACGGGATTAATTTCTTCGATACCGCTAATGTTTACGGATGGAAGAAGGGCGAAGGGGTAACGGAGAAAATAGTCGGTAGGTGGTTTGCCCAGGGCGGTGGGCGTAGAGAGAAGGTCGTGCTTGCGACCAAACTTTACGGTTCCATGGGTGACTGGCCGAATGAGGAGAGACTCTCGGCTCTGAATATTCGAAGAGCATGTGACGCAAGTCTCAAACGGCTTCAAACGGACTATATAGACCTATATCAAATGCATCACATCGCGCGTGAAGCCCCTTGGGATGAGATATGGCAAGCCATGGAGGTATTGGTACAGCAAGGTAAAATCCTCTACGTTGGCTCCTCGAACTTTGCGGCATGGCATATTGTGAAGGCCAACGAAGCCGCCAAGGCGCGACATTTCCTCGGTTTGGTTTCCGAACAGAGTCTGTACAGCCTTCTCGACAGAAAAATCGAATTGGAGGTGATACCCGCATGCATCGATTACGGAGTCGGCATTCTGCCTTGGAGCCCCCTATCCGGCGGGCTATTAGGAGGAATTCTGGAAAAAACCGAGGCGGGAAGACGCAACTCGGAGCACATTCAAAAGCGTGTGGAGCAACTTCGCCCCACTCTGGAAGCCTATGAAAACCTGTGCAAGGAGATTGGGGAGAAGCCGGGTGAGCTTGCGATAGCTTGGATGCTTCATAGGCAAGGGATCACTTCACCCATCGTCGGTCCGAGAACCATGGAGCAGTTGCAAGGCAACCTGCATGCTCTGGACATCAAGCTATCCGAGGATGTCATGAAGAAACTGGACGAGATATTCCCCGGGCATAAGACGGCGCCCGAGGATTACGCCTGGTAAATGGAGACTTTGGCAGAGACGCCCGTTTGGGCGTCTCTGCATCATTGCGTTTGGATCGCTCCCATTGTATGATCGATCGATCTTAACCTCTTTTGATTTGTGTGAAACCTCAATCCCTGCTTCTTCGTTAATAATATAGCGGGTACACTATATTCCGAAAACCCTCTCCATCTATTGTTCGTCGTGTTGTCATCCGTATTGGCTTCTCCATAACGCTCGGAAAGCGAAGAATGTTGCCTGTTAAGTTTTGAAATATTGGAAAGGTTAAAATATTGAAACGAAGAGAAGGTTTCACCCTCGTTGAATTGCTGGTTGTCATCGCTGTGATAGTGATCCTCGCGGCGATTCTTTTTCCCGTTTTTGCCAAGGCGCGGGACGCGGCTCAAAAGTCTGTCTGCATCTCAAATCTGAAACAGATTGGGAACGCGTTTCTTCTATACACTTCGGATTATGATGATTGTTATCCGAATACAGGCGACCCGTATCTGTGGGTTGGGGAGCGCTGGCGCTGGCCGGTGATGAGCTATCTCGGCATAGGTGAGAGGGAGAATCCGGATTACTCCAGTCAGAATGGTGTGCCGGAGATTCTCTTGTGTCCGGCGGATTATATTTCAGCGGGAACCTACGATGGCACCTCTTACGCCTACTCCGCATGCTTTTATCATGCATCGTCCCAGATCAACCAGATGCATTTGATCAACACGCTTCCTCCTGTGAACGATCCGGGATTCCCCTGCGTCTCCCAAAGCGAGGCGGCGGTGTCGTATCCGTCGCAAAAGGCGCTTGTGTCGGAATGGTACACCAACCACGAGCATCCGAATGGATCGCCGGTGGGATTCTGGGGCACGCTTACCAGCACGCTCGCTCCGGGGCCGGATCGCTGGACGGGAGCGAGAGTATACGTGTTCGCTGACGGTCACGCCAAATTCCTGCAGGCGACCCAAATACTTCCCTCTGCGGACGATTGCCCGGATATCAATCTCACCTCCAACGGCTTGAGCGGGTATGATGTAAGGGAATAATACGAACAGGCGATTGCAAAATCCGACACTTCGCCAGCCGCTTATGATGAAACGCGTCATTTGCACCACTGCGGAGAAGGTGATTTTGCATCGGTCTCAGGAGAATGGAATGCCCGTTATCGAATTGAAACTGCGTGTGAACGCACCGGCGAAGAGCGTATATGATGTCGCAAGGGATGTGGAGGCTTTCCCGGATTTCATGGAGGACCTACAATCCATCACCGTATTGGAGCGGAGCGAGGACGAAAATCGTACGATTACCGAGTGGGTGGGGTTAATTCGAGAGTTCAAGATGACCATTAAGTGGAGGCAGGAGGACGTTTGGGATCCCGAGAAGCTTCGAGATGACTTCAAGCTCGTAAAAGGTGACATGGATAGCATGTCCGGCTTTTGGGAGTTCGTCCCGGACGGGGATGGTTCGATGTTCGTGTCGATGCTTGAATACGAATACAACGTGCCGCTGGTCGGGCCGATGATCAAGAACCTCATTCGCAAGAAAATGGAGGGGAACTTGGACGCCCAGATGCGCGCTATCGCAGCGAAAGCGGAGGGACGATGAGGAGGCTGACCGGACTATTGGATTGGTGTATTATTGAGCATCTGTCACCTTTTATCTGATTATATATTAACTCAAGCTCCGTGGTTCGTATTGAATGTTTGAGCATTATTATGATCATTGATTGATATCTCTCAAGGGAGGATGACAATGAAACTTGCGGAGGCCCTTATATTGAGAGCAAACGCCCAGAAGCGAATGGAGCAACTCAAGCAGCGTATACTCCGAAACGCCAAAGTGCAGGAGGGGGATACGCCAAGCGAGAATCCCGAAGAGTTACTTCGGGAGTTTGAATCCGCTGCGAGCGAACTGATTGATCTTATGCAGCGGATCAATCGCACCAATTCAAAAACTTCCTTCCAGGATTCATCCCTTAGCGACGCTCTCGCCAAAAGAGATGTTTTAAGGATGCGCATCTCTTTGTATCGAGACCTGGCTCAAGCCGCATCCATTACGGACAGCCGCTATAGCCGTTCGGAAGTGAAGTTCAGCAGCGCCGTGCCGGTTGCGAGGATTCAAAAGGAGGCGGATCTTTTGGCGAAGGAGCATCGGGAGTTGGACGCCCGCATACAGGAGGCGAACTGGCTGGTGGAGCTCTCCAATTAGGCTGAAGTTGGTAGTTTCTCGGATGGAAGCGAGCATGAATTCTCACCTTTGCTTAATGCAGGTTCAGGCGGACCTCCGTCTATCCGCGCCAAGGGACGGCGCAACCCATTATGGCGTAGTCCCAGCAGGCTTACAAGCGCACAGGGTAAGATGCAAGTCGCACCACCGTATGCTGGTCTGTCATGAGAAACGAGGGTGGGATAGGGGTCTTCAGCCATTGAAGAGCTTTCGCCGTTTGTCACAGGCGGACTATGGGGCGTCGATATTTACCAATAGCGACAAATCGGTGGGAATGACACCTGTTCTTCGAACTATCGTCATGCACGGTTTGCGGGCAAACATTAAATCAGGTACGCCAGACTCAAAAGTCCTGTGCCGAAGATTAAAAACAGGAAAGCCCAGTAGATCGCCTTGTTCGCCCCCTTGAGAACATGCTCTCCCATTACTTTTTTTTGCGACGCCATGAGCCCAAGCATGATCGCAGGACCCGCCAGTACGACGATTTGCAAAACCATGAGATTCAGTGCGAGATTGATCAGGTTTAATGTTACGATGGGGATGATCAATGCCGGAATCGATTCCACCAAGTACACTTTGAACCAGTTCTTGCGCCCCCATCCAAGTGCCTCCGTGACACCCCAAGAGCTTCCCAGCGAGATGACGATGAGCGCTATGAAGGAGGCGGCGATCAAGCCCACGGCGAAAACGGCGGGTGCCGCATTTCCAGCCACTTGAGTGAGCCCATGAGACAGAGCTTGGGGCGCGGTGAATTTCATCGCGTTGTGGTCCACTCCGATCGCCGCGACGGCGATTGCGACCATAATCAGTTCCGAGACCACCGCGCCTACGCCGGTCTCCCAGCGTATCGCCCAGAGGTTTGAAGCGGTGGTTCCCTTTTCGGCGGTGGCGGACGCTTGGTAAAAGAGCATGAACGGCATGATGACCGCACCCACATTCGCAGCAAGTAGGTAGAGGAATGCCGGGGAGTTGGAAAAGTAAAAAGGAGTGATCTCCACACCGTGACGGGCGGTCAAAAACGCTGATATTAGCCAGGAGATAACAAACAGGATCGATACGAAGAGCAACGGCTTTTCCGCCTCGGCGTATCGTTTCTTATAGACGATTAAGACATGAGCGATGAAGACAATGGGAACGGATATTGTGGGGGGGACGCCGAGTATTTGAAAACCGATCGCAGCGCCCGTGTATTCCACGACGTAGCTGATGATATCCACGATCGCCATCGGGATTGAAGCCACCATCGCGGTTTTCCGGTTGTAATTCTCTCGGATAAGCTCCCCGAGTCCTTTGTTGGTCACCGCTCCGATTCTGCCGGCGACCTCTTGAAGCACGAATAACGGAACCGCAAGTATAAGAATGAACCAGATCAGCTTGGTACCGTAAACCGCACCGCTTTCAGCGGCAGTGATAACGCTCGCCGCATCCACATCCGCGATCATAACAAGCCAAGCGGGACCCCAGACTTTGAGCAGACTCAGAAACCTTGATCGGGTTGTGTGTTCACCCAGTGCGTTTTCCATTTTGTGTTAAGAACAAATCCTTCCTGTTATCGTGCATTGGAAAAAACATCAACCATATTGAATTGTCAGTCCTCGCTAAACGCCCGGCGTAAAGTGGCGATTAGCGTGGTTATATATTCCATGTTGGTACAGTAAGATCATTAACGAACTCAGTTGCAATTTTGTTGCAACAAGAGCGAAAAAAACAACGATGGATATTTCCATTGTTCACTCATCACCGTTTTCGCCCCGGCATTTACGGCAAATCGCCGCCACCTCGATGCGCATGGAAAGCACATCGTAACCTGTCTCTTTTCTTATTTCCGATTCCAATTGTTCAATCAGTCGGGAACGAAACTCGAGTATCTTACCGCATTTGACGCATCCCAAATGAATATGCCTTTTGTTTTTATCTCTAAGTTCGTAGTAGTGCTCATGTCCGCTCAGATGAAGAAGATCCAACTCCTCAATCAACCCCATCTCCTTGAGCATGCCAAGGGTGCGGTAGACGGTGGTGCGATCCATCTTTTCGCCCCTCTGTCGAGCCAGTTTGAGGATGTCGCTCGGATGGAGGTGAGTCTGCGAGGATTCGATCAAATCGATCAGAAATCGCCTCTGCTTTGTAAGGCGCACTCCCATCTCGCCGATTTTATCCGCAAGGGTTGATTGTCGGGAAAGAGTGGACATTACAGCTCCTTATTGCAACTTGATTGCAACTGATTATAATATATCACAAAAAACGGGTTTTGTCAAGCAAACAAATGCGGGATGCGAACCGGATCGAAACAAACGCTTGTTTGCAAACAGCAGGAGGGAAGCTAATGTAGTGTCGGATGACCCGCAACCGGTAATTCATCCATCTTTCATGTTGATTTGCAATCATGCATTGACGAACTTGCATGATTGCGGTATAATTCATCTCATACTTGACTAACTAAATCAAATAAATAATATATGAGGTTAAAATTATGACCAACACTATTCCACCCCATGGGGGGGAACTCATCAACAGATGGGCTTCGACGGATGAGAGAGATCGACTGACACAATCCACCGAAAACTATCCTGAGATCACCCTGAACGCCAAGGAGGTTACGGACCTCGAACTGATCGCCGACGGTGCCGTTAGCCCTTTGACGGGGTTCATGTGCCGGAAAGATTACGAGGGCGTTGTCAAATCAATGCGTCTCGCCAACGGTCTTCCATGGAGTGTTCCAATCACTCTCTCCATCGAGGAGGAGTTATCGTCGTCACTTGAGAAAGCCGGACGGGCGGTTTTAACGGATGCCAACGGCTCTCGCCTGGCGATATTGACGATAGATGATATATATCCCTACGATAAATCCGTCGAGGCGCAAAATGTGTATCGCACCGATGACAAGGCTCATCCCGGAGTGGCTGATCTTTACCGACAGGGAGAGTTGCTGGTTGGGGGCGATGTGACAATTCTGAACCTGCCAGGGCACGGAGAATTTGAGGAATATCACCTCAAGCCCGCCCAAACGCGAGCGGTTTTTCGGGAAAGAGGATGGAGTACGATTGTGGGGTTTCAGACTAGGAACCCTATTCACCGCGCCCATGAATACCTGCAGAAATGCGCTTTGGAGATAACGGACGGGCTGTTAGTGCATCCTTTGGTGGGTGAGACCAAATCCGATGATATTCCTGCAAACGTTCGTATGCGGTGCTATGAAGTCCTTTTGCGTAACTACTATCCGTTGGATCGAACGCTTCTAGCGGTCAATCCTGCATCAATGCGCTACGCCGGACCGCGCGAGGCGATATTCCACGCCATCATCCGTAAAAACTACGGATGCACCCATTTCATCGTAGGCAGAGATCACGCCGGGGTTGGCAAATATTACGGTACCTACGACGCCCAGAAGATATTCGACGAGTTCAATGCGGATGAATTGGGCATCGTCCCATTGAAATTCGAGCACAGTTTTTGGTGTAAAAAATGCGAAGGCATGGCGTCAGCTAAAACCTGCCCTCATGATGCGGAATCGCACATTGCGCTTTCCGGAACCAAAGTGAGGGAGATGCTTCGCAACGGCGAGACGCCCCCCATGGAGTTCACTCGTCCGGAGGTGGCGCAAATTCTTATCGAAGCGATGCAAGGGAAGGAATAACTCAGCAAGGATACCCGTTGCAGACTTTCCTGATACGGACTGCTTCCTATTCGAATCGGGGTGTCCCATCGGAGATTTTTATGGGGAATCAATTCACTTCGAAGGTCAATGAACACTTTTTTTAACATGTGCCGTGCCAATCACGAACATTCGTCCGGGAGACGCTCCTTGAAACGAGAACGTCTCCCCGTTTATTTTATGCTATCGTAATAGGGATTATAGTAATGCGAACTTAGGGGTGTTTTCGCCGAAACGTCAAATCATGTCGGTCGCTTGGAGGCGAAACATCAAAGACAGTATAAACCCGCATCCGGAATGGAGTGTTGTCATGACCACGGAAGAAAAAATGAATCACGCCGCGCCTCCCGAGGCATTGAGATATTCAGTGAAATTTACATCATCGAACTATCCCTACCTACCCTCCCATCCCCTATGCACGGAGATCGGCACGCCGTATTTGACCTCTCCGGGAGTGCATCTTATCTCCAAGCCTTCCACGGACTTGACGAGCCTACGCGACTTCCTCGCTGGATATGGCGAGGATCTCCATTTCCTGCAATATCTTGAGGATGAGAGTATAGATGACGCCACCCAACTCTGCAAGCTGGCTGGTCAACTCTGCTACATGAGTTTCTCTCCTCGTCGCACGAAGAACAGCGAGGCGAGTCGATATTTTGATAATATCAAGCAATCGGGGCACGGATCCGTTTTGGAGCACGCCAATTTCTCCTTCCTATTCTACGGAGTCTCCCGCAGCTTGACTCATGAGTTAGTGAGACACAGAGCCGGTTTCGCATTTAGCCAGGTGAGCCAGAGATACTGTTCGGGCAAGGTTGTGCGTTTCGTGGAGCGTCCCGAATATTCACGCGACCCCGAATTGCACTCTCTGTTCCTCCAGCGAATAGATCGGGCGGCGAAAGAGTACGACGAATTGGCAGAGAATCTACTTCGCAAGCAAAAATCCGGCTCCGAGATCCTTTCCGCAGAGGCGAAAACCGATTTGCGAAAAAAGGTACAGCAAGCGGCGCGCTCCGTATTACCGAATGAGACGGAGGCTCCCATCGTCGTGACCGCCAACGTGAGAGCGTGGAGGCATTTCATAGAGATGCGAGCGAACCTGCACGCTGAAACGGAGATCAGGGAGCTTGCGTTCAGGGTCTATTTGTGCTTCAATGCAACGGAGCCGATCCTTTTCGATGACTACGAGACCGTATGTCTGCCGGACGGGACTTACGCGGTGAATACTCCGTACAGCAAGGTGTGAGCGATCGTGAATTACCTATTGTTGATGGGTATTCAATGGATGAAGCGTTGGATTGTCATTTCAGAACCGTAACTAAATCTCTCTTTTCCACCGATAAGTTTCGCTGAAATTCCGGAAAACCCTATGATGAGTTAGATAACCGCTCTATATTATCGCAGTCGATAATGATCCCGCCGACTTTCCGGTTATCCTTGCAGGCGCCACATTTTCCGTATTGCCTCATATTAAAATCCACATGAAATCAAATCGTTGCATCAAATTATAATCCATATTTTCCCCTTTTCAATGAACGGAGTTGACGCGATCGGACGGTGGTCTTATTTATATTA
>JAJZOL010000031.1 GCA_021811565.1 bacterium | reverse complement strand
TTACGACACACTTAAATCAAGCATAGATACCGATATAAGTCAAAATGAGTACGACGACTTTATAAGACTTGCAGAGGAAATGAAAAATGCCAAACTTAGTGAAACGTAGAATCGATGAACTATCCTGTGAATGTTACAATGACGATCCCACTCGCGTGAGGCGTGTCGCAAAAAAGATGCCGCAGGAGGATTCTTTTGACCGTGTGATAGTTTTAACAAAAGCGATAGCGGATCCTGTTCGATTGAGAATTTTGTATGCGCTTGCCATAGAGTCGCTTTGTGTTTGTGAGCTGTCCCGATTATTGGATATGTCCTTGCCTGCAATTTCCCATCATCTCAAGGTTCTCACCTTATCCGGATTGCTCAAGACGCGAAAGGAAGGGAAGTTCGCCTGCTACTATTTTCGAGATGAGCGTCAACTGAAAACACTTCTTGACTTGTTCTCTGGGTTTTCAGTTGATTAGCAAATCTTTTGTTTCGATTGCACACATAGCATTCATATTTTCAGAAGTTGCCTGAAGCTAAATGCCTAACGCTTGGTCTTCTGGCAAATAATTGACGGCACAGGCAATCAAGGCTTTTGAAATAAAGTTTTTTTCATCTGGCGTCAAGCCCGAAGAGGAAGGGATGATTTATATGAGGAAGGTAATGTTAATTATTGGCGGGCTTTTTGCAGCGATTGCTGCGTCCGCCTGCTGCATTATCCCGCTTATTCTGGGAACCGCAAGCGCCGGATCTGCATGGTTTGGGTCCGCTCTCGCACCATACCGTCCATATTTAATGCTCCTCAGCATTGCGCTGTTAGGTTTTGGGTTTTATTTTTCGTATCGACCGGAAAAAATCGATTGCGACAACGGTTGCTGTCAATCTATTAAAGTGTTGAGATATCGTCGGCTAAGCCGCATCTTGCTTTGGGGCGTCACCATATTCTCCGTATGGTCGATGGCATATCCCAGTATGACGAGCAGGGTTTTCGGCAAAGATGAAATTGATACGCATTTGGCGAAAGCCTCTACTATCGAGGGGCGCCGTGCGGTACTCTCGATCGATAATAGTTTCATATGCACGGATTGTTTGCCTGCGATGCTTGGAGTGGTAAGAAAAACGCCGGGTGTATATTCAGCGGATTCATCCCTTAAATCCAAAAAAATATTCCTTCAATATAATCCAAAGATGGTCAGCATTAAGCATATAGAATCGCTGATTGAGAAAAATGGATTTTCAGTCACACTCGTGAATAGCGAAAATGAATTAAGAGGAGAATGAAGATGTCAGAATCACATTGCAATAACAGTGGATCATCTCAAACGGACGATTGTTGCGGAGTAAAAATCAAACAGGAGCCAGCTCCGAATTGCCTTCGTTGCAATAAACGCGGTAAACCTGTCTCTCTTGTCACGATAAAGAGTCTTCTTGTTTCCGAATCAGCACGCCATGTCGGCTCAGGTCCCTATTATTTTTGCCCGACATTCTCGTGCCCAGTGGTCTACTTCACGAAAAATGACGAACAGATATTTGAAACAAGCGATCTGACAGTGCGGGTAGCGCAAAAGGATCATTCCGCCACTACACCGATCTGTTATTGTTTTCATCACACTAGGAAATCCATTGAAGATGAGATTGAAAGCACGGGGAAAAGTACTGTGATCGCCAGAATTACTGCTGAGGTTCAAGCTGGTAGGTGTGAATGCGAGACTAAAAACCCCCAGGGAACTTGTTGCCTGGGCAACGTAAGTCGAGTGGTGAAAGATGTGATGCGTGGATTGAATGATTTCGCCAAGGTGGAATAAGACTGCTGGTGAGTGGTAAAATATTACGGTTCATCCATCATCGGAATTTAAATCCGCAAGTGATTGATTAGACATTTCTTTTCATAATTCATTCCTTAATTGTTTTGAAAAATCGCTTCCTTTCCTTATTAAAACACGAGAGTTCAAACATGTATCTCCACCGATTCGTGTCTGTAATTTTGACCCTTCAGCTATTTATGTTTGCCGACCTCTCTTTCGCTCAGGGAATCGGTAAGGGCTATTTTCACGACGGTTATCTGGATCTCGTTTCGTCAAGCCATCAGGATATCGCCTGGATGGGTACGCCCCAAGCCTGCGAGGAGTATCGCATCGATCATGTGCTAATTCCCGCCATGAAGATGATGCGTGAAAACCCCCATTATTGTTTCTCCATGGAGAACATGCTAAATCTTATGGAGATATTGTCAAAACATCCCGAACTTAAATCGGAGATATATAAGTTCACTCGCGAAGGAAGATTGGAATGGGGCGCCACCTATAATCAGCCCTACGAATCTCTCCTGTCCGGCGAGGAATTAGTGCGAGAGCTATATTTTGGCAGGCGATGGCTTTTAAAAAATTTCCCTGGATGCGACAGCCGGGTGGCGTTCACCATGGACGTTCCGGGACGCGCCATGCAGATGCAGCAGATTCTTAGCAAAGCCGGTGTTCCTTACCTGATGATTAGTCGCTTCCATGAAGGGTTGCATCAATGGCGTAGTCCTGACGGCTCGGGTGTGATAGCATACTCCCCGGGACATTACGGGAACCCATCCGCGCTGCTCAATCAATCACCCGCGAACGCCGTACGGGCGATCGAAGGGAAACTCGACAAGGAGGGAATCTATTACCGCAAATACCAAATACCTCCTGATTACATCCTTTTGCACACCAATGATTTTGACACCCCGGTGGATTTCAACCCCCTTATTGATTTATGGAATAAGAGTGTCCAGCCGGTTATCGGCTCCGAAATGCGTTATTCCACTGCGGGGACTTTCTTTGATTCGATCGCATCCGCAAAATCCCATTTGGATACCGTTACGGGTGAGCGTCCCAATGTATGGTTGTATATTCACGGACCCACTCATCATCATATGATCGCCGCCAAGCGGGATGCCGCTGTTTTGTTGCCTGAAGCGGAAATATTCCAAACTGTGAAATGTCTCTTGGATCGAAATTTTCAATCCTATCCTGAAAAATCGCTGAATAAAGCGTGGATGTCGGAAATCTATCTTGATCATGGCATTGGCGGCAATCACGGTAACATCACCGACGAAATATTCAAAAACAAGGAGATCTACGCGAAACACACAGCTCAGAGGATCCTGCATTCCGCTCTGCTCTCCATAGCGTCGAGAGTGAGATATGCCGATTCGAGTTCGAAAAGAGTGGTGGTGTTCAATGGTTTATCCTGGCGGCGTTCCTCTCCTGTGATAGTTCCGATCCGGTTGAATCCCAAAAAACGTTACCTTCTGAAGAGCCCCGAAGGTCGTAATGTTCCTTTTCAGTTCACCACCTTGGATCAACCCTCGGAGATTAATGTGGCGACGCGAGCGATGGGTGCGCACGTCTATGCCAGTTCCTGGATGCCCGGCTATGGTCCTGAAAAGGTCATTGACGGAAGATGGTGGAACGACGACACGGATCGTTGGGTCTCCTCGGATGCCACGACGCCCCAGTGGCTTATTATCGATTTCGGCAAAACCCGAATCATCGATCATGTCACCATTCGTCATGAGGGTGCCGCAGGTATTTTCAATGATGTCGATGAGGATAATACTGCGGATTTTCGGATCATGGGAACCAATTCGCCCGACGCACCATGGATGGATCTGACGCCTCCCATAACGGGAAATCGTGCCGTGTATACAAGTGTGCGCTTCTCTCCTCGCCCGGTTCGTTATCTCTGTGTGTATATCACAAGACCATCTTCAAGACCAAATCAACCCGCGCGTATCTTCGAAGTGAGCGCATATGCGAAGAACGTCCGGAAAACTCCGCACCCGATCTTCATTGCCGATAAAGTTCCCTCCATAGGCTATTCCGCATACGCATTCAATCCGGTCGCACACGGATCAAAATCCGTTTTCAATGACGTTCAAGCGAATGATAAACTGTTTCAAAACCGCTTTTATCGGATCGTTTTCGCGCCTGGCGGTGTGAAAAGCGTGTACGACAAGTCGTTGAAGAGGGAGTTACTGAATACCTCAAAGTTTTTAGGGTTCGAAATATTCACGATGCAATCAGTCGGGACTGGGGCGGGGGAGTTTGGAGAGATTCAAATGCCGACAATGCAGGGATTTGACAAGCTCTCAAACTATCCGTCCAAATGGCGAATCGTCGAAAATGGACCTATTCGCACCTGCTATGAATTCACACAGGTGATTCCTCATGTCACTGTGCGGGAGAGGCTGGATATTTACAATACGATCAAGAGAATCGACTGCCATATCTCCCTTCTTAACTGGGATGGGGAGAAATACCGGGAGTTTCGCATGGCTTTGCCGCTCAACGAAATCCACGGGTATATCGCCTATGCGGTTCCGATGGGTGTGGTCGAGGTTGGCAAGAGCGAAATCAAAACGAATGGCGGTTTTACCTACGCCGGTTTGGATTACTCCCAGCAGTGCTCGGATATACATCCGCGAGAGATCCAAGATTTTATTGATGCAAGCGATAAAAGATTTGGTGTGACGATGTCGTCGAGTGTGGCGGTATGTGATTACATCGATCCAACCATGAACCCTGTATCTTACCCTGTGTTGCAACCCGTCCTTCTAGCGTCAAGAAGAAGCTGCAATGGAACTGGGAACTGGTATCTTCAGCCCGGAAATCACGAATATGTGTTCAGTGTCTTTTCGCACCAAGGTGATTGGAGAAAAGGATATCATGAGGCGTTTGATGCGACGCATCCCTTGCTTCCAACGCTACCTGAGGAAAGGTACCACAGTGGGGGATTACCGCTGAAAACGAGTTTCTTTTCCATCGCCCCTCAGGGTTCATTCATCACCACTATTAAGAAGTGCGAGGATGACGATGGGGTTGTAATCCGTCTGTGCGAAATGGAAGGGAAAAACACCGTCCTGCATCTGAAATCACTGTTTCCCGTTCTTTCCGCGCAACACACGAATATTTTGGAAATGGATCCCACCCCGATGCATACGAAGAGAGATGGATTTGACATCGGCTTAGGGCATGACTCAATTGAGACGGTGAAACTGAAAATGAGCCGGACGGGAAGATAACGAAGAGGTGTCCCATCTTCCTCACATTATTGAATCACAATCTGCAATCGTCTCCCCACGCCGATTTCCACAGGTTTGTCGAATCGGTACAATAGGGTGTCATTGGTTTTTTGAATCACGGATCCAGGCGCCTGGGAATCCTGCAGTATTGCGGTTACGGTGTCCGTGCCTCCCTGCAATCGTGGCAGGAGGAGTTCCTGACATTCAAACCCCGCCCCGTTCGATGAGCCTGCGTTCATCCCGTTTCCGTGAGACGAAGCTCTCGTTCCGATGGGTATCAGGCGATCCAGGCGAAAAGTGATGTGAATGTCCCTCTTTTCGGGCAGATAGGTCATCCATCCCCAGAAGGAGGGTGCGAATATCGGCGCGGAGATGGAGGTCCATCCATCCGGGAGGTTCGGCAGGAATCCCATTTTCTTATCAGGCAGATCAAGCGAGAACCCTTCCAGTGCGTAAAGACAACTCCAAGAAGCTGCAGTATCCATGGAGCAAGCCGGGGTGTCTTTTCCGGAGCTATCGGCGGAATGTGCCTTCGCCACCGTTGACGGGACAGCCCAAGGGGAATTCAGTATGTTGATCTCCCAATTGTACATCCCTTTCAGCAAGGATATGCAAGCATTTGAATTGGAGTTATAGGCATACAACGAGCCTTGAAAAAGTTCCGATAAACCAGCGTTCGGATCGACGTTGTTGACGGAATTTTGTGCGATCATGCTGGATATGGCGGAATGCACGATGCTTTCAGGCAACAGCTTATCCTCGTCAAAAGGCTGCAGGAGCGCCTGTCCGGCTAATTCCCCGCTGCTCTCGGGATGTGTCGTTTTATCTCCTTTAGCCGTGAGTGATCCGTCAAGGTTTTTACCGTTCCACAATTTCTCCATAACCGCTTGTTGAGCGGTTTTCAATAGAGATCCGCAAAGTTTGGCGAAAGTTTCGTCCTTGCGCATCTCAGCCAATGACTGACTGGATTTCAGCGCCGCCATCCACAAAGTTGCCAGATAGGAGCTTGGCGCAATCCCTTGAGGCGCCCCATACATGGTTGCACCGGATGGAATGTTTCCGTTGTTCGCGGCATTCAGTGCGATCAAATCCACCGCTCGTTTCACGTGAGGATAAGCGATTTGGAGAAATGCGTCATCATGCGTCCACATGTAATAACGCGTGATTTGAAGGATGCCGTTCAGCGTCGCGTCGATTGGATAGGAGGTGTCTGACGGCGGTTCCGCGGTTGCGTTGGCTTTATTGAACGAGTAACCATCGTGCAATGGCAGCGAACCATCCGGAGTCGGCACGGAGAGAAATTGCAGCAATTGTTTTCTGTCAAGGGTTGGGAACAGCGCCAGCAATAGAGGTTGCACACACACCCTTCTATTGAGCGTGGAGATAGTGTCGGCGTTTTTATCCAACACATCATAGTAATCGAAAACTGAAGTTCCCTGCGAATTTGCTTTTTCCCCGTTATCCTGGGTTAGTATTGTGTTTGTGAAGAGTACCGATGCGTTATTAATCAATTTGTTAACAAGCCAATCCGGCAATGAACTCTGACGTAAACGATCCCTCCATTCGTCGGTCAAAGCATCGAAAACATAACGATTTTCCAAAAGATAGCGCGCCAACGAATCCGCATCCTCGAAATTGAGATTATACAAATGCCCGTATTCCTTGCCGGAATAGCTTTGAAGGCGAGAAGTGTACCATGCGACAGCGAACGGAATGTGAAATGTCTCCCCGTTTTTCATCGAGAAATGAATTGTAATTACCCCGGCGGGATGTTTTGCTGCGAATGCGGTTTCAGACTTTCCAGGGATTGCACCAGTGCGGGAGAACTCGTCCCACCAGGATGGCGTGGCGCCGTTGTTATCCCATTCCCGAATATTCACTTGCATATCCGGCGAAGGGGTTTGTGTAAGCAGTGCATAGTCGCCCGTACGATTGGAACTTATGGACTGTTGCAACGCAGCAGGGGTGGAAGAGTTGATAGTGAAACCCACGGTTCCGTTTTTCAATGGGGATTCGTTGAATATGGTGTTTTGACTCAATATCGGGTGAGTACCGGATAGCCCGTTCAATCCCTCCAAGGATAAAGCCAAAGAGACATCCGCCGTTCCCCCCGAATCGTTACGTATGTTGTAAATCATATAAAACGCTGGAAGCGAGGAGTTCATAAGATCGAAGGGAATGATGGGGGAGTACGCCTGCATGGTGATCTGCAAGGGAAGGTGACGATCCTCGTAACGCAGGGTTGCTCTAGGAAATTCACCATGATAGAAGACTTTTTCAACCCCAGGCATTGTATCCGTTGAGTTGTGCGTCAATTCCATCGCATGGGTTCTCCCTCCGGCATTGGTCCATACGCAGGCGAACCATCCAGGCACGACGGAAATGGGGTCTGTCCAGTTGTTGTTTAACGTGGCGTTGCCGAATGAGCCGTTCGGCATTATCTCCACCGAGCCGCATCCAATCCCTCCAAGCGGGACTCCGCTGTGAAAATCCGCGTTTTGATAAAATTTAGGTTTGGGGGGAGGTGGGACTAACGGTTGCAACTCCTCGTTATTGAGCATATCGGTGAAAGATGGTTGCTGCGAAGGGGTCTCATCCGCCATAGGCTGACGCATCCCTAAGGTGACAAGGGCGGTAGCGATCAACAATGGAAGGATTGAACGAATCATTTTATGACATTCACCAAAAGAGGAGTGAAACTCATCCTGAGGTTCACTCTCCTGACTTGATACCATAACAGTGTGGCGTTCGATAAACCTGTAAATTTATCCTTTTGGGTGCATCGAACGCCATGATTGAAATGCATAATGCAAAGAAACGGACTATTTGTTATCCGTTGCGGGTTTTGTCGTTGCCGTCGTAGTGTCAGGCTTCGTGTTCGCACCTGCGGAAATAGGGAGACCGGAAACATGCACGATATGATGCGCTACCCACATTTTTCCATGCCATGAAATGGTGGCTTTTAGGTCATAGTCACCGTTAGGCATGGCGTTCGGGACCAAAACATAGAAATGCGAAGCCCTTGTGACATCCTCCCGGTCGATGTAAAACCCTTTCTTGGATCTTCCTTTAACCTCCCATCCTGTCGGGACGAAAAGTTCTACATCGCCTTGGGCGTATCCGGGCACCGCACTGAATATGTTCACGTCAACCTTCAACTGTGTTTCGCCAACGGAATTGATCGCTACGGAGGAGGGAATTGTGGTAATGGATAGGTTGAATGGCTCCACAATCGCGAAACTGATGGTATTGGAGAATGTCTTTCCGTTTGTAAGGACACCGTCGGTTTCAAACTGATAGTATCCCAGAATGGCGTTGTTAGGAATTTGACTGTGATATTTCAATGTAATGGATTTTAAAGGTTTTACAACGGGTATGTTCACCTGTCGTAGTGTGTTTACAAGATTCGATGCCGGGCCTATCCCCTGCCAAGTGATGGATTGTATCTGGGTGGGGTCGCTTAGCTGGCTAGCGATCTTTAACGTGGCGTCAAGGTTCTCGCCGGGAATATAATTGACATCGTTCAATTTCAGAATCGGAGTTATGCCGGGCACGGTAACGGTTCTGGTATCAACCAAGATGACATCCAAAAGCTTGTGCGGTTCGTAGGGCTTGGTGGGCACCGGGGTCGAGTCGGCGGGAAGAATATCCGCACGGAACATCATGGATGCATTTTCGCGAGGGTTCAACCCCGCGATCCCTTTGGGGATCGCCATTTCGATCACCTGCCCCGCTCCGTCCGCCTTCTCCGCCACATTGATTGAAGAGGGGGATACCACCGTGTCGTTCCAAGTGGGAGAGTCGTTAACGCTCAGAGCGTCCAAAAGTCGTGTGGTAATGGCGGGCTTCGCTGCATTGTTCACAGGAGGCACGGTGATTTCAAGGTTGTCCGCTCCGCGCAGCCAGCCATCCCCGTTGCAATCTAGATCCACCACAAGCCAAGCGGGTTTATCCGTTTGCGCAGCGATGTATACATTATTGTCATCCCAGTTCATGTATATGGTTCCGGATATGTCGCCTTCCTGCAATGTGTAGCACTTGCTCCACTCATCATTACCAATGATCCCGTCGATGATCGGTTGCTTTTTCAGTATCTGCGAAACATATGTCTGAGTGACAGGTTGCAGATAATTGATCTGAAATTGGTTCGCTTGAACCGGCATTGGGGCAGGCGTGACGGGTTGTGTTGACGGTGCGAGGGGTGTCGGCGCAGGTGTCGTTGGTTGAGTGGGTGCGGGCGTCGACGGTTGCGTTGGTTGATTCGGAACCGGAGTGACAGGCGTAGTTGGCGCTGGTGGCTCCTGCGGTTTGGTCGGGGTGGTCGGAGGAGTTGGCAGAGGCACGGGTACCGGAGTGATGATTGGCGACGGGGCGGGTGTCGGCGCTGGCTCCGTCGGGGTGTCCTGACCCAGACTTGCACGCTGCATTGAGAATATGAATGCAATCATGGTTCCCATTGCGGCGAGGATAAGGCGTCGTTTCATTTTCACTGGGATGATCCTCCTAAGGGATACTATATAAACAGGGGTTGTGATCTTACATTGAATTTAGCATTATTATACCCATCTGTCAAGTGAATAGTTGGGGGGATGTTCGAAAGAATGTCCATTCTTTGATGTGCGAAATCAGCTCTGAGATTTGACAATACGCCGCGAATCAAGCTAAACTAAATTTCGAGAACCGAAGTCATCTTAATGACCGGGTTCCTTTTTCATGTGTGCGAGAAACAAGGAGAAACGAGGAGAAAACCAGGGTAATGCTGCTTGGCACCCAGAAAATTAACGCCGCCGGACGTTTGGAGATATCCGGATGCGACACCGTGGAATTGGCGCGACAATACGGCACCCCGCTCTATTTGATGGATGAGATGGTAATTCGGGAGAGATGCCGCAGATACAAACAAGCCTTTGATGAAAGGTACCCCAAAAATATCATTTGCTACGCCGGCAAGGCTTTTCTGACCCGTACCATGTGCAAGATCGTTGAGCAAGAGGGGCTTTACCTCGACGTGGCATCGGCGGGGGAGCTTTACACCGCGCTCCATGCCGATTTTCCAGCCTCGCGTATCAACCTGCATGGCAATAACAAATCAGTGGATGAGCTTGAAATGGCGGTTAACTCCGGCATCGCACATGTGGTGTTGGATAACTTCGCGGAGTTGGAAGCTCTTTCCTCATTGGCGAGAGCCGCAAATCGTACGGTTGATGTGTTGGTTCGATGCGCCCCGGGAGTCGATCCTCACACTCATAAGTTTATTAGTACTGGACAGGCGGACACAAAGTTTGGCTTTAACATCAAAGATGGTTCCGCGATGGAGGCGGTTCGACGCGTGCTTGCCGCTCCGTCTCTCAGTTTTGACGGAATTCACTGCCATGTAGGGTCACAACTTTTGGATACCGACGCGCATGTGGGGGCGGTGGATGCAATGGTTCGTCTGATGAAGGAGATTTATGACACCCTTGGCGCCACCTGTAACGTATTGAATATTGGCGGAGGTTTGGGAGTAAGATATCGTTCCAATCAAACGCCCCCTGAGTTCGAACGTTTTGCGGATGTGATAGCCTCTTCGCTGAAATCGGATCTTGAGAAATTTGAATTGGAGTTGCCCACTCTCCAACAGGAGCCAGGCAGGGCCATAGTGGGTGAGGCGGGAGTAACCCTTTACTCGGTTGGAGCCATCAAAACAGTGCCCATCATGGAAGCGCCGGGGACAAGAACCTATGTGTCCGTGGATGGGGGGATGTCGGATAATCCCCGTCCTCAGTTGTATGACGCAGTATACGAGCTTATCGTAGCAAACAAGGCGAACCAGCCGCACGATCAAGTAGTGACGATTGCGGGTAAGCATTGCGAAACGGATGTACTTATTATGGATACCCTGGCAACAGAGTTGGAACCGGGAGATATCATCGCAGTCCAAACGACGGGGGCTTATAACTACGCAATGGCGAGCAACTACAACAAGGTGCTTAAACCTGCGGTGTTGCTATTGCTCGACGGGGAGGCGGATGTGATTGTTGAAAGGGAGACTTTCGAGGATCTATTGCGCCATGACGTCATTCCATCAAGGTTTTTGGGAGTGCGACAGCTTACCCAAACAGGATAAAAAAGCGAAAGAATGTTTTCACATATTAATCTGACTTCGTTTGTTATTTTCATTGCGGTGTTGATTATCGCCATCACTTTGCACGAGTTTGCTCATGCGATTGTGGCGGATATGTTGGGCGATCCCACACCTCGAATGCAAAGACGCCTCTCCCTGAATCCCATGAACCATTTGGATCCCCTCGGAACCATCATGATGGTGGTCACCTCATTAACAGGATTTGGATTTGGGTGGGGCAAACCGGTAATGACCAACCCCTACAATTTCAAAAATCCGAAAAGGGATCAGAGTATCGTGGCGTTGGCGGGTCCGGTTTCAAATCTAATTCAAGCCACGATTTTCGCAATGATCTTTCGCTCCATTTTTCAGGTCAATGCAAATGTTAGTCTGTTGGAAACATTCCTATTTGTTGGAATCCAAATCAATCTTTTCCTGGCGTTTTTCAATCTGATCCCCATCTCGCCGTTGGACGGGCACTGGATTATGATTGCGTTGTTGCCCCGGAAAAGCTCGATGGTTTATGAACGATGGATGAATTCCTGGGGACCTCTTGTCTTTCTGCTGATTGTGTTTCTGGCTCCGGGATTGCTTAGCCAGGTTCTGGGTCCGCCTGTCAATTTTTGCATTCATCTTCTAGTTCCGCAACTGGGATAAGCTAACGCGATTACCCTCCTTCATTATGTTCGCTTGATTGCGGCTATACTATCTCTGCAAATGAGGATTATTCATGGAACGATTGTTGAGTGGCATGCAGCCAACCGGAGTTTTGCATCTCGGGAACCTCGAAGGCGCCCTGCGCAACTGGGTGCGCCTTCAAAAAGATTATGAGATGTTCTGCTGCATCGTTGACTGGCACGCCTTAACAACCATGTACAATCGCACTGACGAGATTTCCAGTTCGGCGCGGGAGGTTGCAGCGGAGTATATCGCTGCGGGACTGGATCCGGAAAAGTGCTCCATTTTTCTGCAATCCCACGTGAAAGAGCACGCTGAACTTCACCTTCTGCTCTCCATGATCACTCCTCTGGGTTGGCTCGAACGGGTGCCGACTTACAAAGAGAAAAGAGAAAACCTGGGGCTAAACGAGGAATCGCTCTCTTACGGGCTATTGGGGTATCCGGTCCTCATGGCTTCGGATATCCTAGTCTACAGAGCTCAGGCTGTGCCGGTTGGCAAGGATCAGGTGCCGCATCTGGAAATCACCCGAGAGATAGCCAGGCGGTTCAATTTTTTATACGGTGACGTCTTTCCCGAGCCCAAGGCGATTGTAAACGAGTCCGCCGCCGTGGTGCCGGGTTTGGATGGGAGAAAAATGAGCAAGAGCTACGACAACGCGATTTATCTCTCCGACGACGCCGACACCGTTGCGAAGAAAATCATGAGCGCCTTCACCACGGAGACGAAGATACGCAAATCCGACCCGGGCATACCTGAGACCTGCGTGGTCTGTCAATTGCGCAAACTCTACGATCCTGAGGGATATCAGACCTCCTGGGAGGAGGATCGCAGAGGGGAACGGGGGTGCGTTCAAAACAAGAGGGAACTCATTGACATCATCAACGCCTCATTGGAGCCGCTGAGAATCAAGCGCAAGGAGTTGCTCGCCGATCCCGCTCAGCTTGAGAAATATCTAGAGGATGGAGCGGAACGGGCGCGCCAAGTCACATCGGAAACTTTGACAATAGTCCGTAAAGCCATGAACCTAAGATAATCTCTCCGGCGGCGGAAAGGAGTATCCGCAATGCACCTCCATATCAGCCGAGATATTCAAGCAATCATCTTCACCTTGTTGCCGGTTTTGGCCGCGTCAGGGATAGGCGCATCGCTCCAAGGAAAAAAGAGCAAAATTCCGCCTTACCTTTTAATCCCATTGTTTCTTGTGTGGATTGTTCTCCTTCCGGGGATGTGCACTCTCCTGTTGCAATGGAGGCATGAAATGCTTGGCTCTTGGTGGAGCGTATGGCTGGATCGTCGCCTGCCTTCGGAGGGGATGTACGCGCTTGTGAAATCCGTGGGGCTATTGATGCTCTACCTTTTTATCTGCGTCATGGCGATCACTCTTTCCATTCGTCCCGTGGAGATGGCGTTGCGCGCCAGAAAGGTTCACCTGCTCCTCTGGGCGCCTATTCTTTTTTACTATGTCGCCTATGTGATCTTTCTGATCTATTTTGTTCGATTTCACCCTCTCCATTTCTCCAATATCGGGTTTCAAGTCAAATTCACCTTCCATTTTCTGCGTTATCCCAATGTTGCGATAGCTGTTGGCATCCTCGCCGCGCTGCTTTGGATGATTTACGAAGGCGGGGAGTTATGGCTTGAGAGCGCATTGAAGAGGTTGAAGTAAGGGGCGAATTTATGTAATCATATCGCATGAAGAGGAATGGCAAAGGATTGGGCGATCCATAGCAACTATGTAACGTCCATGGATTATCGGTCCGTTTTCAATTCCAAGCTCTCTATCTCAAACAACACCTCTCACTCTCATAAGGGCTCTTAGTATTTGACAGCCTTTTCCTTGCGAAGGTATAATAAGTTGCCTTGGACGGCTGGCATCGCCGTCCTTTTTTCGTGATTTTTAACGGTTTCGATCATTGACAACCGACTCCGGGGTTTGCTATACTAGCCCCAAGTCTATATTGTCCGGAGGGCTTATGTCCTTCTCTCCTTCAACCGACGAGCGGGGGTCTATGCGGCGTGATCTATCCGATGATGTGCAGTATCTTAAAGGCATCGGACCGCAAGGAGCCACGCTGTTAGCCAAATTGGGAATATCCACGGTGTGGGACCTTCTCCGCCACACGCCGCGTCGTTACGAGGATCGAACGAAGTTCCGCCTTATTGCGGAATTGCAGCCAGGCGAGTTCGCCACCATTCGAGCCAAGGTGATCGGGGTTGAAAATTCTCAATCGCGACAGCGGCGAATGAACATCACCAAGGTCACGATGTCGGATGACACTGGCTCGATCCATCTGGTTTTTTTTCAACAACCCTACCTTTCGCGTCAGTTCCAAAAATGGTCCACGCTCCGCACGGAATTGATTGTTTACGGGCTCGTGAAGGAAGGCTTTAACTGGGGCGTGCTTGAGATGGAGCGCGCGGAGTGGGAGGAGGCTAACGACAACCCCGATTCTCTATCGTCGAACCGAATCGTTCCCGTATATCCTTTGACGGAGGGGCTGACTCAGAAAAGGCTGCGGGTGGCGGTTGATTGCGCTCTCAAGAGGTACTCTGGTCTGATTAAGGAGATACTACCGGCGGAAGTGGTGCATCAAAAACGGCTGTTGAATCCAGCCGACGCATACGGCAACATCCATTTTCCCGAAATGGAGAGGGTG
>JAJZOL010000038.1 GCA_021811565.1 bacterium | reverse complement strand
AGCGCCTCGCGGCGAAATTGTGGACGCCGAAGGTGACATCCTCGCCACGAACCATAATGAGATCATGGTTTCCGTAGCTCCGGATATCATGCAGAAAAATCCTGGCATGCTCAATCTCCTCGCGAAGCTTTTGCATACGGATCCTCAGAGCATTCAAGCCATGGTGGAGAAGAACAAGATCGATTCATACGATCCCGTGCGCATTGCGGATAACGTTGATTTGGCTACCGCCACCTGCATCGAGGAGCGCAAGACAAGCCTACCGGGCGTAATTGTCTCGTCCGAACCTGTGCGCTACTATCCGAATGGTCCTCTCTTCGGTCATATCCTCGGTCAAATGGGGCAGATACAAAGGAGCGAACTGAATGATGGTCAGTTCAAAGGTTACCGGCCAGGGGATTATTGTGGCAAACTTGGATTGGAACGGGCGTACGATACCTATCTTCATGGGACGGATGGAGGAAGGATCATTCAGGTGGACGCTCGCGGCAGAATGAAGAGGCAACTTGGGGAGACAGATCCCATTGTTGGAGATACCCTTACGTTGAACATCAACAAATCCGTTCAGGAAGCGGCGTATAACGGATTGATGGCGCAGGTTGCGAAGGGGCATCCGGGAGCCGCCGTGGCGTTGGACCCCAATAACGGCGCGGTGATCGCGTTGGTGAGCGCACCTTCGTATGATCCCAACCAATTCGCCCGAGGTATCTCTTTTAAGAACTGGAACGCCATCAGCAAGAACCCTTTGAAGCCTCAGATCAATCGGGCTGTCAGCAGCGCCTACGCACCCGGCTCCACTTTCAAAGTAGTCGTTTCAAGCGCCGCTTTGAACACCGGAACGATCACCCCCTCCACAACCTTCGTATGCCACGGGGTCATGTGGCTTGGCAAGTGGCCCAAATACTGCTGGAAACGCAGCGGGCACGGACCGCAGGATTTGATACAAGCGATCGCACACTCTTGCGATATCTATTTCTACCATGTAGGATTACTGCTTGGTCCGGATAAAATCGCGCAATACGCCAAGCGTTTTGGGCTTGGCAAAAAGACCGGGGTGGATTTGGCGCGCAAAGGGGATTTGCAGATTGAAAGAACTGGGACGGTTCCATTCCCCGCGTGGAAGAGAAAGTATTTCCACCAGAGTTGGGTGGAGGGTAATACCGTGGATTACGCCATCGGTCAGGCAATGCTCACCTGTACGCCGATCCAGATGTGCAACGTGGTCTCCGCGATCGCCAACGGCGGCACTCTTTATAGGCCGCAAATCGTTCGCACCATCACGCAGTATGACAGGAATAATCAACCCGACATAGTGCATGAGATGAAGCCTGAAGTGATTGGCGATGTTGGTTTGTCACCGCAAACAATAAGCATCGTGACACAGGGTATGGAGGCGGTGATGCAGCCTGGCGGCACGGGTGCTAACAGCCGCATTCCGGGGATCACCATTGCGGCGAAAACCGGTACCGCGCAAATGCTCTCACATGGAAGACTGGTGGATAATTCGTGGTTTGTCTGTTTTGCGCCTGTCGATCATCCGAAGATCGCAATATGCGTTTTTGTGCAAGGGGGAGGGGAGGGCGGCGTGACCTGCGCCCCAATTGCGAAAAATATGATGGAAGCCTATTTCAATATTGCCAAGCCCGCACCCAAGGCTGTCAACAAACGGTCTATCCGAAACGCAATTCGGCGACGCATCTCCACAAAATCGCCCTCGGGCGTCGTACGCCGTCCGAAAAGCCCCACGAAGCCTGTTATAACGACACCCGCTAAGAATTCGACTGGTGGCTTTTAACCAGTTGCATCAGATCGCCAGTTTCGACGTAATGGACTCGTTCCGCGATATTGACAGTATGATCCGCGATACGCTCCAGATAGTGCGCCACGAAGAGAAATTGAGAAGCTTGGATTACCGCATCGGGATCGCGCTTCATCGCTGCGAAAAGCTGCGCTTTGATCTTGCGATAGATATCATCCACTTCATCGTCAGCGGTGATGACTTTGTCCGCCAGTTCGAGATCGTGATTGACAAACGCGGTTAACACTTCCGTGAGCATGGTTCTCACGGATTGAGCCATACGCGGCAGATCCACAAGGGGTTTGTAAAAGGAGTCCTTCGCCAGATCGCGCGCCACCTTGGCGATGCACACCGCGTGGTCGCCAATGCGTTCGATATCGGTGATCACCTTGAACGCGGTGCCGATAAGTCTTAAATCACGAGCGATGGGCTGTTGCAGGGCAATCAGGCGGATGCACTCCGTCTCAATGCTGATGTCCATTGCGTCCACATTGTCATCCGTCTTGATGACCTCTTCCGCGAGTTGGACATCGAGTTCCGTCAACGCTTCCATGGCCATGGCGACCATCGAATCGGCAACGCTGCACATTTCGAGGAGTTTGCCGCGTAGGTTCTGAAGTTCCGCTTCAAATTGTGTTCGTGTCATTGTCGCCATGACGATACCCTTTCCAATCCCTTGAAATGATCTGTGATTTATCTCTTTCCCCAATAATCCAATGAGGATTCCATGTGGCGAAGAGTTTAGGAATAATACAATTGCATATCCTATGATAATACACCAGATTTGAGGGATATCGTCATGCGTGCGTGAAATTTTACAAAAACTTAATATTCCACCCCTTCACCGATCCAACGTTCCCATTGAACCGTTGGATCGGTGAAGGGGTGGATTTAACCATTGCGCCTAAGCTTTAGCCTTTATTTGTCGAAGTTGGAGTCGAATGCGAATTCCGACGCCTTGAAGTCACACTTTCTAACGAACGCCGCCGATTCCGTTGCGCCATGTTCGCGATCCATCCCGCTATCTTCCCATTCCACCGAGAGCGGTCCTTGATAGCCAATGTTATTCAGAGCTCGAATAATCTCCTCGAAATTGATGCATCCATGCCCGAGCGAGCGGAAATCCCAGAATCTTTCAGGGTTGCCGAAACCGGTGTGACCGCCAAAAACACCGATCGGCTTTGGAACGGGTGACCAGTATACGTCCTTCATGTGCACATGGAAAATTCGGTCGCCGAACTCATATAGGAACCGCACGTAATCCACTCCCTGATATCCCAGATGGCTGGGATCGAAGTTGAACCCGAACTCCGGTCGGTTCCCCAAGGTCTCAAGCGTTCTTTTCGCAGTGACGATGTCAAAAGCGATCTCAGTCGGGTGCACCTCAAGACCAAACTTCACCCCGTTTTCCTTAAAGACATCAAGGATGGGGTTCCATCTTTCCGCCAGAAGTGCGTAACCCTTCTCGATCTGCCCCGGCACGATTGGAGGGAAGGAATACAAGAGATGCCAAATGGAGGAACCGGTGAATCCATTTACGATGCTCACTCCCAAATTCTTAGCCGCGATCGCAGTTCGCTTCATCTCCTCCGCCGCGCGCATGTTGACCTCGGCGGGTTCGCCGTTGCTGTAAACAGCCGGGGGAAGTATCGCCTTATGTCGCTCGTCGATAATATCCAGAACAGCTTGCCCCACGAGATGGTTGCTAACCGCCCATACTTTCAAACCGTGCTTCGCGAGGATTTCATGTCTGGACCGGCAATAGGCTTGCGCATTAGGACCAGTCGCTTCGACCACGTCGAAGTGGTCGCCCCAGCATGCTAGTTCCAAACCTTCATAACCGAATTTCGCCGCTTTTTCCGCCACCGTTTCAAGGGGTAAATCCGCCCATTGTCCGGTAAATAGAGTCACAGGTCTGCCCATAAGTTCAGTCTCCTTCATTCAGAGGGTATAGTAACGCTGGGATTGCGCATCCATCCCAAGCATCTTCACGCTGTGGTCATTTTAACACATACGAAAGTGTATGTATAGTGGAGCGCGAACGATAAATGCGTGTTTTTTTTCAAATTCACGGAAGGAATCCTTGATTTCCTGTCGAATCCTGTTCTATCTTAGAGGTGATTGCAGAATTCAATTTGGAACCACGGTGTTATGAAACACCAAGTCGGATGTTTTCCAGCAAGAGGCTTTGCAGTCCGGTCTAATAGGCATCTGAATTTTCCAATTTTACCTAGAGGAGGAAGGGTTTATGAGTTCCAAAACAAGCCGTCGTGATTTTATTAAGCAGACGGCGTTTACAACTATTGCGATTTGGGCATCGGATAGGGCGTGGGCCAAAGGTGGCAAATCCCCCAATGATCGCGTTCAAATCGCCTGCATCGGCGTCGGCGGAAAAGGGGAGAGTGACACGGCGAACGCAAATAAATACGGCACCGTCATCGCAATTTGCGACGTTGATGACAACACTTTAAACGCTGCATCGCAGAAATACCCGAACGCGAAAAAATACAATGACTACCGTGAAATGCTTGAGGAGATGGATAAGGATATCGACGCAGTGACCGTAAGCACTCCCGACCATCATCACGGTCCTGCGGACAGCATGGCAATCTCCATGGGCAAACACTGTTATGGTCAGAAGCCATTGACCCACAGTGTTTTCGAGACACGTCATTTGGAGCAACTGGCGCGAGCAAAGAAGGTTGTCACCCAAATGGGCAACCAAGGCACCGCAAACAACTCCATGAGAGAGGCGGCATACAAGGTTCGTGCAGGCATGATCGGCAATGTTTCGGAAGTGCATGTATGGACGAACCGTCCGATATGGCCTCAGGGGGTTGAGGTG
Organism: bacterium; assembly: GCA_021811565.1. Lineage (GTDB taxonomy): Bacteria > Armatimonadota > Chthonomonadetes > Chthonomonadales > CAJBBX01 > DTKV01. The sequence goes on along the minus strand of JAJZOL010000038.1, from coordinate 46,869 downwards.
CCGCCATCCGAACCCGTGCCATCCTATTTGCACTGGGATTACTGGATCGGTCCTCGCAAGAAGCGTCCGTACTCCAGCAAATATGAGCCATTTGTTTGGCGTGGTTTCTGGTCGTTTGGAACGGGTGCGATGGGGGATATGGGCTGTCATACCATCAATCTGCCTTTCATGGCGCTTGATCTCCGAAACCCGATATACGCCGTGGCGGAGACTTCCGGCAATAACAAGATAAGCTATCCGATCTCCTCCAAGATTGAATGGCATTTCGACAAGAATGAATTCCACGGCCCGCTGAAAATGTGGTGGTACGATGGCGGCAAGCTGCCTCCGTCCGACCTGCTGCCGGGAGTGGAATTGCCAAGCAGCGGATCGCTGATGATCGGTGACAAGGGCAAACTCTTCGCACCTGGCGATACGGGGGATGTATCCAAGGTGTATGGCGGAGTGGATGTGGGGGAGGTCTCTTATCCCGTATCTCCCGGAGCTTGGGAGGATGGTCACTGGATGGAGTTCATTAACGCCATCAAGGGTGAGGGTACAACGATGTCCAATTTCCCGGATTACGCAGGGCCATTAACGGAAACGTGCCTCGTTGGCAATTTGGCGGTCTGGATGGACGGCACCTCGTTTGAGTGGGATTCCAAGAATATGAAAGCCAAGGGGGCTCCCGAGCTTGATCCGTGGATACATCCGCGCTTCCTGAATGGATACAAGCTGTACTAATAAAGCCGAACCTCGATTTCGACCGAATTAAAGGGGCGATTGAACCAATCGCCCCTTTGTTCTTCCTACACTTGCTTGACAATAGACCCGAACCTATCGAGCCATCGCTCGACGGGTGTTTAAAGAAACAACTTCTCAAGATACTCCGGAGCGTCCAAAAACGGCGGAACCTGCTTGTGCGCCACGCGATAGATTCTCTCGTGGCTCTTCAGCGCAGCTTGCTGCAGAGGCTCGTAGGGAAGGTTGCACACGTCCACAAAACCAATATTCCAGTTCTCGCCGTCGAATCTCCCCAAAGCGGATTCATCGTAGAGCGTGAAGTAGTGCACGCCGATGCAACCGGATTGAACAGCCGCGTTTTCAACGTAGAATCGATAAGCGTCTCCGCGAGACTTTTGATCTTTCACGCGACCGATTCCGCTTCCCGGCAATCCCACATCCAGTGCGCCAAAATGCCATTCCCCAATCATCACGGGTATCTTCAACAGCTTGACAATCTCCTTAACCTTATCCTCCGGAACTCGTTCATTGTAGCAATTCATACTGAACACATCAAAAAAGCGCATTCCCGATAACGCCCATTCCGGAGGTGCGGTGTAGTATCGCGCTCCGAGATTGAGATGATTCGGATCGACCTCCCTGCAGGCTTCGGAGAGGGTTTTGAAGAGCTTCTCAACCATGAGAGAACTAAACGCCTCCAGATCGCTTTCCGCCTTATCGTTTAAAGGCTTGTTCCACGCTCCATGAGTCACTTCCTCTACACTCGCTGCGTGGCCCCAAGCGTCGGAGAAAGCGGCATCCGTACGATATTTTTCCCTAAGCCATTCGCCCAACCGCCTGCGCGATGCGCAATCAAGCGTATTGAATAGCATTCCTTTGGCTGGAGTCAATTGAGCGAAACCCCATGTGGGTTCGTTCATCAGAAAGTACCCGATAAAAGCCTGGTCTTCCGCAGATTCGGACAATTGTTTCGCGTATTCCCTTGCGTCCACTTCGAAACCAGGATCGAAGACATCCGGCATGTCCCTAAAAACATTTCGAACTCTTTTTGGAGTGAAATGAAGCGGACGCACATAAGGAAATCCCGCAGCCTTGGCGATTTTCCAGTCCGACCAGTTTCCCATAGTGTTAAAGCCCATGTCCTTAAGAAGAGATATGGAGATTTTCGCCCAGTTCTCATAATAGTCCTTAGGTCCGAACGCGCGAATTAAGTTCGCCTTGAGGAAATTGATCTGATGAAGATCGTCGTATCCTTTTCCGTAAACTGGGGCGAATTCCGAATTCTTGTCCGGAAGCCACGCAAAGGCTTTCTTTATATGCCCAATGGGGCATTCGACGTTTATTCCCACGCAGTCCATCCCGGTCGACCAAAAAGCGAATCCGTCCGGATCCACGAGCCACCATCGTTTCCCATCGAAATGGGTCCGAAAGAAGCCCGTCGCGTCGAATCGCCTCGCGGTCCATCCACCCCAAAAGGAAAACCCTTCGGGCCAGCGTTTCGTTTGAGAGGAATCCAACTGGGATTTGAGACGACGGGTCACCTCATCTATTGAACGGGATTTCCCCGTCCATATGCGTAGTGTGTTTTGTCCCATTTCATCAATGAGTGGTCCCGCCGGCAAGATGGGATTCGTAAGTCTGGGAGGTTCGCTCTCCCAGACTTCCAAATCCGTCATGTGCCATTTTACGGGATTAGGACCTTTTCTTATCAGCGTAATTCGAAGCCTGTCCACTTTTTCCAGATCGACCTTGTCTCCGCCGCACATAGGCTTAAGCCAGGCGTCCTCGCGCGGATACCGCCATTGATTCTGATGCACCGCCTCCAGAGGCGCGCGCATCCTCGCTTGGCATTGGTTCAATAGCCCGAAAATCATGTGGAAAGCGGGACCGGTTTCGCCTTCCTGCAGCGTAAGTTGATAAACCGCCAGCAGATCGCCCTCCAGGAGAAAATCCGACTTGATGTATTTGGCATTGCCAAGTGCGCCAGCGGGGAACCGGTATTCCAAACCTTCACCGACTGAATTGGCAGTGTAAATCGTTGCACTGGCAAGAGGCGATTCGCTCTTTTCGTATTGCAATCCCCCAATATAGCCATATAAGTTCAATTTTCGCATCGAATCCGTGTTCATACCATGGTGTCCTCTTTATGAGATCATATGTGAAATAGATTGTGACACGGAATGTCGTGTAATACCATATCGAAATCGTTTTAGGACGTTCCTATCGAACCCATGCCATTGCACTGTTCCATCGCAATTCATTTTGTGGCGCCCCGCTTTATTGGCTGATAAACTGTAATTAACGGAGGGATTTCGATTATGGAAACCAAATTGACCAGAAGAGAGTTTATAGTGGCGGGAGCGGGATTGACTGTGATACAAGGAGCGGGAAGACCATCGCGCAAAAACCCGTCTCCGCCTGTCAAAAGAGCGTCTGTTTTGATTGGATACGGATTAGTCAACCTTTGGCACACCATAGATTGCCAGGAATTGGCTGATTTGCTCTATTCGGCGGGTTGCACAATGACCGAAATAGAGTATGTCGCATGGTTTAATGAGGCGGCAAGAAAGGGGCGGTCTATTGAAACCCACGTGGAACTTGCGAAAATTTTCGTGGATGCGATGCGGCGCAGAAACATAACCACGATGATTTCTCTCGTCAATTGGAATGCAGAGGCGGTGCGCCAACAAGATGATGCATGGTTTCAGGAAAGATTGAATGAAATTATTCATCGCATTGGAACCAAGAAAGTCATGATGATGGGGGTGTCCGAACCAAATGCGGATGAAAACGGCAAAGCGTATCGCTGGATGGAATATACGGTGAAAGAGTGGAAAGGTCTCAAAATCGCAAATGGGGATAACGGTAGAGGAGACCCGACGGTGAAAGGGTTCGATCTAGTGGATTGGCATTGGTGCGGTGATTTTAATGTGCAATCGGTTCGATTGTTGACGGCGGGAAAACCGACCGTCAACAACACCGATTGCTGGCCCGTCTTAAATCCGGGACCAGATCGCGCTCGCACAATGGCACAGGCGGCTCTGCAGCGCAAAGCGAATTTCAATGTATACGGCTTTAACGACACCAAGATAGACGAGGATGTCATCCATGTTTTAGGCGAATGCATTAGAGACGCCTGAGTCAAAATCAAGGAGAATTTTAAATGAATTTCATCAACAAAATTTTCATTGTAGGTTCCATGATGTCTGTGCTATTCTGCGCACTTGGTTTCAACCCTTGCTATGCTACGACGTTCGGAGTGGATGGTGCGAAGTTCACAATAAACGGCAAACCTCAATTTATGCTTGGGATTAGTTATTACTCCGCATTAGGGATAGATGCAAAAGCCACCCATGCTGATATTGATCAGATGCGCAAGTTAGGATTTAACTGGATGCGAGTTTGGGCGCTTTGGCCGGCTTTTGGAGAAGACATCACCGTATTCAAATCCGATGGGTCTCCGATGCAACCCTATATGAATCGACTTAAGGAACTTCTGCAGTATTGTAACAAACGCGGCATGATTGTGGATATCACCATGGCGCATGGGGCAACGTTCAATGACCAACCTTGCTTGCCCACGTTCGAGGATTACCTAAACGCCATTCGAACCCTCGCAACAGAACTGAAAAAGTATCGAAATTGGTATCTGGACATGGCGAATGAGCACGATATTCGCGACGCCCGTTATGTGAGCTATGTGGAGTTGCGCAAGCTTCGAGATGCGGTCAAGCAAATCGATCCGAAGAGGATCGTGACAGCCTCCGGTGGAGGAATGGATGAGGCATCTTTGCAAAAAGCTTTGGTGACCGCAGGTTTGGATTTCATTGCCCCTCACCTTCCAAGACAGGCCGGGTCCGCCGAGCAGACCGAATCCGTTACCAGGAATTGCTTGTCCGTAATGAGTAAAATGGGGCATGTCGTTCCGATCCTGTATCAGGAGCCTTTTCGCAGGGATTACGGCAATTGGCAACCTGGATTGCATGATTTTCTTACGGATGCGACAGGGGCGAAGAGCGGCGGAGCGGCGGGTTGGTGTTTCCATAACGGTTCCAATGAGCATGCGAAGGACGAGCGACCGCGCAGGTCCTTCGATTTGCGGGATGGTCCTTTGTTCAGCCAACTTGACAGCGTCGAGAAAAATCTTGTAAACCAATTAGCCGGGAAACTGGCTTCCATCCCTTGGGGCTCGCCAGAAAAATAATTCCCGGAGTTGTTGCCGAAATTACGCTGGCATCAGATCCTTACTTGGAGTAAAACCTTACGTGTCAAAGGAAAAAGATATCAATCTTTCCATGTTCCGCGCCTATGATATCCGCACCCCTGCGTCATCTCTTGGAACCGAGTTAGCGAGTAGGCTGGACCATGCAATGGCTCTCTATTTCAAACAGGATTTGGGAGTTAAAGGGGTTATCGTGGCGCATGACGCCCGATCCACCGGACCGCGATATCTTCAGAATGGCGCGGAGATATTCTTAAACGCCGGATTGGACGTGATCGTCATTCCCGGCGTCTGCTCCACTTCCATGTTCTACTTTACAGCCATGCAGTATCCGGATATGGCTGCGGTAATGTTCGGAGCTTCGCACAATCCAGCCGGAGATACGGGATGCAAGATACTGGGGAAGGGAGTGTTTCCCATTGCGGAGCATATCGGACCGGAGGGCGGTTTGGATAAAATCAAGGAGTATTATATTTTGGGAAACTCCGCAAACTTCAAATCGCGCGGGTCCATCAAAGCTTATGATCCCACCGGGGATTATATCGCGTACAGCATGGAGCTTGCAGGAGTGCGAAAAGGCGGGCTGAAGGGCCTCAGGATTTTTCAGGATTATCTTAACGGCGCTGCGGGGCGCGAAATGATGCTCGCTTTCGCACGCGCAGAGGCGGATTTGTCGCCACTGCATTTTACGGCGGATGGCTCGTTTCCTTTAGGCGATCCCAATCCGGTGAAGCAGGAGGTGATCGCAGAGGGCTTACGGACACTGAAAAAAGGCGGCTCGCTTCTCGGAGTTTTCTTTGACGGGGATGGGGATCGCATCGACTTTTACAACGGATCGGGGGTATTTCTCTCCTCCAGTTTCGTATTCGCAGGCATTTTGCCGGAGATACGCAAACGCTTTCCGGGGGATGGGATCGGGGTCTACGCCGACTTGAAGTCCAATCCTCTCGCGATCATGGAGATGGCGAAGACGGGGGTGACGGTTAATGTTATCCGAAACGGTCACTCTCAGATCAAAAACGCCATGTACGAAAATCCCGCGATGGTCGCCACCGTGGAGGAATCGGCGCATTTCTATGAGGCCTTCACATATCAGGGCGCCAGATACTGTACGGAAAACACGCTCTATATTGCGCTTCTGACAGCTCGCACATGGCTTGAGAATCCCGGTAAATATACAGAATTGTTTGAAATTCAGTCCGAAACGAGCAGAGCTAGGGAATGGGGATACAAATTCCCAGGCGATGATCATCGCACGGAGGCTTTGAGGGATGTGGAGGAGTATTTCAGGTCGTTTGGAGCGAAGGTGATGTCCCGCATGCCTAACGGATACGATCTCGAAGCCACAATGATGCGCAAGGGCATACCATTCGATATCGATGAAAATACAATAATTTCATCGGACTGGCTGCAGGTATGCCAGAGAATATCTCAAAGCGAAAACGGATTGGCGCGCTGGGAGGTTGTGTCGGGCGATCCGAAACTAACCGCTATGGCGAAAGAGGAGATCGCGCACATTGTTAAAAAACACGGAGCGGGGGATGAATACAAAGGGTAGAAAACAAAGATACTTTTTGCGTATGGTAATATAGGAGACGCGAATAAGGTCGCTCTGTTCAGGTCATTGCGATATTTTGAAAACAATGCTGAGATTGTTTGTGTGAGGCTCCGGAGGGTTGTTTGCAAAACATCCATAACTGAGACCTTGAATGTCACATGATGCGTAATGCATCCGTATTATATTCAGTAGTTGCGAATATGATAATACGGGAAATTAAATAATCATCTAAGAAACACTTGCCAAGTGTTGGTTACTACGGTAATCTGTAATTGGTGATTGCGTTTTCATATTCGCCTTTGGAATGAGTGTCGTTTAAGTGAATTGAAAAAGTAAAGCGCCGTGTGGAGTATGTTCCCCGGTGGAACGTTTAAAGGAGATTTTTTAAATGCGTTTTAATGGTAAAACGATCTTAGGATCAGTTTTTCTCGCACTTGCTTTGGTGGCATTCTCCGTTATGTCCACATCCTTTTGCCGTGCGGAGGATATGGAGAAATTGCCGTTGAAGTTGCCTCAACCCACATTTGTCGGAACGCCGTTGGAGTTTCTCGCCGGACCAAAAGTTGAAAAACCCAAGCCCCAGCCCATGCCGATGGTCCCTGCCGGGACTATTAACTTGGCTCTACACAAACCCGTTACAAGCAGCAAGCCGCCGTTTGACCGTTCTCTCTCATTGGTGACCGATGGCAACTGCGAAGCCAAGGAGGGTACGGCGGTTTTACTGAAGCCCGGGTTGCAGTGGATTCAGATTGATCTCGGAGCGGAGTGCCCGATATACTATATTCAGGTATGGCACTATTTCAACGAGCCGTGCGTGTTCCACGATGTCATCGTGCAAGTATCGAACGATCCGAATTTCGTGAAGGGGGTTACAACCCTTTTCAACAACGACCAAACCAATAGCGCGGGATTGGGCATTGGCAAGGATCGAGAGTATCTGGAGACCTATCTCGGCAAACTGATTGATGCCAAAGGGGTTAAGGCACGGTATGTGCGCCTCTACAGCAAGGGCAGCAACTACCGTGATCCGCTAAACCGATACATCGAAGTCGAGGTGTTTGGTTTACCCGCCAAATGAGCCGAAAGATTCTTTTTGTAGCGGCGCTGCTAGTCCTTTGGGCTGCAGCGCTGCTGTTTCGTGTGGTCTCCATTAATAACCGACCCGTGCATGCCGACGAATCGGTTCATGCTTTGAAATTCAGTCAGCTTTGGCTTAAAGGCGTTTACAAATACGATCCCAATCAGTTTCACGGCCCCACCATTTACTACGCCGCCCTCCCGATTGTGTGGGCGGAGGGGCGGATAAATTTCGCCGACACTCATATATCGGATTTTCGCCTCCCCATCGCTTTTTTCGGGGCGGGAATGATTCTGTTGCTCTTTTTCCTTACTGATGCATTGGGAAAGCCCGCCACTTTGCTGACAGGCTTATTGCTTGCCATTTCACCAGCGTTTGTCTTTTATAGTCGATATTACATTCAGGAAATTGTGCTGGTCTTTTTCTCTCTGGCTCTCCTGGCTTGCATCTGGCGCTTTATCGCATCGCGCAAGCCTCTTTGGCTCCTATGGGGGGGATTTTGTGTCGGGATGATGGCGGCGACAAAAGAGACGGTTGTTCTCAATCTCTTTGCATTAGCCGTCGCAATCGGTGCGTTGTATCTGCACTCTCGATATGTCGAAAAAAAGCCCATTGATTGGAGATCGGGATTAAAGATATCTTATCTCATTGGGGCGGTTATCATCGCCTTCCTTGTGATGGCGTTTTTCATCACTGGCAATTTCCGCAATCCCGTGGGATTTTGGGATTACTTTCTCGCTTATATTCCGTGGGTTCACAGGGCTCACGCTTCGGCCCTGCATCTGCATCCGTGGCTCTATTACCTTCATATCCTCGTTTGGTGGCATAATGGAAAAGGACCCGTTTGGACCGAGTTGCTGACGATCATTCTTTTTTTGATCGGTTTTGTTATCGCCTTCATCCCCCAATGGAGCGATCGGCTAGATATTCATCCTCGGTTCATTCGATTCGTGGGTTTCTATACGGTCATTTTAACTCTTGTCTATTCGACCATCCCGTATAAGACTCCGTGGTGCCTTCTGAATTTTTTGCTTGGGATGATCATCATGGCGGGATATGGCGGTGTTGCATTGGTTCGTCTCCTTCCCGGCGCCACCTTGAAAGTCATAGCGACTCTTCTGATTTTTGCAGGGTTGTTGCAACTTACCATGCAGTCCTACGCCACCAGTTTCAAATACGAAGCCGATACAAGAAACCCATATGTTTACGCTCAAACCGACCCCGATTTACTGAGGTTTGTGAAGCGCTTCCGAGCGATAACCGCAGCCTATCCGGATGGAAATCAGACCTTGGTAAAGGTTATATGGAAGGATAACTACTACTGGCCTATCCCATGGTATTTGCGAGCCTATAAGAACGTGGGTTACTGGGGAGGCGTCATCCCTCCCGATCCTTCAGCGCCGATTGTGATCTCCTCGTATGACCTGGATGATGTCATGACTTCGAAATTGAACAACACCCATCTCATGACAGGACTGTACGCCATACGTCCCGGAGTCTATTTGGAGTTGTGGGTAAGGATGGATGTGTGGAAAGACTATCTGAAAACCTTGAAACCAGGGGATGATGGGAATTGAGGAAGGAGAGCTTCATGCGCTCTCCTTCCTGTCGGCTACTTGTTATTCCTGGTGATCTCCGGCCAATTGTCCGTGCGGAACGGGAAAGCTGGAAGTCCGTCCTTGTTATATAGGGTTACAACAAGGTAGGAAGCCCATCCATATCTCACCGCGACGGGATTTGGCACCTGCGGGGAGGATACTTCCACAGTGTCATCGCTGGTGATCTTTGCGTTCGCCCAAGCCCATTGATGATCGGCTCCGGAAATGGCGAAACCTTTGACCACCCCTCCCTTCGCCATTAAACCGCCATCGGTATGGGTGAAGGTAATTATGGCTTTATCTCCCCGCACCTTCATGGATTGATAGACAGGTCCGTAGCATGTCACATCCTCGCCGTAGACGTGTTTCTCCGCAACCAGCGCGAGGCGTTTGCCAACATCCCGCTTATCCTTCGGGTGGATGTCGGTTGGATTCCCGATATCGAATGCCGTGGCGATCCAAGTGTTGGGAAGGTCTTGCGTGGTAAGCCATTGCGCTTCGCGCAATTCCGCCCAGGCGTCATCCCCCGGTTTTTTAGGCGGACCGATGAATCCAGCAAGCTGTACGATGAGGAACGGGAAATCGTACCCCCATCTGTTGCGCCAATCGGAGATCATCGCGGGCAACAGAGTGCGATATTGATAAGCTCTACCGGCGTTGTTCTCGCCCTGATACCAGATCACACCCTTGATTCTGATAGGAATGAGAGGATGAATCATGCCGTTGTAGAGCACTGTTGGATAATTCGAGTTTCTTTCGATGGCTTGCAGAATCGATTGATCATGCAGTTTCATCGCCACATCCAATTGCGCCAATTGCGAATCGAAATCCGTCATTTGCGTTTTCAACTGCTGTTCGCTCGTCCAGGATTCCGCCGGAGTGCCGCCCCATGAGGAGTGGATGAGCCCGATAGGCACATGCAGGTTCCTGTACAGGTCCCTTCCGAAGAAGTACGCTACGGCGGAGAATCCTCCCCAATCCCCATCCTTGCGGAGGTTGTCGGGGGTGCAGACATCCCAAGTCCCCCCGCATACGTGGGATGGAGTGAGCGTCAGATGATCCGGGACGAAGAAGAGGCGGATATTCGGGTAATTCGCCTTGGAAATCACCGCATCCGGATTTAACAGATTCCCAACTCCGAACTGCATGTTGGATTGTCCGGAGCAGAGCCAAACATCTCCGATGAGGATGTTTGTGAAATGCGCCTCGGAATTATCCGGGCCGGCGATGGTCATCTCGAACGGGCCGCCCGCTTTCATCGGAGGAAGTTTCACCATCCACTTACCTTCAGGAGAAGCGGTCGCCTCGTATTTCCGCCCCCTGAAAGTGACGGTTACCACAGCGCCCGGCGTGGTCCATCCCCATACTGGGTCAAGTTCATTCCTTTGCAGCACCATATTATCGCTGAAGAGGGGTGAAACGAATGGAAGTTTGCCATCTTGCGCCTGTGCACCAACAAAAGTGGAGACAAATAGAATGAGGGCAAGGAGGATGGTAAAGGGTATCGTCCATGATTTTCCAGAACGGAAGCCGGGCGGATCAATACGCGATTTCGATTGCATATGTTCACCTCACATGTGGATTTCGGGATACATGCATGATCATCCTTGTTTGAAAAGGTGCGTATCATTGCATATATCTTGCTTGGCTCATTTTACCCTAAAAGGTATTACGCTCATTCTTGTTCAATACATTGTGGAGAATTCGGAACAGGGTTCATCGTATTTTGTTCTTCGTTATGTGTGAAGGTAGAATATTGAAGGAATTCATCCGATATTGGCATGCGGGTGCCATATATCGTTAATGTTTAAGAGAGGGGGACATCCAGGGAAATGGGATCCGCAAGGCTTTTCGTGGAGGCGTTCATCTCCCTGATCGCCATACTTAATCCGATCAGCGCGGCTCCGATTTTTCTTGGATTGACGCAGGGTCAGACTGTTCGTGAGCGTGCGCAGATCGCCCGCACCACAGCCATAGCTGCGACGGTGATTCTGCTCATCTCAGCGATTGCGGGTAAATGGATACTGTTTTTCTTCGGGATCAGCCTCCCCAGTTTTCGCGTGGCGGGTGGGATACTGATCGTCTTAATAGGGCTTGATATGTTGAACGCCCGGCCGAGCAGGAGCAGAGAAACGCCCGAGGAGACTGCGGAGGCGCAAAGCCGCAAGGAGATTGCTGTGGTACCGATGGCTTGCCCGCAATTGGCTGGTCCGGGATCAATCAGCTTCGTGATCATGTTCGCGGCGAAGGGGAGCGGGATGATCGAGATGGCTTCGCTCATCGGCATCATTTTTTTGGCGGGAATCGCGTCCTATCTGACACTCCTCCTGGCATCACCCCTCGGAAACGCTTTGGGACGAACCGGCATGAATATCATGACACGAATCATGGGGCTGTTACTGGTGGCCGTGGCGGTGGAGTTTGTCATAACGGGCGTCAAAGCGATGTGGATAGGTTGAAATCTTGGCGTCTCAATTATTTTTGGAAAAAAGCGTATGTCCCATGGTAGGCATCCTCAAGGCCGGGAATGCCGTTTTTTTTCGCCAATTCAACGTACTTTTGAGAACCCGGAATCAGCCCGTACCTCCATTCGCATATCCCACATAAAGTGTCGGATAAAACCAAATACCAACCCCTCTGACGACTTTCAATGATAAATATCCCTATCCCATCCTTCCAATTAGGTTTTTTTGTTGGTGTTCGCCATTCAGTTTCAAATACGGCCATGTCATGAGTGGTGTGATCTCGCCTTTCCTTAACCATTTTCGCCCATTGCTCGCTCCATAGAGTGTTATTTAGCAAAGCGGTGACTTTGTCCGGGGTGAGATGCAGCATGGATATCTCTTTTGGATCGGCTAATCGACAGAGCTCGTTTGCATCCCTTCGCTCCAATGCGCTTATCGCCAAATTTTTTACGCCGTTCGGGGAGAGCGGACCAAAGAGTTGATAGCCAATCCAGTCTAATAAGAGGAGAATAATTGCAGTTAAAAAAGTGAACCTGACCCACTCTTTTTTTGTTTTAGGAAATCGGATATATAATGTCGTCCTGGTTCGTTTCCCGCTATCCGATAGTTCATGCGGAATTCTCATAACAATGGGTTTTCTTTTTCCGGAAAACAGAGCTCGCCATATGGTCCGGATCATTTTCCCCCTCTCCTGTAAAACCTCTTGGTGGAAATGCAATATCACCAATCATCCGAAACTCTATCGGATACGGGCACCAGTTTTGAAACCACTTGGCCATTGAGACGCAAAAATATAACCCTTTTTAAATCCCATTTTGGCTTATTCCACATATCCCATTCGTTATTGTGATTCACATCGGTGACAATTACAAAATTGTCGCCCCTTTTAGCCACCACATTTCTTACTTGAGCGTAGGAAGGTATATTAGGGTCCATCTCATCGAAAAATCCCGGTCATCCATAATTACTCCCGGCTGTGGGATCCGGCGGCGCATCGGGACAAAAAAGGAGCCTTTTGTCCTTTACATATGAGTTTAGAAATACTGTAAATCCGCTAATATTCGCGGGCAGACCCAATTGAGCGTCTCCCATCGCGATCCCAACGGAGGAATCCATGCCGTTATAATCCTGACGATAGATTGATGCGGCCAATCCGATCTGGTGAATATGCGAAACGCATATCATCTGCCTCGCTCTCTCCCTCGCGGGGCCAAGCACCGCCCAAATGATTCCCGCCAGGACGATGATAATCGCGATAACCACGAGGAGTTCAACCAGCGTAAAGGCGTTCCTGGTTCTCATTTTATTCCCCTAATTGGTTATTACATGGAAGCCTCGTTGTATAACGGGATGGTTTTATGTACAATTTACGGATTTAATGGTATGCGTAAAAATCCGTATTTTAATAACCACATCAGGTGTTGACGTGATGATGATTGGCTGAGATGTCGCTTTTTTGCGAGAAGAATTTCAATATCGGAAAGGCGGATATACCCTTTAAAACAACTGATCATTCGTATATATCGTAAAATAATAATCATTAGATTAGGTTGCAGTAATTTTCGCGGATCTTCGCATAGCAACAATGGTTGTTTGCCGGTAGCTACCAGTCGTCGTTGATCGGTAATGGCCAATGGCGTATTCGAGTCAATAATGAAGGAGGGAAAGCATCGGAAATCGTTGAAATAATTCGGTTGTAAAAATGTTCCATTCTCGCCATGGGGTGAAGGAGGGAGTTTTTGAGCTATGGTGTATAATTCACGCCATAGTTCCCACATCTTCCCGACCGATCTTTTCCAAGTGTAGTTTTCAAGAACATGCCGGAGGGCGTTCTCGCCCATCATCATTCTTAGTTTTTGGTTTGAGATTAACATATCAAGATAATATATAAGCGCATCCATGTCCCAGGCTATTGATTGCCCGATATAAAAATGATCGCTGGCCCAATCGTAAAACGGGGATGTTTCGCGTAATTCAATATCGCATTCTATCCATGTTGTGGGAATTTTAAATCCGGTTTTTTCGTGAATCACGGTCTCCTTGTAACCCGCCCAGTCTGAGACCACGACGGGTAAACCGGATGCCATCGCCTCCACGGGGGTCAATCCGAAGTTTTCTTGAAGCGTATCGCTCAAAGAGACAAAAATATCCGCTGCGGAATAGTAAAGAGGAATGCTGATCTTTGGTACATTGGTTCTATATTGGATCTTATCCGTTAACCCTAAGTCACGAACGGCGGAATCAAGTTTATTTCTGTAAAAATCGTTTATAGGACCGACAAGTAATAACCATATTTTGTCACCGTATTTCTCAAATTGCTTTTGGAAGGCGATGAGCAGAGGAAAAACGTCGCTTTTGCTGGAGGGATCGATTCGACCAATGTATAGAATGATAATTGAATTTGCAGGTATTTCCAAGACACGACGCGTCTCGGCGCGGTCCCGATTGCAATAAATATCCGTTGGCACTCCGTGAGGGATGACATGCAATTGAAAGTTAAATTGTCTATGAAGACCGTTGTTTTCGGATAAGAATTCCAGAAGCCGCGTCAGTATTCGGGTTAGAGCCTCCTTTGCGATTTTGGATGTGCATATGACGGAATCGCAAGGATAAGTTGGGGCGAGTAAAAGGTGAGAGATTAAATCAGGAAAGAAAGATGAATAGCTAAAGCCATATTCCATGTAGGTGATCGGAAAAATTCGCGAGGAAAACCGCGAGCGAGCGTAAGCGAGTTTGTCCAAAGCCAATCCGGAGAGATTATGGAGGGCCACATAGGAACTGTTGTTTAATGATTCTCTGATTTTGGAGATTGGAACGGCGCAAATATCAGGATGTGTATTTTCCCATATGTAATTGTAATATTTCAAATTATGAGAAAGAGCTTCAATTTCCCATTCATCCGCGAAGAACGTGATATCCTCGGGACTGTATTCAATGAGTGCGCGTCCGCATTCACGCCCGGCGATGGAAGATCCCGGTTCACTTGTTATAATATCAGGATCTCTTAAAAAGAAGGTGTTGGAAAAAGTCCTATCATTTAAGTTATTATCAAAAGGGCGATATTATAAATAATTTTAAAACATCGCTTCAAACAATTAACAAATTGATGAAAAAACGTAATGATAATTTATTTGAAGAATGTATTATCTTTTAAAATAATCATATTTTCCTGTTTGCTCGAATATGCCCGGGATATCGAGTTCTTTGCAGATATCCCGCCACAATTTTCCTTGCTGGTCATTTCCATATCCGAGTTTCCATGCGCAGGTGTCTCGCATCATATCGCTCAGTTGAAGTTTCCAACCTTCGCCTGGAAGATTGATCTCCTCAATCCACATCCCCCAGTGAGGCTTGTCCGGATCGCTTTGATCCCCAACCCAGTGAATTTCCCAAACCATCTTGTATGATGGGTTTTGCATAAATTTTAGCTTGGCCACTCCTTTCGGAAATCCTTCGCTCCAAAGCGTCTGATCCAGATACGTCTTCACCTTGGCGGGGGTGATGTTGAGGCGTTTTAATTCCGTGGGGCTTGCCAGATTGCAGAGTTCAGTGGCGTTCCCCGTTTCAAGGGCGGTGATTGCATCATCCCTAATTCCTTTCGGGGATAATGGTCCGAAAAACTGGTAAGCTATAAAACCGATTATCAGAATTATCGCCACGCCGTAAACAAACGGTCGTCTCCTTGAGGCCCATATTCCCTCCCAGAATCCGCGAAATTTGGAAACAGGCTTTTTTACGGTGTGATTTTCAGATTTTGAATCAAGTTGATATATTCGCATCATAATTATACAAATTTGAAGAGGTAACTGCGATATTTTTTAAATATGTATCATTGTCATTTGCTTTATCATTAAAATGACATTGCTTCTTCTCGTAATGTTTCTCCACTGGATTAAGAAATAATCCCGCTTGGTTGGCATTGACTCGAGATACACACATCTCCGGAATACGATGCCAGAAAATTCTGGGAAAAACATGATGCGCTAGATCCACCAGAGCTTAAAGAACAGACATACTCTATGTTTTCATCAGAATACTGGTAGCAAAACGGATTGTGTGTCGAACACGCCGACCAACTTGCTTGAACATACCAGGTACATCCGGGTGGAGGCGGATTGCAGATGATGCTGCCAGGGCAAATAGCGCACAAGCATGCTATTTGCCAGATAATCATGCCAAGTAATCCGATTAAAAAAATTCGGATTGCTTGTTTGATTTGAACCATGTTAGTTGTGGATAACATCGTAACTCCTTTCCAGCAGACCGTTAAATAACGTCGCTATTACCAAACTCCATCCATAGTCTGAGATGATACTAGTTCATCGCTGACTTGATTGTTAAGACGAAGCACGATCACTCTCTTCATATCCCACGGGGGATCCTGAGAGCGATCCCACGAACTATTGTGATTGACATCCGAAACAAGCACCACATTCTCACCCCTGCTTGCGACCTTATCCTCGAATCTTTCTCCAATCGGTATCATCCCTTCATCCGCGGGAGGATCAGCAAAACCCCATCCGTAACTGCTTCCAGCACGTTGCTGAGGCCCCGGCCCGTCCGGGCAATATAGGATTTCCTGATTTTTTATATATTGACTGATAAATGGGAAGGGAAATCCTGCTCCGTCGACCGGCAAACCCAACTGGCATGATGTCAAACGTATCCCTTTGCTTGCCGATATTCCATCATAGTCTTGCCGATACATGGAAAGAGCGATACCGATTTGGTGAAGGTGCGAGAGGCATATCATCTGCCGCGCTCTCTCCCTCGCAGGTCCGAGCACCGCCCAAATAATGCCCGCCAGGACGATGATAATCGCGATGACCACGAGGAGTTCCGCCAGCGTAAAGGCGTTCCTGGTTCTCATCTTATTCCCCTTGAATCAATTGCCGTTTGGAACCCTTTTTGGCTAAAAGGATCCACGGGAAAATCAGGTTGTTTGCTCAGCCACATCAGCCGCCACCTTGGAGAGAACAGATAAGCTCGCCCCGCCCAAAAGGCGTTTATACGCTTTATCGTATTTCCATTCGTCTCGCTGATAATCGGCGCGGAAATATCAAGGCTCCGTTCGAATTCACTCGCTTTTGAGCGTGTCGCTGATGTTAGCCATACCATGGACATTTGCTTTCTCTTCGCTTCCGCGCCCCATGTTTTCAAATCCGCATGGAGGCAGGAGGCGCAATCCCCGACAAATACTAACAGATATCCTTTTTTGTTCTCTCCGATGGATTGCTTGTTACGGGTCGATATTGATAATTTCCAGCCCAACCCAGGATCCTGTTTCATTTTCGCCGCAAGGTCGGGAGCCGTCACCAACGACTGACGAGGATGCGTAAGGAATTGAATGTTTTTATAGGCTAGGAGATCATGAGGGAGCAACCAAATAAAAATTAACAATTCTAACGCCAGGATGAACCACAATATTCCGCGCCTGAGTTTTCGAGAACGGAACCAGGGGTTAATTGCAACCACAGGATGAATTACCTCCTTTCCCTGAGCGGTTTGTTGTTGTACCTCCTCTTCCATCCTGCCTTCTCCTGGAACTCCTGCGCGGATTGCCGCGGCTATCGCGTTTTTTGTTCTTTCACTTCATATAGTCCCATCTCCGTCCAAAAACTCACGGGTGATTTTCAGGCTTTTAGTCTTCGTCGTCATTCGGGAGGAAAAATTCGGGTTCGGCATCCCGGGGAAGCAGTCCGCGGAGAGAGCTGTAATCGTCACCGCGCCGCTCCAATATCCTTCGCATTTGATTTCGAACCCGTTCCACCGCCATCTGGATGGCGTGTAGCGTGCGGCCGGTCATCCGGGCGATTTCGGCTTCGGGGATATCCTCGATAAACCGCTGACGGAATACCTCTTGCTGCGAGGGCGTTAGCTCCTTCATCGCGCTCTCTATTTTGGAATGAAACGCCTTAAGGAAAACACGGTTCTCCGGAGAAAGGGAGGGATCGGGAAAATCACACGGAGAACGGTTTCCATCCTCGTCCAAGGTTTCCGGCGGGGCGCATTCAACCCTTCGCATGCGATTAAACTTCACAAGATACTTTAAGCCGATATGTTCCGCGCAAGCGTGCAATCGACTTCGTCGCCCGGAGAGCTTGCAGGCGGCGCAAACGCGTTCAATCGGGGGCGTATTTCCGTATCCGTCAAGGGGACAGAGCTTGCGTCCCTCTCGCAGCAATCCGTTCGCCATGATATGCGAAGCGCAATCCTCCCTCTCGGAGACGGGAACGTGCAATTGCGTCGCGCATCGAAGGGCGATTCCCCTTAAGCATTTTTCGAATATTTTTTCAGGGAGGTTCGGTGTTCACCTGAGTACGCATCCTTGGGATAGACGATGAAGGAAATGAATAGTTGCTTGTTAAAGCTAATATAATTATATTATAAGAAGTTTTTCACCATACGTCAATATGAATTCCATTTTTAATGCATTAAATGAGCAGATTGTGAAACTGGTTAATAAAGACATAGCGGGTAATATAAGTATCAGTTAAGTTTCTTTTCCTATGATGTATGAACAAATTCATTCACATTTTCCACTAAGTCGCACTTGTGCGCTGGCGATGAAGAATCGCTTTGTATTAGAGTGAAGCTCATACGGAAAGGTGTTTGTAACGGAACGATTTTCGCCGAAAGCTCGTTTAGATTTTATGATAACTAAATATCGAGGTATTCCTCACAGCGCTTAGGTTGAGCCGTCGAACCCCATAGGATCATATCGTATCGCAATGGAAAAGGAGAAGAACTATGTTAAAGGAATTCAAGGAATTTATCGCGCGGGGCAATGTCTTGGATTTAGCTGTGGCGGTGGTTATCGGCGCCGCTTTCGGGAAAATCGTAACATCGTTTGTGCAGGACATACTTATGCCGCCTATTGGGTTACTTTTAGGCAAGGTGGATTTCTCGAACCTTTTCATCAACCTTACCCCGGTGCACTACGCATCCATCGAGGAGGCGAAAAAGGCGGGTGCGGCGACCATTAACTACGGTGTATTCATTAACAACATCATCAACTTCCTGATCATCGCTTTCGCAATCTTTTTGGTGGTTCGCATGGTAAACAAAATGAAGAAGGAACCCGAAACGGATCCCACCACGAAGGAATGCCCGTTTTGCGCAAGCGTAATACCCCTTAAAGCTACAAAATGCTCTCAATGCACATCCGACCTGTCATAACAGGCTTACGCCCTCGGCATACTAAATATTGACGCATCCCGAGGGCGTATGACATCTACTTGGACTTGGCTTTGAGAGGAACCAGCCACACGTTTCGGAATGATACCGGATTATGATCGCCTTGGAGCACCAGAGGAGCCATGGGCACCTCGTCCTTGTATTGACCATACTGGATGCCAGTCGGCTTCTCAAAGTAGGCGTTATCCTGAATGAGTGTGCCGTTTTGATATACGGTCACGTGCGCCTCCTCACTTACTTTGCCGTCGGCGTCGAAGCGGGGAGCGTGGAAAAAGATATCATAGGTTTGCCACTCTCCAGCCTTCTTACAAGCGTTTACCATAGCCGGCTTTTGATCGTAAAGGGCTCCGCAGCCATCCTTGTCCGGCGTCTTCTCTCCATACGAGTTGAATATTTGCACTTCGTATCTACCCATCAAGCCTACTCCGCTATTGCCATCTGTGATTGGATTGCCGTTGGCGTCGGTTGGGCAGCGAAATTCGACATGAAGATAGATATCACCGAAATCTTGTTTGGAAGTGATATCCTTGCCATTCGGAGTGAACACGCCGACGGGGTTCATGATCCATGCGGCATCATCCTTGGTATAGCGTTGATACCAGTTGTTTGCAAACTGCTTCTGACTTTTACCGATGAGGATGATGGCGCCCTTAGGCGGCTTGGTTGGGAATTTATGGGTCTTGGGGGCGGGCTCAGGTTGTGCGGACGAAGCCGATATTAGGCATAAAGATGCGAATGCCATCAATCCCGCCAAAGTGATCGTCAATGAACGCTGGAAGATGTTGGTTTTCATATATGCTCCCTTGTTTTATCTGATATCTCCGAGGCGTTGCAAAATTGACGCGCATACCATATAAGAATTTCACAACGCCGTCATTGATCTGACATAAAAACAGTATGACACACTATGATCGTAGCCCGTAAAACGGAAGCCGTTATGATTGCAGCTTTTGCGCCGCCTCTTGAATGGTGGGGTCCTTGGATATCTGGAATATCTTTTTCAGTGCTGCGTCCGTCCCCGGTCCTTTGACGGCAGGGTATTTCACTCCGTCTCGTTTTTGCGGTGCGGCGAGATCCATGATAGTGTTCGCCGCCGTCGGGAATAGATTCGGATCATCCAGCATCGTCGAAGCCAGCGCCACCGAGGAAGGGGTGCGGCAATCCTTTAGGATGCTTAACGCCAGCGTTTTCTCATCTGGACGTTCGGCTAATTGGAGCGCCTTCGCAATACCTTCCACCTTATCCTGAGCCGACATACTACTGTCCTGCCCTATCAAACGAAGGTATCCGCGCAGCGCCTCAATCCGATTGTCTTCGGTCAAATCGGTCTTTGCTAGGTTAAAGAGGATGGGAAGCGCTTGCGATGTCGACCAACTCTCCGACAACGCCGTTATTGCTGCTGATCTCACTATATTGTCATTTGACTGTGTTGCTGAAACCAATGCGTTGAATGCGCTGTCGCCGCCTATCGCCGCCAACACATCCATTAGTGCGGCTTTCCCTTGCGGTGTCGCCTTGGAGAGCGATGCGAGAACGGGTTGTATCGCTTCGTCGCGGTTGTTCATTCTTTGTCCAATGGCGATAACGGCGTTCTTGGCAGCGTCCCTCACCTCATTATTCGTTGTGGATGCGACGAGGGCTACCAGGGACGGGTGATCATCCTGGCCCCCGATCTGATCAAGAGCATTTAACGCCGCGACGGCGATTTGTGGATCGGCGCCCTGGGCGGCGTTCATGAGCGTGATGCGCGCACTCATGTTTGCCCTCATAGCTAAAACGGACATCATCGCCGCTCGCATCTCTCTCGAGCTGTGATTCGCTAGATAGATGATCGCACTGTCGACCGTTTTGCCTTTCATTTCCGCAAGGGAGCGTCGGGCTTCGCTATTGTTTTGAAAGACTAAATTTGCCAGCGGCACCACCGCCGCAACCCCGGAAAGCAAACCCGCCGCGCGAATGCCGACTTGACGCAACGTCGGATCGGGGCTTTGCAACGCTTTCAGAGCGATCTTCGAAGCCTCCTTGGAGCGGCGATCCGTCATGGCTGTGAGTATCGCCGCCTGCATGTAGGGCGGAAGAGAGCCCCATATGGCGAGGCATCTGTTTGTGGAAACAGAGTCCGGGAGCGATCCCGCGATTCCTGAGGCGATGAGTTGCAGATCGACATCCTGGACTTTCATGCATGATAGGCAGGCGTCGAGTGTTTTTGCGGAGTGTAGAGAAGCCAGTCCCCTTAAGCCTTCAGCTCGAGCGCCGAGAGGCCATGGGGATGAAGCGATTTGCGTAAAAAGGTACTCCGCCTGGCCTTTTTCACCATGCTTCGCCAAGGAGTAGGCACAACTCACTATGGCTTGATATACGGGAATGGTTTTGACCGGCTGGGAGAGCAGGCACGCCAAGGCGGATGTGGTGCCGATCTTGCCTAACGCCGCAATCGCTGCCTCAGAAACAAGCGGGTTGGAATTCCGAACATATCTCTTGAGCGCATCCACCGAGAGCGAATCTCTTCTATCCCCAAGAGTGTTGATGATCCCGATGAGGGTTGTACCGGATGTTTTACCCAACGCGTAACGCAAAGAACGGTTCACGAGAGAGGATTTGTTTCTTTCAAGGGCGTACCGTGCGCTATCCGAGAGCTGGGGATTTAAAAGCAGTTTGCTCAACACGGGTATCGATTTATCCGTCCCGTACATCCACAGTATGCGGCATATCTCTTGTTTTCCTGCGTAAGTGGTGTTCGGATTTACAAGTAGGTTGTCCAAAACGCCTTCAATATGAAGGTATTTCGCCGTTTCCTTTTTCAAGGATGCATCCCGAAGCATGGCTTTAACCTCTTCAACGCCTGTTCGGTTTTGGTAGTCGTATGTTTTGATTAACTGAAACGGATCATCTTGGGCGTTACCTGGGTGACTTGATAACGGAATAAACGCCATGCATGCCACAAGGATGAAAATGAATTTTATCTTTATCTTATTGGAGATCATGATTTGCATCCTTTCTTATGAAATCGGCAATGAAATAGATGATAAAATTTGTGAGATCACTCTTGATAAGGTTAATATATTCGATGATATTTAATTGCCGAATTAATAATGAGTGAAGCGTTAAGCGAAATCAACACTTGTCAAACATGCCATGGCGCCCTCATGGGGGTGGAAAGCATTCGGGAAGCCGAAGGATCGCCGATAATCTGCTCCGTGTCCGGGTTCCATCGGATTTTACGTCCCAATATCATCGCTATCTGTCCTAACTCACCGATGGATGCGGCACGATGCGCCACTTCCGCCGGAGTTATGGTGGGTCGGCGGGACTTGACGCAATCCAGGAAATTACGGTGGTGCTCGGAACTGTAGTAGAGATGCAATTCATCCGGGCCGATCACTTCCTGCAAGAGGGATTTGGGATAGGCGTCCAATCCTCCGCGATCCACCCATACCCATCTTCCGTTTTCCCCGTACCATTTGCAACCGCTTCGTATGTTGTGATTTCCCATGTTCGCCACATGCATTTCCAATCCGTTGCGATATGTGGCGACAAAGTAATAGTGCGTAGCGGCGTTCCATATGCCAGTGGACGGATAGGTTCCCGTACCCTCGACGGAGACGGGACCTGTATGATCGAGATTGAGTCCCCAGTTGGCGATGTCGGCGTGATGTCCGATCCAGTCCATCAACTGCCCGCCGCCGTAATCCAATTGCCATCTCCAATTCCAGTGAGTGCGTTGGTCGCAATAAGGAGCCCACCTTGAAGGACCAAGCCAGAAATCATAGTCCAGTTGCGGCGGAGGATCCTTGAATTTGACCGGTCCGATACCGACACCTGTGGGAAGGCCGACTTCGCAGCGCATCACCTTCCCAATTCTTCCGTTACGAACCAATTCGCAAGCGAACCTGAAATTCTCAACCGATCTTTGCCAACTGCCGGTTTGCCATATCCTGCCGTTGCGCACTTGAGCATCACACATCATTCGTCCTTCGCGCAGACAATGGGATATCGGTTTTTCCCCATACACATCCAAGCCTGCATTCATCGATTGTATGGCGGGAATGCAATGCCAATGATCGGGCGTTGCAAGCGAGATGGCGTCAAGGTCGTCTCGCGCCAACAGCTCGCGGAAATCGACATATGTGGCGCAATCCTGGTTGCCGTAATGCTGATCCACGATTTTCTTGGCGTTTGCGAGATGATCCTTGTCCACGTCGCATACCGCCACGATCTGTGTGTCCGGCTGGAACAGGAACGAATACATGTCGCTTGTTCCTTGTCCGCCCACGCCAATGCAGCTCATGACGATTTTGTTGCTTGGCGAAGGGCGTATTGCCCTGCCCATGGCGGATGCGGGAATAATGCTAAATACCGAAGCGCCTAATCCAGCTCCTACCGCGCCTTTTAGGAAAGTGCGTCGGCTTATTTGATTGGAATCTTGCATGCCTAACCTCCGAAAATACTTCCCTGCATATCATATAGCGATGCAGAGACATATGAGCATGAAAAGAATTGAAGTTATAGATACTATGCGGATTCGCGTCCGCTGTGTGAAATCAAGAAATCACATGGTTACAAGGTGAAGCCCCTCATGATTTTCATCCAATTTTCATCTTCATGCAAGGATTTTGCACAGCAGTCTGGACGATATCGAACCGGTTCGGGTGCGCATTGCTTCGTGGTTTGATTACGCCCCCGCTATTCATCTATAATAAAGGATATGGGATGCAAATTTTTGCGACTAGTATATTGTGAATTGAGACATATGAATACATCGTACCACCTAAGACTGTCGAATACATAGAGTTGCGACCGGTAAGTTGAAATCTGATTTTAATACGGATGGGGGAGTCAATGGACGATCATTACGATTTTTATGAGATAGAAAAGAAATGGCGAAAAAAATGGGAGGATGACGGTACGTTCGTTGCGAGTGACGATTCAACACTGCCTAAATTCTACGGATTGGAGTTCTTCCCCTATCCTTCGGGATCGGGATTGTCGGTGGGGCATTGCAAGAACTATGTCCCCACGGATGCTTATTGCCGCTATATGAGCATGAAGGGATACAATGTGTTGCATCCCATGGGTTGGGACGCCTTCGGACAACCGGCTGAAAACGAGGCCATCAAAAGAGGCCGCAACCCAAGGGAGATGGTGCCTGAATACGCCGCAAATTACCGTCGCACCCTGAAACGAATTGGTTCAAGCTATGATTGGTCCCGCGAAATCAACTCCAGTTTGCCGGAATACTACCGTTGGACGCAATGGCTGTTTCTATTGTTATACAAGCGAGGGCTCGCTTATCGTGCGGAGACGCCAATCAATTGGTGCCCATCATGCAAAACCGGTCTAGCCAACGAAGAGGTGAAGGAGGGACGCTGCTGGCGCTGCGACACCACTGTCGAGAAGCGTCCGATGCCTCAGTGGTATTTTAAAATCACGGACTACGCTGAGCGACTGCTCAACGATCTGGATACCATTGATTGGCCACAAGGCATAAAGCAGATGCAACGGGAATGGATCGGTAGAAGCGAAGGAGCGGAGGTGGATTTTCCTGTAAGAGATGGGATTACAATCAAGGTGTTCACAACGCGCCCCGACACCCTGTGGGGGGCGACCTTCATGGTGCTGGCTCCGGAGCATCCCTTGGTTGAGATGCTAACCGCTTCTGAACATAGGGAGATGGTTCAACGGTATGTTCAAAAGACAAAAACCGAGACAGAAATTGATCGAATGAACGTTGAACGCACGAAGACCGGGGTGTTCACTGGGGCTTACGCTCTTAACCCGGTCAACGGGGCGAGGATACCGATTTGGGTGGCGGACTACGTCTTGATGGGTTATGGCACTGGGGCGATCATGGCGGTCCCGGCACATGATCAAAGGGATTTCGAATTCGCGCGCAAATACGATATTCCCATTGAGTTGGTGTACTCGGAAGACAACGGCCCCGCCACGGGTGAAGATATGACGGAAGCGATACCGGATAGGGGGCGAATGCGAGAATTTCACCCCGGGGCGGATGCGATATGCAAGGATTTTCCGTTTGCGGGCTTACCAAACGATAAGTCGACAGTTCATCGCGTGATAACTTGGTTGGAGAAATGGGGCGTGGGCAAAGGCCGAATAAACTATCGCTTGAGAGATTGGCTGATCAGCCGTCAAAGGTATTGGGGCGCTCCGATTCCCATGATCCACTGCCCTAAATGCGGAACCGTCCCCGTCCCTGAAGAGCAACTTCCAGTGCGGCTTCCCGACGTGGAGAACTATCAACCCTCCGGAACTGGGGAATCCCCCTTGGCGACCATTCCCGAATTTGTGAATGTGGCGTGTCCTATTTGCGCTTCCCCCGCCAAGCGGGAGACCGACACCATGGGTGGCTTCGCATGCTCCTCATGGTATTTTATTCGGTTTGCGGACCCGCATAACGACAAAGCGTTCGCAGATCGTCGGAAAATAGACTACTGGTTGCCGGTTGATTGCTATGTGGGCGGCGCAGAGCACGCGGTCATGCATCTGTTGTATGCCAGGTTTTGGACAAAAGTGGTGCATGACGTTGGTCTGATTGGTTTTAATGAACCGTTCAAAAAGTTGCGAAACCAGGGGACCGTATTGGCGTTGACACCGGGACGCAGACCGCGTGTCGGGGAAAACGTTAGCGGCGATGAGGGAGAGAGCGTGGTGGATTGGATCGTTTTAAAACCCGAGGAGCGTGAGACGTTTCCGCCGGAAGAGATTGTCCACCGCTGGGTGAAGATGTCGAAATCCAAGGGGAACGTGGTAACTCCGGACGAAATCGCGGATAGATATGGGGCGGATAGTCTGCGAGTTTATGAAATGTTCGTAGCACCTTTTGAGGATAACGTCCAATGGAGCGATGAGGGCATTCACGGGGCGTTTCGTTTTGCGAACCGGGTTTGGCGATGGCTGAACTCGAACCGGTCCTCATATCGACCCGATTGGCGAAATGAAATCGAGATACGAACCGATGAGGAGCGCACCATTCGCCGGAAGTTGCACCAAACAATCGCGAAAGTTGGATCCGATATAGAACATTTCGGATTTAACACGGCGATTGCAGCCATCATGGAACTGGTGAATAGCCTGTATATTTATCGTCCATTGGATGACAATCGCCCCGGGAACCAATATTTATTATCCGAGGCGATGGAATCTCTTGTGCTTCTCATGGCGCCCTTTACACCGCATCTCTCCGAAGAGATGTGGGAGAGGCTGGGGAAACAAGGATCAACATATCACGCTGATTGGCCAACCTTCGATCCTCTTATCGCTTCCGAAGAAGAGATTGAATTGGCGGTTCAGATCAATGGCAAAGTGAGAGATCACATAAAGGTTCCCGTTGACGCAAGCGAGGAGATGGTTAAGGAGCTCGCATTGAATTGCGAGAAAGTAGTGGAGGCTTCCCAAGGGAAGACGGTGAGAAGGATCATCGTCGCCCCTGGAAAGCTTGTGAACGTTGTTCTTGGATAATACGCGCTACTTAAGTCAGAACTCCACGGCATAGCAAGGGACTATGGGTAATTCCGCTGTCTTGGGGACGTAAATGACCAACGCCCTTTCCTTTTGTTCGAATGTCACCTTTCCCGGATATCCGAGCAATGTGAGGTTTTTCACTACTCCGGATAACTCCTTGCCGAGTTGACGGATCGCTGCAATCCCTTTAACAGGGTATCTCATTTGGTAAGCGTATACGGTGTTGTTTTTGGCGGTAAACCGGAAATCCTCCGGAGTCCAAGGCACTGCATCCTCCTTGAAAGCTCCGGCAACTGGATTCGTCGGACCTTCCGACGCAACTTTCCATGGGTGCGTTCCGTAAACCCCGTCGGAGTTGGCTTGGAACCATTTCTCCAAGACCTTCAGTATCCATAAACATTGCTCGTCAAGTGTGCCATCGGGCATTTGGGGCAGGTTTAAAAGCAGGTTGCCATTTTTGCTGATGATATCCACAAGCATTTCGATGACATGCTGCGGGGTTTTGTATATCTGTCTGCTGTCGAAGAACCATCCACCCGCGCAAGTATCCGTTTGCCATGGATCCTCCGCGATGTCGGGTCTCTGCCCGCGTTCGATATCCAAAACGCCCACTTTGTAAACCTGTGGATTGGTATCCTTCTGGTTATAGACCGCTTGATTTACTCCGTTATGTAATCGTGCGCTGGTGTTGTAAAGATGAGCGATCAGTCTTAACCCCACTTCATCAAAGGGGACTCCGCCATCGCTGTATAAAAGGTCGGGATGATGTTGATCCACCAAGTCTTTCATGCGCTCAAACCATTTTGCGTGCCACCATGGATTGGTTGTGTACCAGTCATCCTTGTCCCCTTTGTTGGGTTGATACAGATCCTCGTATTCCGGATCGTTCCCATCGTAGGGCACTCCTGCGTAGGGACCGTCGGGATCACAATTCTTGTTATATTTCATCCATGAAAACGAGGCTCCGAGATGTTCGGACACCCCGAACGGCAATCCTCTTTTTTCCGCTGCCCGATGCCAGAGTCCCACGATATCTTTCATGGGACCGATTTTCGTGGCATTCCATCGATGATGCGTGGAGTTCCAGTTATCGAAATTATCGTGGTGCACCGCCTGTGCCACGAAATACCTGGCGCCTGCGGCTTTGTACATGTCCATCAACCCCTCAGGATCGAACTTCTCCGCTTTCCAGAGTTTGATGATGTCCTTGTATCCGAACTTAGATGGATGACCGTACACTCTCCAATGATGCTGGTAAAGCGGGTCGTGAGGTTGATAGATGCGTCTGGCATACCAGTCTCCGCACATGGGAGTGCATTGAGGGCCCCAATGAGCCCAGATTCCGAATTTGGCGTCCTTGAACCACTGAGGGCATTCATAAGTGCGTAACGACTCCCACGTGGGGGCGAACGGACCATCGGTGATTTGGAGTGAGGATGTGTCGCTCATTGTGAAAATAACTCCTTTGGTTTATTTGCTTTCGACGTATTGAGTTGAGATAAGACAATGAACTGCATACTTTGGATATATTTCGGATCGAACGTATGAGACGTCACCCACAATGCTTCTCGACATCTATCCGGAATACCCTTTCTTGAATCGGAGCCACGCTTTGCGCGGGGCGCCATCCGCCTTGTGCAAGCCTAGCGTGGCGAGATATGCGCGAAAACGTGGGTCCGGGATACGATAGTACTTTAACAGGCTGTTCGTTAACGTGTCGCCGAAATCATAAAGCAAGAAGAAATTGACACCGATAAACTCACTGGTATATCTCTTCGCGCATGTGAATATCGAGTTTACAAATTCCGCTTGCTTCTCATCGGAGCTATGCAGAAGCGGAGAAGCCGGATAACCAGCTTCCTGCAAGATAATTCGTTTCTTTCCAGCCAACTTCGTCATGTTTCGAAAATCGTTCGGGATATCAGATATAGGTCGCACGGTGAAATCGGGATTAAGTGGATAATAAGTCAGGGATACAAAGTCCGAGTATCGATTGATTTGATCAAACAATGATGGATCTGCGGAGGCGCCCGAATAGGTGCACGTAACCCCCACTTGAAGTTTTGAATTCAAGCGATGCATTGTATTCGTTGCTTGGCGCATGAATCTCATGAATGGGCTGATTTCGTACGGATGTTGACGAAGATAGACATCCACCTCGTTACCAAGACTGACCCATTTCACATTGTCGGGAACAATTTTCACCAAATCGTTAAGGAGCGTATCGAATCGTGAGATCATCTCTGGGGAGTCAAAGGGAACGTTCATTAAATCCGCAGGCAGGGTTTTATTATTGGTGTCAATGGTCTGTATCGTGATAAGAAATTTAAATCCGTAAGGGGATAGCGCTTCCAGGAACCTTCGGTAATTATCCAGATTCGGTTTTGCAGCGACGGCTTCCACATCCGACCACTTGAAACTGAGATAAATGAAATTCACTCCGCATTTACGGGTGTCGAGGATTTCATATCCCAGAAGGTCAGGCTTGGCACCCTCCGGCAGATTGGTGGAGACGCCGATTAGAGGATAATGAGTTTCCTTGTTCCGTGCATAGGATTTCGCTCCGCCGCATGAGGCAAGAAGAATAACCGCGAGAATGGAAAGCGGAATCAATGAGCCATTTTTATCTGTTTTGGATTTGAGAAATATTTTTATTGACATGATATGATAACCTTACCATATTATGTTGTTGCGAACCGTTTAAGTCAACCTCCCCAGAGTCGTTTTTTTAAAACGCCATTGGGAACGACCTATTGATACCATCGCACGAATATCGATAAGTTGACACCCTCTTGGGCGAGATAGTATCATAAAACTTATCCTTGGGAAGAAATTCAACTAAGGAGAAAAAAAACGCGGGAAAAGAACCATTGAAAAAAATATATGTTCACATAGATGGATATGAGACCGCTGCGCGGGCTTTGGGAAGGTCCCTACTGCAGGATAATCCCGCCGCCGAGGATACGGTTAAAAGTATCATTCAAAAGGTGCGCACCGAAGGGGATGATGCATTACTTGATCTGGGGCGCAGATTTGACAGCTCGCAATTGTCCGAGTTGGAGGTTACACGGGACGAGTGGGAGGAGGCTTGCACACGGGTTTCGAATAAGATGAGGGACGCCATTGGGGCGGCGAAGGCAAGCATTCAGGCGTTCCACGAGAAACAGAAACGCACCAGTTGGGTTAGCGCGGAGCCTGGAATGATGGTGGGGCAACTGATACGTCCATTGGATCGCGTTGGAATTTACGTGCCTGGTGGGACTGCGGTATACCCAAGCAGTGTTTTAATGTCCGGAATTCCTGCGAAGGTTGCCGGGGTTAAGGAGTTGATCATATGCACGCCATGCGGCAAGGATGGTCGGATCAGCCCGCTCGTTCTATACGCCGCACGGGAGACCGGTGTCGACAGGGTTTTTAAATGCGGTGGCGCCCAGGCGATCGCTGCGATGGCTCTTGGGACGAAAACTATTCCATCTGTCGATAAAATTGTAGGACCGGGTAACATCTACGTAAATATTGCGAAAAAGATGCTGTGGGGTTTGGCTGACATGGATATGCTAGCCGGTCCGAGCGAAGTGTGCATTGTGGCTGACGATGGCGCCAACCCCGCTTACGCGGCTTCGGACATGCTGGCGCAATCAGAACATGACAGCGAATGCGCCGCTTTTCTCATCACGCCTAGCGAGCGCGTGGCATCGGAGACGGAAAAGGAGTTGCACCGGCAATTGGAGGCGTTGCCCCGCAAGGAGATATTGCGAAAGGCATTGGAAACACACGGAGCGATTGTGATCACGGATTCCATGGAGCAGACATTTGATTTGGCGAACGTTTGCGCTCCCGAACACCTTGCATTAATGGTCAGAGACCCGTTGAGCGCACTCGGCAAAATAAGAA
This sequence comes from bacterium, assembly GCA_021811565.1. Taxonomy (GTDB): domain Bacteria; phylum Armatimonadota; class Chthonomonadetes; order Chthonomonadales; family CAJBBX01; genus DTKV01. Next base: position 16,652 of record JAJZOL010000038.1, on the reverse strand, counting down.
ATGCGGGGGCGATCCTAATGGGCGATAATTCCCCGCAAACTTTGGGGGATTACTATGCCGGTCCTAGCCACACCCTTCCCACGAGCGGTACGGCGCGTTTCTCCTCCCCCTTAAACGTGGATACATTCCTGAAGAAGACCAGTTACATCTCCTACGATAAAGCATCTCTTTCATGGGTGGCGCCGACATTGGTGGCTTTCGCGGAAGAGGAGGGTTTCGAAGCCCACGCTTCAGCGGTTAAGGTGAGGTTAAATGACAAGGTGAGTGATTAAGGCGGATCACAAAACCACCCAAGCCAGATTCATTTTATACATCCTTGGATAATTGCGGCAGAATACGCGGGCGATTTTTTAGGAGGCGCGTACCATACAAAAAATGGAGGCGAGCAAGGAAAGGCATGGATATGACTAACAGACAAGCGAATATTCAGCGTAAAACCACTGAAACGGTGATTACCATCGCCTTAAATCTTGATGGGGTGGGGGATGGACGGATATCGACAGGAATTGGCTTTTTCGATCATATGCTGCATCACGTGGCGAGACATGGTTTGATGGATATGACCGTGTCCGCCAAAGGCGACACATTCATAGACGATCATCACACTATTGAGGACGTCGGGATCGCTTTTGGTCAAGCCATACGTCAGGCTTTAGGGGATTGCGAGGGGATAACACGATATGGGAATGCGATCATTCCCATGGATGAAGCCCTTGTGTTGTGCGCTTTGGATATCAGCGGAAGGGGATTGTGTTACTATGAATTAAGCCCGTCCGCTGAGAAGATGGGAGAGATGAGTAGCGAGATGGCTCCGGAATTCTTTAGAGCTGTGGCGTATAACGCAGGCGTCACCTTGCATTTACGGCAATTATCCGGAGTGAACTCCCATCATATCCTCGAAGCGGCATTTAAGTCGTTCGGACGCGCCTTGGCGATGGCTGTGGAAAGATCTGAAAGAGTCAAAGGAGTGCCATCAACCAAAGGAGTGATTTAATGGGAGCGTCGGAAACTAGGGGCGTTTCCATCGTATTCACCCCGACACGAGCAACTCGCATCCTTTTTTGGCTTATTTTGGCGCTCTGTGTTCCTGCGATGCTTGGAGAAATGTTCATCATTCCCATCGTATCCTACAAACGCCTTGGGTTGCTTTTGGCTTTGCAATTCATCGCCTGCCTGTTAGCTCTTCGAGCTATTCGAACCCGATATGAAATCACCGAAAAAGGGGTTTTGGTGAATTTGCTCTTTGGAAGGCGATTCATCGAATGGCACTCCCTTTTGTACCTGGATCAAATGCGCCACTCCTTTGTGGCGATAGGAAAAACTTGCAAGTTGGCTCCAGATTTGATACGCCCGAATGACGCGGATCGAATGATGCGTTTGATATTGCAGCATGGTCGTTTGAGGGTGGCTACCGAAAGAGTGCCGTGGTATGTGATCGCTCGTTTCCGGCCCATTGAAACCGAATCGCGTCCCGAATCGTTATAGAATACATCCAATCTTTGAATCCATTTGAATTCGTTCGGATGTGAGGCTATTTATCACCTTAGGATGCTTTCATGCCTATGGACTAAATATGCAGTATCTTCATTCGTTGCAATGGGCTAACATCGAAGTCATCGATTACATTGTTTAAGAAAGCATTTAAATATGATAGCGATAGTGGATTACGGCGCCGGAAATCTTGGCAGTGTGGATAAAGCTTTCCGATATATCGGCGCTGATGTGAAAGTGACATCCGACCCCGAGGAGGTGTCAAAAGCGGATGCGCTTGTATTGCCCGGCGTAGGAGCTTTTTCCCATTGCATGGATGGTTTAGAGAGTATCGGGCTGACACGGGTTGTAAAAGACTATATTCAATCCGGCAAGCCTTTTCTCGGGATTTGCATTGGATTGCAGATGCTATTTGATTATAGCGAGGAGAAAGGTGTGCACAACGGGCTGGGGGTTCTTCACGGCAAAGTTGTCAAATTCAGCTTCGATTCAACAAATAATCCTCAGGATGTTCTCGATAAACCGTTGAAAATACCTCATATCGGTTGGAATGCGCTGGAATTTGAAAAGAATTCATCCCTGTTTGACGGGGTGAAGGAAGGGGAGAGGGTCTATTTCGTACATTCCTTCCATGCCGTTCCCGCCCAGGAAACGGATATGATCGCTTCCTCGGAGTACGGATATCGCTTTTGTTGCGCCGTTCAACGTGAAAATGTATATGCGACTCAGTTTCATCCGGAGAAGAGCGGAGCGATTGGTTTGCGAATCCTTGCTAATTTCACCCGTTTGTTAAGTTGAGGTTGTTGCGCAATTCAGGTGAATAGCATGCATGAAATCGGTTCACGCGGATTGATGCCTCAAGAGCCGGTTTTGCGGTTACCTAAGTTTTTACATGGATGGAGATGAAAATGGAGATTATTCCCGCTATAGATCTGAAAAACGGGCGTTGTGTGCGACTTTCCCAAGGAGTGTTCAGTCAAGTGGAAACCTACTCCGAAGATCCGGTGAAATTCGCTTTGAGATGGGAAAGTGAAGGAGCGAAACGGCTGCATATCGTGGATCTGGATGGTGCGCGAGTGGGGGTTCCTCAACTGGATAACATTGATGTCGTGCGTCAAATAATCCGTAAAGTGAGTATTCCCGTTCAGTTTGGCGGAGGAGTGCGAAACACGGAGATTGCGGAGAGAATGTTTCGCATAGGCGTGGAAAGGGTGATCGTGGGCACAAGTGTCGCACAGAACGATGAAATCGCAAAAAGTCTTTTCATGCTCTACGGCCATAAAATCGTGGTGGGCATTGATGCCAAGGAAGGAAATATCGCCGTATCCGGATGGGTGGAACGACTGGAAGAAAGCTCGGTGTCCTTCGCCCGACGTATGGCGAACATGGGAGCGGGACGGATCATCTTTACCGACATTGGCAGGGACGGAATGCTGAATGGACCTAATATTCTGGCTTTAAAGGAGATTCTTGCGGCTGTATCGGTTCCAGTGATCGCATCGGGAGGCGTCGGCAAGCTGGAGGATATAAGAATGCTTTCAGAGGTGACCGCCCCTAATCTTGAAGGGGTGATTGTCGGAAAAGCGCTGTACGCCAACAAGTTTTCGCTAAAGGATGCCATTGAACTGACTGCGGTTGGATAAGAAGGTGAAATATGGGCGACTTGATACCAATCGTGGCTATAATTGCACCGTTCTCAATTCCAATTATTGCGATCTGGCTCAACCACCAGCGTAGAATCGCCGAGATCCAATCACGCAATATGGAAACCATGAATATCGCCACCAGGACGGAACTTGACACCCTGAAGCGAGATTTTGAAAATCTGCGGGATGTCGTCACCCAACACAGCATGAGTTTGGATAATACGATGCGACGGCTGGATGACACGATGTTGAGAATGGAGGAGCGTCTAAATCGCTTGGAGAAGGCTGTAAATCGGGTGAATACGCCGAATCGTCTGGGATGATGATTATATCCAATTAAAACGAGGATGCATGGCGATAATACCGGGAAAGGTTATGAAGAATGGATGTGGTGCAAACAATATTCCTATTTCTAATCGCCTTGGTCACCATAATTGCTTGTTCCATATCCGTTCCTATCGTATACGCCTCAAGATTAAACCATAAACGAAAAATGATGGAACTGGATATTCAAGCGAAAAACCGTATCGCCTTTGACACACAAAGGGCGTTGGATGAGATCAGGCGGGAGATGAAAATGTTGCGTGATTCTTCCACCCAGTATAACCTCAGCCTTGATAACTCTTTGCAGCGATTGGATGACACCATCATCCGTTTGGAGGCGCGTATCACCAAGCTGGAACAGGATTATCGCGTCATGAATGGCAGGAACAGGCAAAACTAACTCGTATCCACCCAAGGTTCACACACCGAGAGCGTTGATAGCCTCCTCCACCGATTCCCCGAAAACGTTTATAATTTTTTCCGTCTGCTCCGCCGTGAGAATAAGAGGCGGCTCGAAACGGATCACCTTTGGATTATTCAGAGTGTAAGCGGCGATGATTCCTCTGCGTGACATGCCGTTGATGGAGAGTTCCGCCACGTCCTCAATTTCGAACTCCACACCGATCATCAATCCCAACCCTCTCGCCTCTTTCAACGCATTGGGGAAGCGAGTTTGCACTTGGCGTAGCCCTTCAAGCAATTTCTTCCCTTGAATCTTGGCGTTTTGAAGCAGACCCTCCTCCTCAATCGCTCGAATAGCCGCTAACGCGGCGCTGCAAGCGAGTTGGTTTCCTCCGAATGTGCTCGTATGAACGAGTGGATTCTCACCGAAAGCCTTGTCCCATATCTCCTTTGTTGCGATAGTTGCTCCAATAGGCATCACTCCGCCGCCGAGAGCCTTCGCGAGCGTCATGATATCCGGCGTAACTTTCCATTGTTCGCAGGCGAAGAGAGCGCCTGTTCTGCCCATGCCCGTCTGCACTTCGTCAAGGATGAGATACACTCCCGTATCCTCGCAAATCCGTTTCAATTCAGGGAGATAACTGTCGGACGGAAGATTGATGCCGCCTTCGCCCTGTATGGGTTCGACAAGAACTGCTGCTGTATTTTCATCAATCGCCTCTTTCACCGCTGCAGCGTCGTTGAACGGCACATGCATGAAACCGGGCACCAAAGGGTTGAAGGGTTTGCGAAAAACATCGCGTCCGGTAGCGGATAAAGATCCCATGCTCTTGCCATGAAACCCGCCGGTCGTGCAGATGAAATTAGGTTTGCCCGATGCCGCTCTGGCGATTTTGATGGCCGCCTCCACCGCCTCCGTGCCGCTATTGCTAAAGAATGAGTATTGCAGATTGCCTGGCGTAATCCTTGCGAGTGATTCCGCGAGAATTGCCAATGGCGCGTTAAAAAAAGTGCGAGAGGAAAGGGGAATCTCATCCAATTGGCGATGAACCGCCTCCACCACCTTGGGATGCCGATGTCCCAAAGCGAAAACACCGTATCCCCCGAGACAATCCAAATACTCCTCGCCGCTTGAAGTTTTCAAGATGCATCCTTCGGCGAATACCTCCACGTCGGAAAAACCGGCGAAACGCATTAGCGCCGTCAAACCCGGGTTGACGTATTCCTGATATTTTGCAATGATCTCGTCGATTAGAAGTGTTTCCGACATGAATGCCTCCGATAGGTTGAAATGATAACTGTCCCTAGGTTTTACCCTCTGAAGGGGAGTTCCGGCAAGTTGATAAGATGAACGCATGGGAAAAAAACGAATCGAAACATTTATTTAAAGCGATAATATGGTATTATTGAATGAACGTTTAATTAATCAGATTACAAAGGCGTATTCATGCCATCCAGACGACAACAAGCCGAGATAAGGCGCGAGCAGATCATAGACGCAGCGCTAAAGATATTTTCCGAAAAAGGCTATGATGGCGCCTCCATTCGAGATATAGCCGAGGAGGTCGGTGTGTCCGAAGGTTTGATGTATCATTACTTCTCCAGTAAGGAGGAGCTGTTACAGACCTGTTGGCGAGAGCGCACATGGGGAGCCCAATTGGAGATGATACTCTCCGATACTCAGGGTAAAAGTGTTCCCGAAGTGCTGCAAACCTTGGTAAAAGGCTTTCTGAACTCGTTGTATTCGTGCGCATCTTCCGTTCGCATGTGTCTTGCGGAAATGCAAAGAAACAGCGATGTTGCCACAGTTCAGATAGAACATATAGACGAAAACCAGAAGATATTAATAAATTTCCTGAAATCGCGCCAAAATATAGGAGAGATATCCTACAAGGCGGACGTGCAAATGGCGGCGGGGATGCTCATGGGATGTGCGTTCAGTTTGTTTATTTTATGGAATAGACTTTCCGAACCCGAGTGGATCGAAAAGGTGGATGCATTTGCCACTTCGGGAGTGAATTTCATACTCCATGGCTTGTATATGCCATAATTAAGCGCGTCTGTGACGGCTTGATTTGAGAGGTTTTTCATTAAGAGATTTTGGAGGATGAATGTATGTCATCTTTTGTGAAAAAATTTACGATGTTTTCCATGATTATGATGATGGTTTGGATTGGGCGAACGTCGACCGCTCAAAAGATCCCTTTGAACTTGGAACTCACAACCAAGCCTGGATCGACCCCGAAACCGCTATCTCTGGACATCAATCATGCGGTTCAAATAGCTCTGCAAAACAGCAAGAATCTGAAATTGGCAGCGGAGGCCGTTCAGAAAGCTCACGGAGCCGTCATTGAGCAAAAAGATGGTTTCCTCCCTTCGCTCAATTTCTCCGGTACGTACACCCATCTGAACTCAGGGGCGAGCGTCTCGCTTCCGTTAGGTCCGAACGGACAAAATGTGTCAGTGCCGATTGTGATCCAAGATCAATCGAGTTTTTCCTTGACCGCCCTGTTGCCCGTGGATATCATGGGGTTGATTAAAACATCAGTGGACGCCGCCCAGTTCCAGGAGATCGCCGCCCGCCTGAATTACAATGCGACGCGAAATCAACTGATTTTGAACGTTAAGAACGCCTATTACAATGTATTGAGATCACAGGCTTATGTGGTGGTTGCGCAACAATCCCTTCAAAACGCGCAGGATCAGGAGAGAACCTCACAGAGTTATCTGAACGAAGGGACAGGCACGCGATTTGACGTGCTGCGCTCTCAGACGGCTGTAGCCAATGCGCAGCAAAGCCTGTTATCCGCGCAGAATCAGGTGAACTTGGCGATTGCGTCGCTGAACAATGTGTTGAATATCGATCAGAACACTCCTTTAACGCTAAAGGATGATACGAATGATTCTCCCATCGATCTCACCTTTGATCAGGCTTTGGCAAAGGCGTATGCGAACCGTCCGGAAGTTCTTCAGGCTGACGCCTCAATTCAAGCGGCGAAAAAGGGCGTGAGATTGGCTGATCGCTTGATGCTTCCTTCCTTGGGGTTGTCTTGGACGGGTTCAGCCAATCCTAACGCATCCGCATTCAACCCTCTATCCACCAGTTGGGCTTTCACCGCTCAAGTGAGCGTTCCTATTTTCGATCAAGGTGTCAGCAACGCTAAAATTGAACAGGCTCATGCGGATGTCAATTCAGCCAACATTGATAAGCAGATGACCCTTGATGGTATTGCTTTGCAGGTGCGGCAGGCATATCTTTCACTCAAGGATGCGGAGGACCGGTTGAAAGTAACCAGCGCGGCTATGGCGGAGGCACAAGAGCAGTATCGCTTGGCCGAGGTGCGTTTCAAGGAGGGTGTCACCCAGACACCAGGAGGTTCCCCGTTATTGGAGATTAGTGACGCTCAGACCGCTCTTTCTCAGGCTCAGACAAACCAAGTGAACGCAGAATATGACGTCGCCAACGATAAGGCGATCCTTGACGAGGCTATGGGACTATACGCCTTCGACACTAATTCGAAACCAGGGTATTCCAATCCCACGCAGGTAAAGGGAATAGTTAAGTGATAAAAGATGGCTTGTTCTCCGGTTGCAGAATTCCAAGAGATGTCTTTGATCGAAAGTATGTTCGTGCCTGTGCGAAAATCCTTCTATGCACCGTTGTTTTTACGATGGGCATGTTTGGATGCGGAAGGAAAACCTCCGGAACATCCGCTTCAGGCTCGAGTAAAAAGACCGCAGGCGTAGCGGTAACGGTAAAAGCCGCGCATGTCGGAGATATCACGAAATATCTTGAATTAGACGGCAGCATGATAGCCTTTCAGGATGTCACGGTTGGCACGAAGACGGCCGGAAGGCTTATCTCCGTCTTTCCCAAGGAGGGGGATCAAGTCACCGCCGGTCAAGTTGTAGCGGTGATGGACACTTCGGATTTTACCGCCCAGCTTCAAACCGCACAGGGCAATTTGGAAACGGCGATCAGCCACGAACTCCAAGCCAGAACCCAGCTCCGGCAATCGAGGGCGATGCTCCAGCAGGCGTTAACGAATCAATCGCTCACGGAAAAAACGATCGCAACTGGAATCTCTCTCGCAAAAGCCGCGCTTCAAACCGCAATCGAGCAACTGGCTGTCGTGAAAAAAGGGGCGCGTGAGCAGCAACGTCAAACGGCTCAACAGCAAGTGATTGCGGCTAAATCCACCCTGGACAATTCGAAAACAACTTTAACCAGAGATCAAAAGCTCTTCGCGCAGCAAGTCATTCCCCGCAGTCAGTTGGACGACGCCCAGACCGGCTATGAGAATGCGTTGTCCGCATACAATCAGGCGAAACTCAATTTCTCGCTTATTCAAGAGGGGCCACGACCGGAAGAGGTGCGTGAGTCTGATTTGGCGGTTCAACAAGCGCAGAACAATCTCAATCAGGCGGTATCCAATAAGGCCAACATCACACTGAGACAGGAGGATGTGACTAACGCTCAGGAAAACGTGTCGTCGGCCAAGGCGGGACTAACAGCCGCAATTGCGGGTGTGGATGTCGCAAAAGCCTCTCTCAAAATCGCTCAGGACGCCTTGAATAACTGTTACATCCATACGCCCATATCCGGTATCGTCGCCGAACGGCGAAACGAGCCGGGGGCCCAATTGGGAAATGGCAATCCTGTGTTGCGGATTGTTAACCCTAAATCGATCTATTTTCAAGCCGTCCTAAGCGAGAGCCAATACGCTGAAGTGCATTTGGGGCAGCGTGTCACAGTGAAGGTGGACGCCTTGCCCGGTCAAAGCTTTTCGGGAAGGGTTGCGCGCATATTTCCCGTGGCAAGCTCCGCTCGTAATTTTCTTGTGCGTATCAATTGCCAGTTGTCGCCCTTAATGCGTCCCGAGATGTTCGCTCGCGGTAATATCCTCATTGATACACATCGACATACCGTGCTCGTGGATAAGGACGGTGTCATTTTTGATCCTGTGAATGGATCGGCGAAAGTGTTTGTTGATGATCACGGGATCGCACGCCAACATCCCATTCGCGTTGGGTATAGCAATCCGTTTGTTGTTGAAGCTCTTTCAGGTGTCAAAGCCGGTGATGAGATAATCACCAACGGACAAAATGCTCTCCAAGACGGGGATAAGGTCTTCATCAGCCGCTGAAATAATTGCATCCTTCTGACTAGGGTGAGAGAACTTTTTCATGTTTATCCTCGTTTGCTTATCATTGTGTTAAGTCATCCCATTTAGGAGCAATTCGATGTGGCTCACGCAAGTTTCCATTCGCAGACCTGTCTTCATATTAATGGTGGTTTCAGCGTTGATCGTGCTAGGACTGAACTCTTGCATGAAAATGCAAGTCGAGTTGAATCCTAACGTCAACTTCCCCTATATTAATGTCATCACCAGTTATCCGGGTGCGGGTCCCGAGGAAGTGGAAACTCAGGTGACCAAGAAGATCGAAGACGCGGTGGCGAGCGCGAATGGGATCAAGCAAATCACTTCGAGTTCTCAAGAGGGGCAATCTGCCGTAAGCATCGAATTCAACCTCGGAGTGAACAGCGACGTCGCCGCTGCGGATGTTCGTGACAAGGTGAGTGCCGTTCGAGGACAATTGCCTACCGGATGCAAAGACCCAGTCGTCTCCAAGCTTGATTTGAATTCCATGCCTATTCTCTACTACGGTTTGTCCGGCAAGCGGAACAGCAGATACCTCCGAGATCTTGCGGATAACTACATTCAGCCTAGATTAAGCCAAATTGAAGGTGTAGCCGCAGTTTCCATAACCGGTGGCAATGTTCGTGAGATACAGGTGGAAGTGAATAAGGATCAACTTGACGCTTACGGCATCAGTATCCTCCAACTCGTACAACTTATAGAGGCGAACAACGTGAATTTTCCTGTTGGTCATGAAATAGAAGGGAACAGGGAATACAATGTTCGTATCGTAGGCGAATTTCCCAATATCCAGACAATAGCGAATACCCGATTGCACATGCCGAATGGTCAAATGGTGCGGTTGGGCGATATCGCCACAGTGCGGGATACCGTGGAAGAGCAACGCGATATCAGCCGTATAAACGGTAAGAACTCCGTAGTGATCGTGATTCAGAAAACAGCCGACGGCAATACGATCCAAGTGGCTGAGGCTGTTCGCAAGGAGGTGAAAACGCTAGAAACCGAGTTGCCTCCGGATATCAAGTTTGTTTTGAACCAGGATTATTCCGTCAACGTGCAGGATTCCGTTAATGACGTCGAGACAAGCTTAATATTAGGCGCATTGCTCGCGGTGATCGTTGTATTCCTCTTTCTTCATAATATCCGCGGTACGGCGATCGTCGCGCTCGCGATCCCCACCTCGATTATGGCCACGTTCCTTCCCATGTACGCTTTTGGATTTTCTCTGAACACCATGACCATGCTCGCCCTGTCGCTAGCCGTCGGGATATTGGTGGACGATTCTATTGTGGTGCTGGAGAATATCTACCGACATCTCTCTCGCGGAGAGGAACCGGTGGAGGCCGCGTTCAACGGTAGAAGTGAAATCGGCTTGGCAGCGATTGCGATCACGTTTGTGGATGTGGTTGTGTTCGTCCCTATCGCTTTCATGGGAGGGATCACCGGACAGTTTTTCAGGGGGTTTGGCTTGACGGTCGCCTCCGCTACTCTGTTCTCTCTATTTATGTCCTTCACACTCACTCCGATGCTGGCATCCAGATGGTATCGTTCCGGCGAGGCCGTGGAGGCGGAGCACGGCATCTTTGGAATGGTGAATAGGTTTTATAAGGCTCTCGATAGGATCTACCGCAGAGCGTTGGACTGGTCTTTGAGGTTTCGTGGAGTGATTATCTACACCGGAGGAGGGGTGCTCGTTCTTGTATTTGTGGCGGTGGCGGCATCTTTCAGTCATAGTTATGCGGGTGTGATACAGGTGGGGATATTTTTCCTGCTAACCGGTATTTTGCTGCTTTGGAGGTATCGTTTTTTCGGTCTGATTGTTATCGGATTGGGCATTGCAGCAACGATTTTGGCGTTCACCATTGGCGTTACTGCTAATCATCCTCTCTTGCTCTTCCGTTTCGCACCGGATCAGGATCAGGGGCAGGTATCCATACAGGTGGAGTTACCGGCGGGAACCTCCATCGAAAAATCCTTGAAGGTGGAAAAGCAGATAGAGCAGGATATCTCATCGGTGAAGGATATTCAAAACTCCTTCGTGGAGATCGGGGCGTCACAGGCGGGCATGCTTGGCATAGCAAGCATCGGACCGCAGTATATCACGATGAGCCTCAAACTTCGAGATAAAATGAGTCTTCTCGACAGCATCAATCCTTTTGTCAACAAGTCCAATTTACGTACGATTCCCGATACTCAAGTGGCGGATATCATTCGTTCGAAGATCGGGCAGATACCAGGTGCAATCACGAAGGTGGCTGCCGTCAGCGGTTTCGGAGGAGGTTCCGCGCCTCTGGAAATCGACATACTTGGTGATAACCTCAACCAATTGAATGCATTGGGCATGCAAGCGCTCGCGATCTTCAAAGCCGAACCGGGCGTTATTAATGCGGACACCTCCAGCAGATTAGGCAAGCCTGAGCAACGAATCATCATTGATCGAACCAAGGCGGCGTCCTTTGGGCTCACGATATCCGATATTGCGAACGTGATGCGCACCGCCATCGAGGGGAATGACGATGTGGTGTATCGTGAAAACGGGAATGAGTACAAAATTCGCGTGCAGTATGCGGACAAATACCGCCACAACGTGGGGAACATCGGGAATATCGTTGTTGGTAACGCATTGACTTCAAACGGATCCGTTCAACCCATACGCTTAAGCGATGTGGCGGATATCTATCTTAGCACCGGTCCAACGAAGATAGATCGCATGGATCGACAAAAGGTGGTGAAGATCACTGCGAACATCAAGCCAGGATACGCTCCTGGAAATATGCAATTGGACCTTGATAAGAAACTCGCCGCTCTCAAATGGGGGCATAATCGTTATAAATGGGGCGGTGAGAACCAAATGCAGTCGGATGAACAGGGATATATGTTTTCCGCGCTTGCCTTGGCAATCGTTCTTGTCTATATGTTAATGGCTGCGTTATTCGATAATCTTTTGTACCCCTTCATCATCATGCTTGCACTACCTCAGGCTTTAATCGGAGCGTTGATAGCGTTAATGATTACCGGCTACGCATTGACCATTGTATCGATGATCGGCATCATAATGTTAGTTGGGTTGGTGACTAAAAACGCCATATTGCTGGTGGATTATATCAACACGCTTCGCTCTCGAGGATATAAGCGAAATGACGCGATACTCGAAGCAGGACCAACGCGTTTGCGTCCGATTCTGATGACCACCATTGCAATGATATTCGGTATGCTGCCGGTTGCAATCGGAATCGGTCACGGCGGTGAATTCCGTGCTCCGCTGGCGGTGGCGGTTATAGGGGGAATGTTATTATCCACAATGCTGACTTTGCTTGTTATTCCGTGCGTGTATACATATTTAGACGACTTCAATCTATTTCTTTCCGCAAAGGTGTTTCGCCGAAAGAGATAAAGTAGTCAATCCTTATATTCATCTCTGATATGAAGGTAATATAATTGAAACATGGGAGTGGGTTATCTTCTTGCCATAACCCATCATCATATCGTACTCTCCAAGCTTTTCCAAAAATACACAAATCGATATGGGGTGCTCTACTGCACACCGGACATCATTTTTCATTTCAAAATTAAAAGGGGCTTCTCAAGGGGAGCTGAAAAAAGGGGATGCATATGCGCAAACGTATTAATTTGAACAGCTTGATTCTTGATTCCCCACGAAGATTGATACGCTGCAGTCATATATCGCTATTGTCATCATACTATCCAGATGTCAATTTATGGGATGTTATAACTGATGATAGTATGTTAGAGAGTGCGATTTCGGAGCTTGTAAACCTATCATGTTCCAGGATGAGCAATGGTGCCAAGTGTTTAATCGAAACCCAAAATATCACGCTTAACCATAACTATTGCAGCACGCATGCGGACGTGGCGCCGGGCGATTACGTTACGCTTATTTTATCCGATAATGGCAAGGGGTACACGGAAAACGAGTTGCAGCTATTGCTTTCGACACCTTTGAAAGCCGGGGACGTGCCAATGGACCAATCCCCCTTGCAAAAATGTCGGGTTTTCGCCGGGATGAATCATGGCGCATTGCATGTTTACAGTGAGGTTCAAAATGGAACCACGTACAAAATGTATATTCCTCGTGCGATGGATGGAAGGCGCAAGGATGATACGGAATGGATGGAAAGTTTGCCGAAGGGGAATGAGACGATTTTAATTGCCGAAGATGACATCTCCCTTTCCGAAATATGCATGACAGTGTTATGTCAGTACGGATACAGGGCGTTACGAGCTTCCAACGGGGTGGAAGCGCTTCAAGTCGCCAAGAAATATCCCGACCCCATTCATTTGTTAATCACCGATCTTATTATGCCCAACATGGCTGGAGATGAGTTGTACAAAACCATTCATAGCATCCATCCCGAAACGAATGTCCTCTTCACCTCAGGGTACACGCGTCATGCATTGGTTCAACAAGGCGTGATGACAGAAAAAGGGTATTTCCTCCAGAAACCTTTCTCAAAAGCCGGGCTTTTGTGGATGGTGCGATCCACACTGGAAAACCCTCAAGCGATGTAAGAGTTGCGTTAGGAAATAGGAAGCGTATCTCCGATCTCCAGCTTTATTTCGTCAGCTGTGAGCAATCGAAACTTACTCTCCCGATTCGTATGTCTATCCAATAACCCTATTTCCAATTCCATGGTTTTCAGCGCGTTGCCGAGAAATGCGTCTTCCGAAGAATCATGAATTTCGGTGGAAATTTGCTTCTCGTCCGCAACCAATGATTTACGCTTATTGGAACCCTCCAACGCACCTGCTGCCCAAGTGGCTAATGCGGTTTTGATGGCATGGTTCAATGTGCATTCGGTTGAATAATCGGAAAGGGTTTCCAGCATTTTATCCTCAGCCTCCCATGCTCCCGCTACAACCGCGTAGGAGGAGCGCTGAGAAAACTCCCCGTCGTAATTCAAAATAAGAAAGAGATCGCGATTTGGAGTTTCGCCCATTTCGCCGAAAATGGCGCGGATCACTGCCGGTGCGTTTAAAGTATCACCAAAGAGTTTTTTCAAAGGCGGACTGAGAGAGAACCCCACAAGTCTATGGGCTGTGATATCATCCGGACTGCGTTCGTATCCCTCGCGATGCGCGACGTCAATTGCTCCAATTCTTATGGCTTCAATATCCGATTGATTCCCAATGGCGGAGTAGATAAGACGATCATATATTTCAAATATTTTACGTTGAGATTTTCGAAGCGTAAGCAAAAGAAGACCATCTTTAAAGCTCAGCCCCACCACCGGGCTGCCTTCGCTAAGTTTATCTTCCACATAATCTTTTCTATGACTGACCGCTTCGTTAAAATCAAACGGACTATATACCATGCTTGCACCTAATGAAAGCTTCGAAAGTGATGCGAGATTTACGCATCAAGGGAGTTGATATCTTGTGTGATGTTTCGGAGGGTGTCCTCTGGAATATCGGCTATGCCGTCCGTGTCAATTTTTTTCGCCAATGGCAATCTTTTCGCCCAACCGCCAGTGGCGGCATCCAAGTCCGCGGCGATATCCAGCATAATCAGCGCTTCGCGCAACGCCTCCTCCAAACTCATCTCATGAAACGGCTTTTTTGTCTTGACTATATAATCGAAAACACCTCGTATTTGAACCGAACCGCTTCCGGCAGCCCCGAATTCCGTGCTTTCGAACCGGGCACCCATACCGTCGTAAAAGAATATCCTGCCGGTATGCATCGCCACGTCATAGGAACTAAGGATCGGGATGAAACCTCCTATTCCCTGAAGCGCGGAGGGCAATCCTGCGGCAATAACCCGGGAGAGTTCAGAGAGTTTACCTTCAAGGCTCATGGGTTGCAACTGAGAGCGCTCGAAATATTTAAAGGAGTGACGAAGGTACTTCACCACATCCATCGCTCGCCCGTATGATCCGGATATCGCCAAGAGGGTGTAATCATCTATTGGGAGCGATTTTTCCGCCCTGTCGTACATGACCGCAAAATTGGCTGTCGCCCGTCGATCACCCACGTTAATCACCCCTTCGCGGTACTTGACTGCAATTACAGTGGTGCCGTGAATATCGATGACGGGGGATGCTTCCGACGGAATTGCGTATTCCTTGCCTAGCCATTCAGGAGGCGTAATAACAGCGTCGCTTAACGGGCGTATCATATCCAACAGGTTCGAATTGCCCATTATCACTCCCCACTTCTTTGGCGATATCTTCGAGCGGTGTCCGGATCGATTCGCTTCATACGTTTCAACAGATCACCAACATCCGGACGCTTGACGTCTGGCTTGGTCGGACCTTCGCCATCCCCTTCCTTCCTCATCGGTTCAGCGGGCATAGGGCGTCGCACTCTCTCTTCGAATTGAAATTCCATTTGATTCCCTCCTTCCTTTCTATAGTATACGAGAAAGGAGGGAATCTGATTTCCTTAGAGTGAAAATCCTACGCTTTTAACTTTTTCATCTCGACTTTTAACTTGGAGATACTGTCTATGTTGGTGGGATCGATGTCATTAAGAAATGCCGCATAGATGCTAACATAGTCGCCGAGGAAGAATAGACTGAACATTTTCGTCAAAAACGAATCTCCCTTCGCCCATGCCTCGTATGATGGAGTGTGTCCCGCAAGCTTTTTCATTACCTCCACGCGCCGAGAGATTCTCGGTTGGGTGGAGGTTTCCGAAGGGTCGCGGAGGTAGACGAGGAACCATCTGGGAGCCTGTTTGCGACATTTCTTCCATGCCAAAATCTCATTGTGATTCTGTTCGGGAAACACGTTCGCAAAAGCGTGTTCCTTGGCGTTTTCGTTAAACTGGCACTTCCAACGAACGGCCACCACGCCTCGATATCCTTGGCTGCCATATATCACCGGGATACGTCCGTCAAGTTGAATCGCCAACTGTTTTGCAGGATTGTTTTCAGTCGGAACTTCCGGGGAATACATCTTGTTCAGATCGCTGAGCAATTTTATGGTTTCCTCGATGTCTTTGGTGAGGGAGCGAGAAAACAAACCAAGATGAGACAGCAATGAAAGCAGGGGGAAGAACATATATCCCGTAGCGGTGCGAGGAGGCTGCCCTCCGGGAATGGTGCAGACCGGAACCCCATCCCTGTTCGCTCGTTCCGCCAACTCCCCGCCGCTGGTCACGCAAACGATTTGTGCGTTGCGGGCGCGCGCCTGATTGTAGGATGAGAGCGTCTCTTCCGTGCCCCCGGAGTAGGAAGCGCAGATTACCAAGGTGTCCTTGCCAACGAACCCGGGAAGAGAGTAGTCACGATTGACGATCATCGGGATATCGCCATATTCCTCCATCATAATGCGAAGCATGTCCCCGCCAATCGCCGAACCTCCCAATCCGGAAAGCACAATATTGTTGATGGGGCGTTTTCTCAAAAGTCCTTGAAGGGCGAATATCTCACCGACCTCATAAGCTGTGCGGCATTGTATTGGGAAATCAGCGGTAAGTTGAAGGATATTGAACGGGTCTAGTTGACGCATTGCGGCAATATCATCCAAAACCGATTTTGATTGAAGCATCATAAATCTCCTTTTAGGATGTTGGATTCGCAATAACGGCCCAATAGCTAAGCATTGAACGCATCTAGCATCGGGCCGGGATTTGCAACGGATAAATATATATTATATTTATCCGT
>JAJZOL010000122.1 GCA_021811565.1 bacterium | reverse complement strand
ATATCTGGTAAGGGATGAGTTTTGCGCATTGGATTACCTCAAGTACAACTCCGAAGGTGACGAGGATGCCTCCCTTCCTACATGGGTGGTGGTGATTGAGCCAGGGCAGGTTGAGTTGCATCTTACCCGTTCGCGCCAGGAGATCGCGGAAAATCGCAAACGCCGATTTATGCGAGGAGAGGTGTTGGAAGGGGAGGAGTATCCAGGTCCTTACTTGGACGGAATGAAGAGGATCGCCAAGGAGTTCACCACCCTTGTTTTCACGCAGTTATCGAGGAATTACGAGGACTTTCCCGTAAAACGCAAACTCAGTGTCTCCTCCTCCGTGATGGATTCGTGGCGGGCGAGGTTGCCCGATTTTGCGGACGACCTGCAAACGTGGATCGGACACAATGCGGATTGCTTTATCATCAGCGACCAGCCCCAACGCGTGCGGGAGATATGCTTCGATCTGAGTTTGCCTCTGATACCCGAGGATTCCACCGAACAACACAACGATTCCGTGACCGTGATCAACGGAAGGCTGCGTGAGGGCTTTAAATTCGCGGATATTCGACTATACGTGGCTACGGATGCGGAGTTGTTTGGATCCGCTCGTGCGATCCTAGCCCGCCGTCGTGCCACAGGGGGTATTCCGATTTCCACGATCCTAGACCTGCGCGAAGGGGATTTCGTGGTGCATGTGCAACATGGCATCGGCAGATACAGAGGTTTGGTGAAACGGGAGATGGATGGGGCTCTGCGTGATTTCCTTTTCATTGAATACCTTGGCGGAAGCTTATATGTGCCTGCGGATCAAATCGACCGTGTGCAAAGGTACATTGGAGGGGATGGCGTGCCTCCCGTAGTGAACCGAATCGGCGGGAACGAGTGGCAACGCACCACCAAACGCGTGAAGGAGCAGGCGAGGATGATGGCAGGCGACCTCATCCGCTTGTACGCTGTGAGACACGCCGCGGAGCGTCCATCCCTCGGAGATGACACGCCTTGGCAGATTGAGATGGAGGAAGCGTTCCCGTATGAGGAGACGCCCGGACAGCTGAAAGCCATTTTGGATGTGAAAGCGGATTTGCAGTCCAATCGCCCAATGGATCGTCTCGTATGCGGAGATGTGGGATTCGGCAAAACCGAAGTGGCCATCCGCTCCGCATTCAAAGTCGTGGAGGCGGGGAAACAGGTAGCCGTTCTCTGCCCGACCACAGTGCTTGCGGCGCAGCATCACACCACGTTTTCGGAACGGTTGGCGGCGTATCCAATCACTATCGAATTGCTTAGTCGGTTCCGAAACCCGCGGCAAATAAAGGAAACGGTGGAGCGTTTGAGAACGGGGAATTGCGATATCGTTATTGGAACCCATCGTCTGCTTTCGAAGGATATCCAGTTCCACAACATAGGAATGATTATTGTGGACGAGGAGCAACGTTTCGGAGTGGCGCACAAGGAGCGTTTAAAACAACTTCGAGCGAGCGTGGATGTGTTGACCCTTACCGCGACTCCGATACCTCGCACACTCAGCATGGCGTTATCGGGATTGCGGGATATGAGTGTCATCGAGGAGCCGCCGAGCGGAAGGATACCGATCGCCACGGTTGTGCGGGAATACGACGAGGATTTGGTGAGAGACGCTATACAGAGGGAGTTGGAGAGAGAGGGACAGGTCTATTTCGTTCACAACCGCGTGGAAAGTATTGAGTATGTTGCGGAACGAGTGCGCAAGCTGGTGCCGAACGCCCGTGTGTGCGTGGGGCACGGACAGATGTCCGAAGATGAACTGGAAAAGATCATGTTCGATTTCTACCACAAGGAATTCGACATACTGGTCTGCACCACGATTATCGAGAACGGATTGGATGTGGCGAACGCCAACACGCTGATTATCGACAGAGCGGATCACATGGGGTTGGCTCAGCTTTATCAGATACGAGGAAGAGTGGGGCGTTCCAATCGTCAAGCCTACGCCTATCTTCTCTATCGAGCTAACAAGAATCTCACGGAGGAGGCGGAGCGCAGACTTTTAGCGATTCAGGAATTTACCGCGCTGGGGTCGGGGTTCCAGATCGCCATGCGGGATCTTGAAATCCGCGGTGCGGGCAACCTATTGGGAGCCGAGCAATCCGGCGCGATGGTCTCCGTTGGTTTTGACCTGTACTGCCAATTGCTGGCGGATGCGGTGGCTGAGATGAAAGGCGAGGAGCCTGTGGATGAGAGCCTGCCACCCGCCGATCTGCCGGTCACAGCATACATTCCGGACGAGTACATACCCAACGAGGCGGAGCGAATCTTTTTCTATAAGAAGATGTCCTCGGTGCGTAACACGGAGGATGTGGAGGGAATACGGGAGGAGTTGGAGGACCGATACGGAGATCCGCCTGCTTCGGTTTGGAACGCCCTTGCGCTTTTACGATTGCGCTTAAGGGCGAAAGAGGTGGGCGTCTCATCGATTCGAACCGAACGCAAAGAGGTTTGTCTGCGTTTTAATTCCCACGTGCGATTGACTCCCAACGCCATACGGCTGCTTTCGTATATGTTCAAAAAGCATCGATTCACCGGGGATTCCATGATTATCCCGTTAAGCTCACCCAAGGTGATGGAGGAGATTGAGGAGATGCTTAAGATACTGGAACGCGCCTTCAAGGAAGGCGCGCCGGTGGAAAAAAAGTAAGAGGTACTCCCAGTTTCACGTATTGCTATCGAGGTGCGATGATCACCTTGCGATCAGGGTCCACTCCTTCGCTGTATGTGGTAACGTAAGGATCGTCCGAGAGAGTGTTGTGAATGATTCTTCGTTCATGCGCGGGAAGCGGATCCAATTCACACTCCTCTTGACGTTCCTTCACCTGTGCGGCGTACTCCCGAGCGAGATTTTCCAACACCTGAGTTCTGCGCAGTCGATAACCGGCGCAGTCCAACACCACCCGCACCTCAGCCCCCACTCTTTTGAGGATCAACAAATTAGCGAGATATTGCAACGCATCCAGTCTTTTCCCGAACCTGCCGAACGCTTCCGCAGCGTCATGACCGGTGAGATTGATTTCCAGATAGGGCGGGTTGGAACCTGTGATTTCCGGGGTTATATCCAACTCCATCGCTTGGCACATTTCGATTATGATATCGAATGCGCCTCTCTCCGTATCGGTGATGTTGTGGGAATCTACATTCTCCGGATTATGCTCTTCAACCATGGCTTATCCTCCTCAGGATACTTGGGCAAGGATCATCGTTTCTTTTTGCGAGGGCGAACCCTTGCAGGTTTTCCGTTTAGTTCCGTGACACTCTTGCTTGGGTTGTCGACGATAGTGGTCGTTATAATCTCCTGGCTCGCAGCGCCATCGGCGGCAAGCTGATTCAATCTGCTCAGGCGTTGGGGTCTGAATACGTAAATATATTGCTGCCATATGGATATGGCGTTCAGCGCCAGCCAGTAGAGTACAAAAGCTGACGACCATCGATAGATCAGGAACATATAAAAAAACATACCCGAGGTCATTAAAGCCATCATGTTGGTTTGGCTTTGCTGGGCTGGGTCCTGTGCGGGCATCAAGCGCATCGTGAGATAGTTGGTGAGAGTGTAAATCACCAACAGAGGGATATCCGGTTGAGCAAGGCTGGTGGCGATGTAGTGCGGATATTTAAATGAGATCGGGCTTCCCACCCATAAAAATTTGCCGTTGACAAACGCATATTGGTAAGCGATAATGCCTCGGTAAATCAAGATCAGGAACGGGAATTGAAGCAGAGATGGGAGACAACTGGCGAATGGGTTGACGCCATGCTCCTTGTAAAGCTCCATCTGCTTTTGGCTGAGTTCCTGACCTTTGTATTTCTTCTGTAACTCCTTGATGAGAGGCTGCATCCGCTGCATCTCTCTCATCGCCACGTATTGCTTGCGTGTGAGCGGAATGAGGAGAACCTTCACCAGAATGGCGAGCAGGATGATCGCTATCCAATAGCTGTAGTTGGGATGGGATCCTGTCAGCTTTACTAGGGAGTTGATGATCTGATACATCACTCCCGTGGAGTTGCGTTTATCAATCTTCGCTTCCAATATCCCCAAGGGGCTGCGTTGAAAATCGTTTATAGGACTTAGAATTTTGGATGCGGCTTTGGTATTCGGGTAGTTGTTGGATATCTGTTGCCATGCGGCGACAGCCTTGTCCTGTCCGTCCTCCAATTCCTTCTCATTGCCCGCGTATGCGGGACTTTGGGTGTAAAGTCCCTCTTGATAAAGCGCCTCCGCAGCCGTTTCCGGATCGCTGCGTTGATATTTGCTGACAATATCCGAGAACGCCTTCAACGCTGCGTCCTTTTTGCCTTGTTTAATCAATTGATTGACTTGAACAAAAGCTTGTGGATTTTGCGCCGAGGCTGTGGATAGCAGACATCCGCTAAAAATGACTATCGCCACACTGACGATAGTCAGGTTCAATGAAAAACGCATTAAACTCCTCGTTTATTCCAGAGGATCATATCCGCCCGGGTTGAAAGGATTGCATCGTAAAAGCCGCCAACAACCTTTGAGAATGCCTTTGAAAACTCCGTATTTTTGAATTGCTTGAGCCATATATTCCGAACAAGAAGGATAGAATCGGCACGTAGGGGGACGAAACCTGGAAGTTTTTTGATATCCTCTTATCATCAGGATGCATATTCTTCTTGGAAACAAAAGAATCCACTCAATCATCCTGCGCATCCATTGACCCCTTCATCTCCTTGTTCAGCAATCTGGATCGCCTCAACAGGTCGTCCATCGCCACCGACAATTCATTCCAGCTTGCCTTCCGTATTCGAGAACGCGCCACAAATATAGCATCGAAACCGCCTTGAATCTCAACGATTTTGGAGCGGCATAACTCTCTCAAATGTCTTTTGGCTTTGTTGCGAATGACCGCCTTACCGCATTTTCGATTGATGGAGAATCCAAATCGTTGCACTCCATCATCTCTTTTTAATACGTACAGAACAAGCCACGTATTTGCGAGGGATTTTCCCTTGGTGTATACCAATCGGAAATCGGCGGATCTTCGTAAACGGTTATGAACTGCGAGCACGGTGATGGTCTGGCTATACTGTCAAAGCGTAGCGGCCCTTGGCGCGTCTTGCGCTCAGTACGTTGCGCCCATCTTTTGTTGACATGCGTTTGCGAAAACCATGCACTCGATGGTGACGTCTGTTTTTGGGCTGGTAAGTCCGTTTCATTTGCTATAAGCCTCCTTCATCATGACGGAATATTATAGCACAAAAGGATCGGTTTGTTGTCGCAGTGAGAGGAAATGGCTTGACCAAGGAACGGGAAACAGGGGAGAGGGGCGTTCTCTCCCCTTTAGTTTCCAATTTAAGACGCCGCGTTTACCAACAGGATGTGTACGGCAAAGCTGCGTTATTGTTGTTGGGGTCTGTCAATGTGGCGGGATAACCGTTCCCATTGTTCGAATTGTCTCCGAAATCCGCAGTGGTGAGGCTGCGATACTGTCGCCATTTCGCATGCCCATCCACGAATCCCACATTCAGACCGCCGTTATGAGGTGCGCAAAGGCGGGGCCAAAGCGATTGGGAACCATTCGCCTCCCCCCAGTCCCAAATCCATACGTTGCTGGATTCGGCGATGATAATCGTTCCAGCCGGACCTCGAGCCTGGGCGCCGATCATATCCAACTCGGGCGGAGCCTGACCCCAAGGTTCGCATTCGTATGAATACATCGCTCCATTGGTAGGGTTCCAAACCACTTGTCCGTAATCGCTTGGACCGTTGTCATCCGGACAACGATAGATTTGGCTGTTTTTGATGTAGGGATAGTATAGACTCAATGCCTGCCATGAACCCTCGCCCTGTTGGGGAGGCACTTCAGGACCCGAGTTTGCACATCCATAAGTACTGACAGCGCCGATATGACCGTCATAGTCTTGCGCGTACATCTGCATGCCAAGCATTAACTGCTTGATGTTGCTCAAACACGAGATCGCCCGCGCTTTTTCCCTCGCTTGGGCGAATACGGGGAATAGAATTGCCGCGAGTATCGCTATTATGGCTATAACCACAAGCAATTCAATTAGCGTGAACGCGCCCTTGGATCTTCCAGCACTCATTCGTTTTTCCTCCTTGGATTGTAATGATGATATGGTAAGCCTCGCGGCGAATAGCCAAAATAATACTGGGCGCAATTATTAAACACAAGTCAATTATAACATTCGAGCATGAAGGTGTCAATGAAAATAATAATTTCCACGGGTAAAATCATGCATGATAAGGCGGCGCGGATAGATCTCATAAATCCGACGAAATGCGATCAAAAACACGCTGCGCATTCATATGTGGATGGGTACCCGTATCATTGTCTCGATCAAAGTCATCGCCACAAGGAAAATAACATGAGTCTGGAAATCGGTCGATCCGCATTGGAACTTAAGGCTCCGCCGCGTTTGGCGCATACGGAGTACTGCAGCAATTACGCGCTCGTTAGGAGGGTGACCGGCAAGGACCCCGTGACAGACCAGAATGCCTGGAGGTGTTTTCAGGATGCATGGGAAATGGATTTTCTTTGGATCACTCATGACGGTCCGCATTCCTGGGCGGAGAAGGGGCGATCAACGGACATGGGGCACGCGGAGTTCCTGGAAGGGGGCGTGGACCGCAGAAACACGGTGACATGCCCGTTCAAGGATGTCGAGGAGATTTACGCTTTCGACGCTGTGGCTGAGTATGGATTGGAGGATATGGATGAGCTAACGCAATTCTACGAATCCGTGCATCAGGCGCACAAAATCGCCAACCCCAACCAACTCTGCACAGGAGGATATTACAAGACCCTCGTTTCCGGAGCTATCGAAGCGTTTGGATGGGACATGCTTCTGACGGCTGCGGCTGACAAGAGGCGTTTCGAGAAGACGCTTGACAGCATTTTCAGACTGACCCTGCATCATGTGCAAGCGTGGGCGAGAACCAGTATCGAGGCTTTCATCTGCCACGACGACATGGTTTGGACCGCCGGTCCGTTCATGCATCCCGAGTTTTACCGCTCCGCAATCTTTCCCAGATACAAGGAGCTTTGGAAGCCGTTGATATCCGCAGGCAAGAAGGTGCTGTATTGCAGCGACGGTAACTGGACGATGTTCGGGGAGGATATCGCGGAAGCGGGTGCGAATGGGTTTATATTCGAACCCATTACGGATTTGGATGTTTTCGTGAAAAAGTTCGGGAAATCGCATATTCTGATGGGATCCAAGCTGGATTGCCGGACTTTGACATTCGAAGGCGAGGAGAGAATCGCGGAGGAGGTGGATGCGACTATCGCATTGGCGAAGGACTGCCCCGGTTTCTTCTTCGCGGTGGGGAACCATATCCCATCCAATGTGCCAGTGGAGAATGCGCTGTTCTTTATGGATTATCTGCGAGCGCGTTGGCGCCGAGATTTCGAATAATATTAGGTTCGCTTATATGGGTTCACATCTCTTTAAGGATATCCCGGTAGGGAGTTAAGAGTGCGTGGTTCCAATCCCAGGCGTTCTTGTCTGCGGCTTCTCCAAGTTTTAATCCGGCGTATTCTTCCCTTCAACAAGGATAATACGCTCTTTTCAAGTTTGAGGTTACTGAAATCCATTATCTTATTTCCCAATTGTTTTGTATAGCCGATTCAAAGAGAGTATAAGGATAATATTTATCGGATATCGCTTCATCCTTTGTATCCAATCGAATATAGAGGAACCCCTTTTGGATTGTGAGGCACGAAGCCAGGCGGGATTGGTGGATTATAATTAGGTATGTATTGATATATATTTTTTTCATTGCCTAATTCCGTGTTCGCTTCGATTTCCATGGTATTTTTCAAATCATAATTATTAAAAGCCGATCCCCATATTGAATCGGGATTCCATTCCATTAATGAAATCCCTATCCAAGCATAAGTATTTTGAAAATATAAGGATTGTATCGATCAAATAACGTGAATATCGCTTCCAGTATTGTGGATTTCCCAACGTTATTATAACCTGATAAAAGCGTAAATCTGGAAAGCTTCCCAAATTCAATTCCTTGAAGATTTTGAAATTCTTTTGCATTTAGCCGGGTAATCATAATATCCCCTTTGGATTAATATTAAATATAAAATTAATTAATTCGTGAAGTGTTGTATTTTCCGGAAGCAAGGAAGCCTGTTCTTTTCGTAACTTATTGATTGTGATTCACATTTTTTAACAGACGGTATGAATCCCTATTGTTATAGCTCAACGCATATCCCGCCATCCTGGAATACCATGGAAACTTGACTTTTTACAGGAAATTCCTCATAATGTATGTCAATGGGTGTAAAGGGGGTGCATGGAAGAAATGAAACAGACTTACGTCGCTCCTGCCATTGAATGCGATGGCTGTGCGAACTCCATAAAACGTTCCTTGGGGAAACTTGCGGGTGTGAGCGAAGTGAAAGTGGATGTGGCGGAGAAAAGAGTCGAGGTGGAATACGATCCTCAAAAGGTTGAGGAGCAGGCTATCTTCGCAAGGCTGGCACAAGCCGGATATCCCGCACAAAAAGCATAGCGTATGAGGCTTGAAAGGAGAGTTGTGAAATGCGAATTACCCTGAATGCCGAGTCACGGGGGCCGGCGACCAAGGGCGAACTGAAACAAATGCGAAAAGGTGGTCTTTTGCCGGCGACTGTCTCTGGAAAAGGGGTTGAGAGCAGGAATTACTCTGTCTCCTGGAAGGAGCTAACGGATATATTCCGTTCGCATGGAAGTTCCGCCATTATCAATTTGCAGGATAAAGAGGAATCCTCCCTTGTTTTGGCGAGGGATATTCAGAGAGAGCCCATATCCGGCAAGATAATCCATGTGGGATTTCAAAAGATATCCGCACGGGAGCTCATTCATGCGGAGGTTCGGATCGTTCTTCACGGAACGCCGGAGGATGTTAAGCAGAGTGAGGGGATTTTGGAGCACCAACTGAATCAGATTGAGATAAGCGCTTATCCTGATCAACTGCCTGAGCAGATTGTCCTTGATATAAGTAACATCTCCTTAGGGCATCCACTGCATGTGTCCGATATACAGAGCACGTCTCAATACACCATTCTGACTCCTCCGGAAACCATTATTGCGTCCGTGCAACCCTTGAGACGCGCCGTGGCGGAGACGGAAGCCGTGGAAGAGGTGACGGAGGTTACAGCTCCTGCGGAATCTTGACGTTATCGCCCCGCATCGGACAAGCATGCGGGGCTCCTCATTCAATTGTCCATGATATATATTCATCCGCCAGCATTACGCTCGGGCATGACCATAGGCATTATCGCACCTTCCGGACCGATATGCGCTGACGAATTGGAACCCTCCCTTCGTTACATCGAACGCCGCGGATACAAGGTGCGATGCGGAAAGTCGCTCTATGCGAGATATGGGTTTCTCGCGGGGACGGACACCGCCCGCGCGGACGATTTCAACGCGATGTTCGCCGATCCCGAGGTGCATGCGGTGTTTTGCGCCCGTGGAGGTTATGGAGCTTGCCGCATACTAGACCATATCGATTGGAAGCTCCCGAAGTCTCATCCGAAAATCTTCTGCGGATACAGCGACATCACCACCCTCCATCTCGCTTTGCAGCGTCACTGCCATTTGATCACTTTCCACACCCCTATGATAACCCGCTTTACGGATGACTGGGATGGAGTTTCCGAGGAGAACTTTTGGGGGTTGCTGGAATCTCCAAGTCCGTACGGGGGATACGATGCGAATACGTCACCCATCCGAACGCTGCATGGAGGAAAAGCCATCGGAAGATTGATTGGCGGATGTCTCTCTCTGCTCGCCGCCGCTGTCGGAACAGCCGAAAGCCCCGATTTCACCGATGCGATTGTGCTTATCGAGGATGTGAATGAAGCCAACTATCGTGTGGACAGGATGCTGGTGCAGATTCAACGGGCGGGTGTGTTGGAAAAAGCGGCGGGCTTCGTACTCGGCGATGTCACCGGGGACCGCGATCAAAACCCATTCGATGATATATCGCTTGAGGATATATGGAAGCAGCGGATCGCCTCACTCGGAAAACCTGTGATCGCAGGATTCCCTTTTGGACATGTTCAGAACCCCGCATCTCTTCCGCTTGGCTGCCTGGCGGAGTTGGATGCGGATTCGGGAAGCCTGACGATATTGGAATCAGCCGTGGCTTGATATCCCCTTGCGTGTTCGCGAACGAGACTTTTCTCGATTCATGGAGGCGATAAGTCTCTCATGTGCCACGTTGAGCTCACGTATCAACCGTCTCGCCTTCGCGATGGTGGCGCGATCCATCTCCCGATACATGATCGGGCATATCCACGCGGTGCAACCGAATGGGCGAAGATCGTTCGGGAAAGAACAACCGCCCTCTCCGAGAAAATCACATGGTGGATCATTTGAGGCATCCCTGTCCTCCTTGAAAGCTTCCGTTAACCCCCCCGCCGTCTCTTCAAGAATCTCCGAAAGATTAACGTTTTCCTTTGGTTTCCAACCCATGCCTTCCGCCAGCAGGATATCGTTAGGGGATATTCTGGCGGGCTTTCTGCAACAGGGTTGGACGCATGTCGGGCAATGGATACGAGTGAAATCGTCGAAGAGTTGTCTTAATTCCCTCTGGATGAAACGGTATTCCTGCAATGTATTCCTCATGGGGTTAGAATACCATTAATCTCCGGAAATGGGAAGCGTAATACATGAGCCGCAAAGGATTGTTTATCACTTCAATTAAAACTTATTGCAATAATTCAAGTATTTTGAGATAATATGCAGGTGAAGGAAGACGCAGCACTCTTTGGAAGATGACAGGAGCGAAGAATGGACGATACCACAAAGAGGGCCCCTATGACAAATCCAAGTCCGGATTTCGCCGTTAAGAATCAGGAACCGATAACCTCTTCGCATTTTGCCGAAGACAAAAACAAAGCCGATGCAAGCGCATCCTCCAAGGAGGATAAGGAAATATCCTTGAAGAGCGAAGAGGCGTATCGCATTCTATTCGAGAAGGCACCCGTTCCCTATCAGTCTCTTGATCAATCGGGGAATATCATCAAGGTGAATGATGCATGGCTGAGGTTGCTGGGGTACTCCCGTGCGGAGGTCCTTGATCATAACATTGCCGAATTCATCATACGGAAACAACTTCCCCTCCTGCAAAGCCGGTTCAGCGAATTCAAGGAAACCGGTTTCGTGCATGGAGTGGAATTTGAAATGATTGCAAAGGATGGAAGCCACGTTCTTGTTAGCGTTGAGGGGACGATAGGTCGCCATCCCGACGGGACTTTCAGGCAAACTCACTGCATTTTAAACGATATCACGGAGACGAAGCGTATCGAGGAAGAGCTTCGCCGGCAAAAGGATGAGTATGAAACCATTTTCAATTCCGTCCCCAGCATTATCAGTTATGTGGATGGAAACGGCGTTTTTATTCATTGCAACAAAGCGGTGTCGGAGAATCTCGGTCTGCCTCTACATGAGATCGAGGGGCGATCCTATCGCGAGATATTGCCGGAGGATGCGGAGAGTTTGTTGCGCGAAAACGATGAGGTGATCAGCACTGGAAAGCCAACGGTGAATCTCATCCGTCCGTTCCATTCCATATCGGGCAAACAAGGGTGGCTGCGAGTGACAAAAGTGCCTCACTACGATAAGGAGGGCAACATAACCGGGGTGATTGCGCTTTCGGAGGATATCACGGAACGGAGGGTTTTGGAGCAGCAATTGAACCAAAGGCAGAAAATGGAGGAGTTGGGGTTCTTGGCGGGAGGCGTAGCGCACGATTTCAACAATTTACTCACCGTCATCATGGGGTTTTCGGAGTTGGCACGGGATAACGTTAAAGACAACGTCATGCTGAAAAAATATCTGGACAATATCATCCAAGCCACCGATCGGGCGGCAAACCTTACCCATCAGCTTTTGGCATTCGCACACCAGCAGGTGATAGAACCTAAGGTGGTGTGTCTCAACGACCTGACAATGGAGATGGAGAAGATGCTGCGTCGATTGATAGGCGAAAAGATCGAGTTAGTGTCGCGGTACGATCCGAACCTTTGGAGCGTGGTTGTCGATCCGGGACAGTATGAGCAGATCATATTGAACTTGGCGGTGAACGCAAGGGACGCCATGGAGAATGGCGGGGTTTTCACTATGGAGACTCAAAATATACATTTAGACAAGGATTACCCGCGTCTTCATCCGGCGTTAATGATGGGTGATTACGTGATGGTGACCGTAAGCGACACCGGACACGGGATCTCGGAGGATACTCTTCCCCATATTTTCAAGCCCTTTTACTCGACGAAGCCGAAAGGCAAGGGCACGGGTTTGGGATTGTCCACATGTTACGGGATCATGAAACAGAGCAATGGTTTGATTGATGTCGAAAGCGAGGTCGCACGGGGGTCCACATTCCGTCTCTACTTCCCTCGCTCCGAGGAAACAAATCGTCAATCAGCCATCGGTATGGCAGACGAGAGGAAAACCTCCGGAGTGGAGACGATCCTTCTTGTGGAAGACGAGGAGATGGTGAGTGAAACGGCGAAACTATCGTTATCCGCCCATGGTTATCAAATACTCTGCGCCAGAGATGGAATGGAGGCTTTGGAGATATTTCATGACAGGCGGAAGGATATAGACTTGATCATTTCCGACGTCGTAATGCCTCGTATGGGGGGGAGGGATCTATTGGATCGAATCAGGGAGTTCGATAGTCGCATACCCTTCATTTTGGCGTCAGGTTATACGGACCATTTGCAGATCGTGGAGCAAGTAGCCGAGAAAGGAGCCTTTTTCATTCATAAGCCATACACTCCCATATCCCTGGTTCATATGGTTCGGGAAGTCCTGGATATCTCGGCGAATGAAGAGCCTTGAAACTTATCCTATCAAGTCCAGAGCGTCCTTGATCGGTTTCTGAACGCATGTGAAAATCGGAGTGTCTCTCAATGTGTAGGAACTCGCCTCCGTTCCGCGAAGCTCCATCACCAGATCCAGGAAGTCCGCAGGTTCGTCGGTTTCGAACGCCACAACCCATTCCTGATCATCCAAACCGAACGAATAGGTCGTGTTCAGTTTCACGGAAGGATACCTGTTGCCAGCCTCGATATGGGCGGTCATCATTTTTTGTCGTTCCTCCGAGGAGAGAGCGAACCACGCTCTGGTTTTAACGAAGGGATAGACGAAGAGATATTTGGCGTCGGATGGACGAACTTGGAGCCTTGCGCCATCCTGACCGGGATGGGAGTGCGCATCAATGTACTGAGATCGCTTCGTCATGGCGAAATAGAGATAGGGATTGGTCATGTATCGTCCGATGCCGGTTTTTAATAGCTCGGAGTGCATCTCTTGCAGCCGGTCCATCGTTTGCGATGCGCGCCATATCAGCAGGTCCGCGTCCCCGCGAATCCCCACAAGGGAATAGGATCTGGCGACGATCATATCCTCGTATTTACGGAATACAGCGACAAACTCCTCTTTTCCAGTTTGCCTCTCGGAGAGTGGTAATCTTCTCCATTCCGGAAGGGTTTTAAAAAAGGCGAATTGGACGAACATTCGTCCCTTGTTGGGTGCGCTATCCACTGATTGTCTCCCGCAAAAAGGAATGATGAAAATCAATCCAAGTATTCAAATTCATTATACCTTTTTCATAGCTAAATATGTATGTTACCTCCCCCTTCGAGACGAGAATTCCCTTTTACGCGGTTTTATGGTTACTGTAATTTGGAGTGTTGACATATTAGAAAAGAGAGTCGTATAATTCGCATGATCGCCGGCTAATTTTAATCGATTGTTGGATGTTTATTAGCAATAGGCGATATCAGCCGGGGTGGGAACACCCCGGCGCCTGAGGAATGCCTGATGCAAAAGGTGTCATGGGAGGCGATCGTTACGGCGTCGGAGGAGTTGAACCCCCGGCGGCAACTACTATTCCATCTGAGATACGTCGAGGACATGTCGGTTATCGATATCGCTGAGTCCATGAATCTCAGCGAAAACGCCGTGAGTCAGGCCTTTCAACGGATGGAGGAGCGACTACGCAGGATATTAGTGCAAAGCGGGGTAAGAGAGGAGCCTCCGGGGTTTCACAGGTCGCCCCCCCGCAGGTGCTGACCGGTATCTCAATCCAAGTAAAATCCTGGTAAATAGGACGGGTCCGCAAAAAATTTATGAATTTTTTTTGGCGGCCCCGTCCTATTTTGCCGAATCGAGTTGTTATATATAGTGGGAGATAAAAAAGCGAGGCTACCCGCAGGGTTGCGCCGAGAAAGGGTGGAAGCGTGAGAGGAACGAAGACAAAAGAGGAGCAAGTCGAACCCACTATCGAGTGTAATGGCGTTGACGCTAATGATTCCGGCATGGACGACGCCGACGCCTTCATCGTGGAGAGGATCGCGGAGGCGGTGGTGCGGAAGATAGACGAAAGGGACAAGATAAACCTTCTTGCGGAGGCGGTCATCGCCCGGCTTCGCGAACTGGGTCAGACCCCAGGCCCCGAGAAGGAAGAAACAAAAGTACAGGGAGAGAAATCCTAAGGAAAGGAGCGACGTTGATGGAGGAGAAAGAGAAAAAGAACGAGGCGGGGAGCGAAACCCCCAAGGAGGAGACAAAATCCCGGCGCGAATTCCTGCGCTCGGCGGCGATCCAGGG
>JAJZOL010000217.1 GCA_021811565.1 bacterium | reverse complement strand
AACCATGGCTCCCATTTAATTTACCGGTTCAGGTGGACATTGCTCGGCGTAAAAACGGTGAATTAAGTCTTTGAAGGGTTTGTAAATGTCAATCATAGATTTCTCCTCTTTGGAAATAGCCCTGACGCAACTGAAGAAAAGCCATGCATTCCTTAAATCGTCATCAAGCGATAATGATCGGGATATGTATGAGCAGTTCCGCGCCGCCACAATCCAAGCTTTTGAATTCACCTATGAAAGAGCATGGAAACTGATCAGACGCCAATTGGGGGATATTGTTGCAAACCCCGAGGAGATTCCCGCCATGGACTTCCGTGATCTGATGAGAGCGGCGGCGGATGCGGGAATTATTAGACATTCCGCCAAATTCATGATCTATCGGGAAATGCGGAATATCACCTCCCATAGGTATGAGGAAACCAGCGCGGAGGCGGTAATCTCCGTGGTGGATGATTTTATAAAGGATATGGATTATCTTCTGGATCAGCTACGGAGGAGAAATGCGGAATCCGATTGATGTCACCCCCGCTGAGTTGGAAATGATCATGAAAATCCTAAATCTACACGTGCCGGAATTCGAGGTGCGCGTATTCGGTTCAAGGGTGAACGGAAACTCCCGCCCCACTTCCGATATCGACTTGGTGGTAATGACGGACACTCCCCTCCCCATACTCAGATTAATAGAACTGAAGGAGGCGTTCACCGAATCCAATCTCCCCTTCCGTGTGGATGTGCTGGATTGGGCAAGAATCGGGGAGAGTTTTCGGACGATTATTGAGAAGAGCTATGCGATTATCCAGGAGGGAAACGCAACAAACACCAAAAGCGCGAGTTGAACCCTTCTCATTCTCCATCTCCATGGAGTAACATGGAAGAATAAAGGGTTACAACGCATTTTTCATCTTTTCTTCGGAGACACTCAATGACCCGCCGTCGCTTCTTGCAACATCTAATGACATGGTCCGCCTTATTCGCGCAGCCGTCATCAGGCATCTTCGCCCAAACGCAAACATCACGGGATGGCTTTCTCGCCGCCTCTGGCAATGTTTTACGCGACAATCACGGAAAGGGGAACATCGTGAGGTTACGGGGAGTGAACCTCGGGGGATGGCTTGAATGGCAATCATGGATGTGTCCGTTCGACACGGAGGGATCGGATGAGATCAAGGACCTCAATCAAGGGCACAACGGATATGACTTTGGTGTCTGGAAGCTATTGAGCGGTCGCTTCAACACCAAGGTCGCCAACCGCTTGATACGCGTTTACGAGGATTCCTGGATCACTCAAACGGATATCGACAATATACAAAAGCTTGGTTTCAACGCGGTGAGGCTCTCCTTCGCATACGATACTCTGAAAAACAGGGATGGCTCATGGCGGGACGACGCTTTCGGATGCATGGACTGGCTTGTGGAAAACGCCTGGAAGAGAGGAATCTACACCATCCTTGATTTCCATGCTTGGCTCCCGCCGGAGGCGAACCAGAACGGTTCCGCCGAAGGATACTGGGCGAACCCTTCGGAAATGAGCGAAACGGTATCCATTTGGAGGAAAATCGCCTCCCACTATCGTGGAAATGCGGCTGTGGCGATGTATGATCTCCTGAACGAACCAAACAACTCCATCGCAAAGCGGAGCCAGATAGCCCCCTCCGCCGAAACGGTTCAAGCCCTGTACGATCGCATCTATCACGCCATCAGGGAGGCGGACCCCGATCACATCATCGCGATGGAAGGGATGTGGGGATGGGATACCCTGAGGAATCCGCGCAAAGCGGGATATGAGAACGTGGTCTACTCCTTCCATTGGTACGATTGGTGGAGCAAGGACACCGCCTCGCGGAAAACCGCGATAGACGACAACATCGCTCAATTCACCACGAAGTATCGGGATTGGAATACGCCCTGTTACGTGGGGGAATTCAACCTTTTCGGTGACGAGGCGGCGTGGAGATACGCCATCGACTCCATGGACAAGGCGGGGATAAGCTGGACAATCTGGACCTACAAGTGCACGGAAGGCGGGGATAATTCGTGGGGCGTATATACCACCATTCCTGGCAAAACACCGCCAACGCCGAACCTCGTGAGGGATTCCGCATCGGAAA
Source organism: bacterium (assembly GCA_021811565.1). GTDB lineage: Bacteria > Armatimonadota > Chthonomonadetes > Chthonomonadales > CAJBBX01 > DTKV01. The sequence continues at coordinate 12,674 of JAJZOL010000217.1, read as the reverse complement.
TACAGGCGAAATGGAGCGCATGGAAAACGGATGGCGGCGGTTTCGCCTTGAACCCCCTATACGAGAGACTATTCTCTGGCGGCGATTAGCGGGTCTCCGTTAAGTTCACTCCGTTCTCGTACCCTCGTTTGCGCGTTTCAGCCGATTCGAACATTCTTTAGAAAGGGAAGACTTACGCATCGGCTGGATTCCACTGGGTTTCGGAATGCATCTACGCAATTGTCGCGTTGATGTGGCTGATCCCCGACAGACGAATTGAGTCGAACCTGAAAGGGCATTCGCATTGAACACAGGGGCGCTACTCATCCTATCGGATATGTGAAGTCCTCTTTATTCGAAACGGATGACCCGGAAGTGCAAACGATTAACGCCAATATTTAGTATAGATAAATAATATTCATCTTGATTGGCTTCCGTTCCAGCATGGGAACGGAGGTTCGTGCATGTGATTTTGGGCGGAAGGTCTTGCTCCTAAAGTCATTCACAGTCCGGAAGGAGATATCATCCAATGCGAAATGTTCCAAAAAAAGGCGTATTCGTCCTCACGGGGGTTGTCATTCTGTTCGCCATAGGGACGCTCATCCTCATTCTCGATGGGAGTTCTCGTCTCCCAATGATTCCCCAGGCTCTTGCACAAACGAACGCCTACGACATTGGACTTAAGGCTCCGGAACTGGTCGGCGGAGCGAGGGATTTCCTTAATACCGACGGTAAGCCCCTTCGTCTGTACGGCGCGGGCGGAGTACTGGATGGTCAACATATCGTACTGGTGGATTTTTGGGAGTACACCTGCGTTAACTGCATACGCACGCTTCCCTATCTGAAGGAATGGAATCAACGCTACACCAAGGATGGTCTCGTGATTATCGGCATACACACTCCTGAGTTCTCCTTCGCACACAAGCATGTAAACGTCGCGGCTGCTGTGAAGCGTTTCGGGTTGAAATATCCTATTTTGATAGACAGCAATTATCGCAATTGGCAACTCTGGCAGGGATCGGCGGGATACTGGCCCAGAGATTATTTGTTGGACCCGAGTGGCAGAGTGGTCAGCGACCATGCGGGGGAAGGCGGATACGCGGAATCGGAGAGAGAGATACAGGTACTGCTTTCCCGCATTCACCCTGGCATATCATTGCCGCCTATCATGAAGCCCGTTCGCCCCGAGGATGGCTCCAACGCCGTTTGCTACCCCTCAACACCGGAGATGTACGCCGGTGCGCGAGGCTACGAACAAGGACAACTGGGCAACGTCACGCGATACCAACCGGGCGAACAAAGCGCATATCGCACGCCTGAAAGCCTCGATGATGGAGAGTTCTATCTGGACGGAGTCTGGATAACAGGTCAGGAGTGTCTGCAGCCCGTGATTTCCGCATCGTCACCCATTGCCAAAGTGACTGTGAAATACCATGCATTGGGTGCAAACGCTGTGATCCGCCCGGGCAGAAACGAACCGTTCAAGTTATTTGTTTATCAGGATGGCAAACCCATTTCCCGTCGCGATTCCGGCGCGGATATCCTCCGTGACCCGCAAGGGCGGACCTATGTGCTGGTCAACTCCCCGCGAATGTATCGGCTTACGAAAAACGCCCATTTCGGAACGCATCTCCTCCTAATGGAGACCTCCTCCCCCGATCTGCGCCTCTATTCGATGACCTTCACATCATGCGTGGAGCCGTAAAACACTTCATTACCAACTATGTAATTTAAGAGCGCGGGATGGCTCCGCTGGAAACCATCCCGCTTTTTTATGGGGTTTCACGCAATTCCGTTGATTAAATTCTCAAATATATGGTAACGTTATCATCACCGCTTTTGGTTTATCCCTGTTGTTTTATTTCATCTCATTTCCGGAGGATTATGATGCTGTTATCGAGAATATTTGACGCTCTTCTCGCCCCTAATTTCATTGTGGTGTGTGCTGTATCGACATCGCTTTTAGCGTGCGCAATAATCGAATCCCACGCTTCCGCAACACCTGAAATCACCATCTCCTCCCTACTGAGAGAGATGACGGATCGGGCATCCTTCGCGCAACTCCCCTCCGCTCCTTACCTCTCCAAACAGGCGAGCAGCTACGACCGCCGATCCGTATCCCCTAACAAACCGGGATGGTTCGCCAATAACGACTTTTCTCAATACATCCGAGACGAAGTGAATGACGGGCGCACGGAGCATGTGATGATGGATGCAAAGGGCCCCGGCTGCATCACCCGGTTTTGGATGGGCGCTCCCACTCCGGATGGCTCGCTGCCGGGGGAGTTGCGCATCTATTTGGATGGAAACGCGGAACCAACAATCACGGAGACTTCGGATCAGTTATGCGGCGGCAAGGGACCGATCCCGCCTCCCTTCTCGCAAATCACCTGCATCGGCAGAAATCTCTACTTTCCCATCCCCTACGCTAAAAGCTGCAAGGTGACCTACGACGGCAACGCCAACTGCTGGTACAACATTGAATATCGCACTTTCGAGCCACATGCAAAGGTTCGCACTTTCACCTGGCATGAGTTCAATGAGGACGCACCGGTAATCCAAAGGATCGGCGAGGAGCTTCTGACGCCTCAAAACACGCTTCCGGATGCGAAACTATTGCAGTCCGTAAATAAAACCCTCGCCACGGGGGAGAGGATGGATGTGGAGTTACATGGATCGCAGGCGGTTCGCAAGCTGTCGGTTCAATTGGCGGCTCAGGATATGGAGTCCGCATTGAGGTCAACCGTTCTTATCATATCCTTCGATGGTGAGAGAACCGTATGGTGCCCCGTGGGAGATTTCTTCGGAAGCGGCGTTGGCTTGAATCCCTATCGGGATTGGGATAACGAGGTGGACAGGGACGGTTTGATGACCTGTTACTGGGTGATGCCGTTTGAAAAGAGTTGCCGGATCGAACTGCTCAATCTTGGTTCACAGACCGTCAATGCCACGCTCGGGTCCATCGCCGTAACCCCGTGGAAATGGGACAAGCGAAGCATGCATTTCCACTCCACGTGGAGGCAACAGGCGAACATGGAGACGAAGAGGCAGGACGGATTCGACTGGAACTACCTTCAAGCCAATGGCAACGGAGTGTACATGGGCGATTCCCTCGCCATGTATAACGGGTCGAGCGATTGGTGGGGCGAGGGCGATGAGAAGATTTTCGTGGATGGCGAGAAATTCCCTTCGCATTTCGGCACGGGCACGGAGGACTACTACGGGTATTCGTTCGGCAATCTTGGCACCTTTTTCGAGGCTCCGTTTCACGCCGAGGCACGGTGGGACGGGAACAGCAAGCCCGGATTTGTAAGTGTGACACGCGTGCGAACGCTGGACGCCATCCCCTTTCACTCCTCGCTGAACTTCGACATGGAGATATGGCACTGGGCGCAGACCCGAGTGACCTACGCGGTGACATGCTACTGGTACGCCCGCCCCGGCGCCACGTGCAACAGGGAGCCAATGCCTGAAGAGGCGACAAGACCGATCGCAGATTTGAAGTAGCGGCAGTTGCAACACGGAACGGGGAGAATCCATAATTAAGGAATACGGTCATATTTGTACATGGCGGGATAACAAGGAGTTAGACACAAAGTATGCACGCACCGGACAAGATAAACAGGCGTCAATTCATACAAGCCGCCATGATCGTTCCGGCTATCGGGATGCTGGGAGTAAACTTTGAAAATACCAAGAGCGGAGAGGGCATCACCATGTCAACGAAAGAGGATGTGATCAAGAGGCTGAACCTTCCTTTTCACAAGAGCCTGTTCGATAACACCTATCAAAGCCTCGTGCATCGTATTTATGCGGACGGCTATCTCCCTGAATCCCTCACCGGCGCCTACTCCGGTATGTTCCCGCGCACCGCAGGACCTTATGTCTTCCTGATGCTTGAAGAAAAGAGCATGAAAAACGCTCGGAATATTCTGAATTACATCCTGGAATCCACGGAACTCTCCCATATGAATCGCATCCCTCATGTGATTGGTCCCGAACAAAAGGAGAACCAGCCCATAATCAATGCTCGAAATCCCGGACAACTCTTCCATTACGTCCCTCTGTATCGTCTTGATCAGCCAAATTACGGAGGAGCGCAACCCTTCAAGGCGTCATCCGAACGACTGCATGCGGTGGATGTGTGGCTCTCATCGGTCGACGCCAAAGGAACCCTCATCGTCGAGATCATGCGGCGCCCCAATGACCCTAGCTCCATTGCAACATGGACAAAAACGATCCGTGATCCCATGAACGGTTGGGTGAACGCCAAGTTCGAGGATGCCGTAAAACTTCAACCCGAGACGGAATATGCGTTCCGACTCTCCTTCAAGGGGGAAGGAAACATGATTTGGTGGGGACTGAATGAAGTGAACGATAACCCGTTTGGAGGCGCATACTCTCACGACAAGCCCCCCATAGGCTGGCAACGCCACAAGGATCACGTCACGGCGTTCGCGCTGGATTTCGGTTCTCTTGAATACGCCACCAAGGATGAAATCCCGATTTTAAGTGATTCCGATCAACCGGATGGGCAGTATAGCGTCCTTCTGGCGTGGTCGAGATATGTCGTCCAAAGCGAAGACCGTGAATTCGAGGATCGTACCTATCGTCAAGTATCCCATCTCGCGGATCAGGCTACCGACATGCCCTATATGAACAAGGGATGGGGAACCACCGCCACCTACCTAATCCGCAACCCCTGTTTTGAACACTCAAGAGAGGGACGTTTTTGGGATTGTTACGACCTACTGACACAGAGCTTTGTGGCTGAAACATGGCGCGAACTCATCCCGATTGCCAAAAGAAGGAAGGATTGGGAGCATTTCTACAAATGGCAACGGTCGCTGAATGAACTCGAAAGCGGAATTCAGCAGAATTTGACCATGCAGTTGGAAGGCAAGACCATCTATGCGGAGATGCGATTGCCGAACGGCGGGAAGGGCGTGATATACGACGGACTTTCATGGGTGAACCTATCACCCGTAGCCGCTGGCTGGCGCGGGGCGAACCCCGATATTCTCGATAACACGATCCATGAGTACCGGCAAGTGGCAATGTTTCCTTGGAGGGGGCTGAATTTGCTAGCGGCGGAGTGGAATCCGCCGAACAAGATCGCTCGAATGGTGATAGGCAAGCAGTGGGCGTGGGAATTCATGTTTTCTATCGAACATAAGGAGTGGGACAGAGCTTGCAACCTGTTGGATTTCCTGGAGCAAGCGAACACCGATCCCATATTCGCCGAGAGTTTCACGGTATCGCCGGATGGAAAGATTAGCATGAGCGATCCTGGCAACGGCGAACAGACCTCTTGGTACGCCTGGTCGATTGCGAGATCGAGGAATCTCCTCGCAAAAAATACGGCTTCCTGAGATCCATCATGGTGTGATTTGCAAGGGGAAAGGGTTGGAAGGTAAAATCCACGGCATACTCTCCAGGAATCCATCATGAACCCATTTGAGGATTATCTTTCCAAAATCCAAGACGCCCTGGATACAGGCAACGCAACGGAGCATACTTATCGACCCTTTCTAAAGGAGCTTCTCGAAAGCTTTGAGGGCGGCGTAACGGCGATCAATGAACCAAAACGCATTCGATGCGGTGCGCCCGATTTCATACTGACACGTGGAGAGACACCGATAGGCTACGTGGAAGCCAAAGATATCGGCGCATCCTTGGATAACGCACTCCTCACAAAACAACTTCTCCGTTACCTTGACTCCCTCGGCAACTTGATCTTGACGGATTACATCGAGTTTCGATGGTTCGTTGGAGGCTCTTTGCGTAAATCCGCTCGATGTGCGACTGTTCTTCCTTCCGGGAAGCTTCAGGCGAATCTATCCGGCATTGCGGATGCGGCATCGCTCATGGAATCGTTCCTACAAGCTGACACCCTAACAGTCGCAACACCCAACGAACTCGCCAAACGCATGGCACACTTGGCAAGACTTATCAGAGAGGCGATTCTAAGCTCTTTCGATGATGAAGATCAAGGGGGGTCTCTGCATCAACAGATGATTGGTTTTCGTCAGAGTTTGCTTCATGATCTCAGCCCCGCTCAATTCTCCGATATGTACGCCCAAACGGTCTGTTATGGTCTGTTTGCAGCGCGGTGCAGCGTCGGCGGAAACGGAACTTTCTCAAGGCGCAACGCAGCCTACCTGCTTCCGAAAACCAATCCCTTCCTTCGTCGCATGTTCAACTACATCGCCGGTCCGGATTTGGACGAAAGGATCACATGGGCGGTGGACGATCTGGCAAACCTTTTATCGCATGCGGATATGACTTCGGTTTTGGAGCAGTTTGGAAAAAGAACCAGGCAAGAGGACCCCGTAGTGCATTTTTACGAGACTTTCCTCTCCGAGTACGATCCAACCTTGCGTGAGACAAGAGGAGTGTATTACACACCGGAGCCCGTGGTTTCGTACATAGTTCGAAGCGTGGACGGCATTCTCAAAACGGAGTTCGACATGCCGGAGGGCTTGGCATACGCAGGCAAAGTAAAACAAACGTATCCTAACGGAAAGCAGGGGGAGGTTCACAGGGTTCAGATCCTTGATCCTGCGGCTGGCACGGGCACTTTCCTGTATGGCGTGATTGATTGCATTCGGGAGAGGTTCAAAGGCAACGAGGGGATGTGGTCGGGGTATGTGCGAAATCATCTGCTTCCCAGGCTCTTTGGATTTGAACTCCTGATGGCGCCTTACGCCGTCGCGCATATGAAACTCGGATTGCAATTGTCGGAATCCGGATACGATTTCCAATCCGAGGAGAGACTGCGTGTTTATTTAACAAACACATTGGAGGAAGCGATCGTTGCAACGGAGATCAATCTCTTTGCTCAATGGGTGACCGAAGAGGCGAACGCCGCCAGCGCCATCAAGAGGGATGCCCCCGTGATGGTGATACTCGGCAATCCCCCCTACTCCGGACACTCCGCTAACAAGGGGGCTTGGATTAACGATCTTCTGAGAGGACGAGACAGTTTGACCGGCGAATCCACCGATAACTATTTCGAAGTGGACGGACAACCTCTCGGGGAACGAAACCCCAAATGGCTGAATGACGATTACGTCAAGTTTATTCGCTTCGGGCAATGGAAAATAGAGCGAACCGGTTATGGAGCGCTGGCGTTCATCACTAATCACGGTTATCTTGATAATCCCACGTTCCGAGGAATGCGTCAAAGCCTGATGACGGCATTTGATGACATCTACATATTAAATCTGCATGGGAATAGCAAGAAGCGAGAGCGCGGCCCCGATGACGAGAAAGAGGAGAACGTATTTGACATTCAACAAGGTGTTGCAATTGGGATATTCGTAAGGCGCGGAAAACCTGAAAAGGGTTTGGCTAAAGTAAGATATGCGGAGTTATGGGGTAAAAGAGAGACGAAATACAAGCGTTTGTTGGAATCGGATTTAAAGAATACGGAATGGAGGGAGTTAAGCCCGGTATCGCCTGACTATCTATTCATTCCGTATAATCCAAACATGAAAGACGAATATGAGCATTATTTGTCGGTTACTAACATATTCCCCGTTTTCAGCAGTACTGTAAGTACCGCCCGCAATCATTTCGCTATCGCATTTCGTCCCATTGATCTGATTGAAAGAATCAATAATCTCAGAGATAAATCAAAAGATACCGATTATTTACGAAGAAAATATTGTTTAAGGGATGTCTCCTACTGGAGTATGGATTCCGCGAGAAACGAACTAAATACAATTCAAGATGTTGAGACGTATCTCAAACCCTATTGTTATCGGCCGTTTGATTTCAGATATGTATACTATCATCACTCGATTTGTGAACGGCTCAGAGCTGATGTGATGTATCATATGCAAAACCCTAATATCTCACTGCTAACGCATCGTCCTCAATCCCCCGGTGAATTCACATTCGCTTACTGCACCCGCTTGATCGGAGATCAGTGCGTCGCCGCCAATAAAACGGAAGGGGGTGGCAACAGCTTCCAATTCCCATTATATCTTTATCCCGATGATTCGCCGTATGCTCATCTTTTCGTACATGAGGAATCGCTTTCAAAAGGAGACCATGCACGCCGCCCCAATTTAGCGCCTGAATTTGTTGCGGAGTTTTCAAGGCGAATAGGAATGGATTTCATTCCCGATGGAAAGGGAAACCGCGCCACCGTATTCGGACCTGAAGATATATTCGCCTATATCTACGCCATTCTTCATGCACCGTCATACCGTTCGCGATACGCCGAGCTCTTAAGAATGGATTTCCCACGCATTCCTTTGCCTTCGAACGCCGCTTTTTTCAAAGAAATCCTGCCGCTTGGTGAAATGTTAATCTCCTTGCACGTGATGGAAAAGACAGGCTCCGCATTGCCCAATTTCCCAGTCGCCGGAGGAAACATGGTGGATGGCATACGCTACGAGGAAACACACTCCGCTGATGGCAGAGGGCGAGTGTGGATCAATAAAAGTCAGTATTTCGACGGCGTTGCGACCAGTACGTGGGAATTCCAAATCGGGGGCTACCAAGTGTGCGCCAAATGGCTCAAGGACCGTAAGGGACTCATTCTCAACTTCGATGAGTTGGAGCATTACCGTCGGATCGTGGCTGCGATCTCCGAAACCATCGAATTAATGGATGCAATCGACATCGTTATCGAGGAGTTTGGCGGTTTGCCCCTGCAATAGCTTCAGAATTCCGCTTCAATAACAGTGATCCCCATCCGTAAACATGGCATTGATGATGCGGATGGGTAATCTATTAGGCGTTGCGTAAGGAGCACCTGTACCCATAGGTTCGCCTGACTTAGAGTTTGACGCATATCATATGGCAAGGTATGAAGGTAAGCATATCCGAGGCTGATTCACAACCCCCAAAGCCTGTCGTTAATGGAAATGGAATAGGTGGAATGCCCGGTGTACATCGCCATCACCGCCCAAATGGTCTCCACGACGAACTCCCCGAGGATCACCCCAAGCGCAACGTTGCGCATTTTATCGTACCCCTTCAGACCGTAATAGTGTGTCACGAACACCTTGATAATCAGCACAGCCAACAACCCGGTCCAGTAATAATCCAAGCCGAAGTTCATCGCGAGCGCGTAGCCTGCGGGATGCAAAGGGAAGCCCGAGTAACGGAACCGGATGAAATCCAAAGCGATCACAACCAACAGTCCCGCCAACACCGCCGAAATTGCGACCGGGTTTGCGGGACGGCGATTGTTGAGTAAGCTGGAAATCGTACCAACCGTGCCGGTGCCAAAACCCGCGCCGCCGCCCCAAGTGCCATAACCGAGGTGGTAGTTCAAATAAATGCGTGTGATATGTGCGAGTATGGTGCCTATAATGGTCGCCCCGACAATCACAAAAAATATCAACATCTGATTGACGCCGCTTGTCTCCCCCATTTTCATGGATTCAAGCTGGGATGGCATCGGGTCATCCCTGTGAATACGGTTCATGAAATAGAATGTCGTAACCACATGGGTAATGGTGGCTTCGGAAAGGTTCTGAGTTCCCGCGAAATCAACGATCATCTGATTCGGACCCATAAACGCCATCTCGTGGGTGGGTGCGCCTAACTGAGCGCGAAGCCGCGTCACCGCAATTGCGAACACCAAATAGAGACAAAGATAACCGAGGACCAATAGAAACGGCAGTCCGATGGATACCCCCACCCATCCAAGACCAATCATGCTCAGCAACAATCCGACGAAAATGAATCGGTGGGAGAGTTCCCCCTTCCGGCGCGTACCCTTTACAATCTCCTCCCAAACCTCCTTGAGGTAACCCCGCGACACAAACAGAGCGCTGAGGAATAGTCCGATGAAAGCCCCCCAGGATTGTTCGCTTAAGTATGGCGGACCGGGGACGAGCCCTCCACCGCCGCCTTCCCCTTGTTGAACGCCAAATGCCGCAATGGTTACAAGCTCCATCTTCCTAAAGAAGAAGAAAAAGATGCATGAGAAGAGAAGGTCAGTGGGCATGAAAACACCCAGCGCGGAGATAAACGGGAACAGTCCTATGGGTGTCCAACCGATTGCATTCCACGGGGGGTTGGGCAACCATTGAGACATATCTCCGATAAATCGTAAATTGATCCATGGTAGCGAAGGGTAAAGATAGTGGAAGCCGTTAAGCATATCCAAAATCGCCATCACAATGAAGCCGCCCCACATGTATCTGTTTCGCCAGAACGGAGACCTCCCACCGCCCTCCATCATCGCCATCGGTAGTTGGATGATCGGGAAAGCCAGTTTCTCTCTGCGTGTCCACTGATCGCGCATGAGGCTGTTGATACAGAGCATGGAAAAACAGACAAGGAAGACGATAAAGGTCCAACTCAATATCGGACGCCACCACATTCCCAAGTGCTGGAGAGTATACTCAAGCGAGTAGCCTCCCATCTGGATATCGCGCAGTTGCTTTTCGTTTGTGAAGAAAAGATATTTTGACAAATATGGCAGAATATGGTTTTGAACCGTGGGATCGCTTTGCGCTCTAATGGCGTAGGTGACGATATAGTTGTTGATCATGTCCATCCATTCCGAGGACATGACGCATATCACCGTCTGGATTATGTAAAACACGACCAATTCGCCTTCCAGAAAGGCGAGCTTGGGTGCGTATTTCTGTAGCAGCTTATTGACCAGAACAAGGGCGAAGGTGATCATGACCGGAGGGACCATCAGGGAGAAAATGCGGTCCACGATTTGATCGGATGCCCAATAGGTACAGAAAGGCGCTATAAGCAGAGCGAGTACGATGACCCTAAAATAACGCCAGCCGGATATTCTATTTGGCGTACGAGACGCATCCGCGGCACTCTGTTCCGGTTGGCGAGCGGGAAGAGGCAAATTCACGAAGAGGAGACCCTTTCCATTGTATCACTCAAAATAAGCCCAATAAAAAAATCATGGGAATCTCATTCATTCTACTCTAAAATTGCACCTTTGTTAAGTATCTGGCGAAAGAGTTTTGAGTTTTTTTGAGCAGGGTTCCCTCAAGAGCGTCGAGGAAAAAACATTCTTCGGGCTGTTTCTCTCGGACGCTATTTTTTGATCATCCTCAATCGAACCATTCCCACTGGAAAATAACCTGTCTGTTTATCTTGTCCTGTGTAAAGCAATGTAAAAACATCATGTCCCTCGGGAATAAGGCCTAAAGGCGTGCGCATGCAGTCCGACCAGTTCGCCGTCCCCGGAGGCTGCACCTCTATGCGCCCCGCCTTGGACCAGTGCAGTCCGTCGGTCGACACGCTATAACCCACATTGTGCGCGTCGCGTGCATAATTCGGACCGATCACATCCATATCATGCACCTCCACATACAGCTTTCCAATGCGAGTGACGATTGGGTTTTCGATCATGATGGGTTCGATGGGAAGAGGATTGCCCGCAGGGAGCCGATGCCATGGTCCCCCCAATGATGACGCCTCCGCAAGTCCTACCTGCCATGTGTAACGAGAGGAATCATGGCTTCCATAAAACGCCAGCCACTTCTTGCCTGCCTGATACGGAAAAAACGAATCCGTACCTTGGTCTCCCTCCCAAGCCTGGGAATGGGCGTCCGGCTGAAGGATAATTCCGATATCCTTGTATGGGCCTCCAATGCCGTTAATACCGGGGGTTTCGGAAACTGCGCGCCAAATACGACCTCCTGTGGCGCCTCCATGCTCATACCCCACGTAAAACATATTCCATCTATTCGTTTTTTTATCGAAAACGACGTTGGAACCCCAGAGCGATTCATAAGGCAAACCGGTTACGGAGCGTGGCTGACCGCTGGTCTCCTTGATCGTGGCAACCCGGGTCCAATGAATGGCGTCTTTGCTTATCCAGTGCGCGATTCGCATTCTCACCCATTTCGGATCGCCCGCCATTTCATCCACGATCAGATGATATACGCCGTGAATTTTTACCGCCATCCCATCCTCGAACCCGTATTTATTGTCTTGCGCGCCGATATTCGAGGAATCTATAACCGGCTTATCCAGGATTTGGATCACTTTGAAGGAGATGTCCGGTGGTGCGGACGAATGGGAATCCGGAGATGCCGAAGCGGCGACCACCAAACACACGAGTAAAAGTGTGCAACGCAAGGAGAGCGCGAACCATTGAAGCGACATGGTGATCCTCCCATGGATTTTATCGCTGATAACCAGGATATGCTTGGGAGTTTACCTGCATCAAAGAATGGAGCGCAATCGTCTCATTTTCGCAACTTCTCCCACACTTTTAAACCGTAAGCCACTAATAGAAGGTGAGAATTTCGTTTCGCACTCTCAAACTCAGTCTGGATACGATAGCATGAAGACATGCTTTTAGGAATTCCGCCAACTATTTAAGAGTTGACCGCCTGCAAAACATATTCGAGAGCGTTGAGCGTATCCCCTTCTTCAAGAAGCGCGGAAGCCATGTTGGCGCTGAACTCGCGTTTAATTGGGGCGTTTTCGATGCCATCCATCATGATCCTCTTCGCCTCTTCGGTCTCCCCGGATTTCAACAGCGCCGTTGCGAGAGCGTTCTTCACTTCCCAGTCATCCGGAGCCTCTGCGAGACACTCCCTGGCGAGTTGGATCGCCTCCACCCATTTATTTTTAATCATGTACTCAGAAACCATCTGTTTACGTAGTTTATAATCCCAATTATCTATTTCACTTGGTTTTCGCTTATATACAAGTGGTTCAATATCTTGACGAGAAGAGGATCA
>JAJZOL010000123.1 GCA_021811565.1 bacterium | reverse complement strand
CAAGCTGACTATATGATTTTCCTTTGGAGCAATGGCGTCCACCTCACTCGCAATTTGACATGGTGGAATCAAGCCGGAGCATGGCTGAAGTACATCGCCAGATGCGAGTTCATGTTGCAAAAGGGGCGATTCGTTGCGGATGTGCTCTCCTTCGAAGGCGAGGGGGTGCAGCATTTCGACGGCGATCCCCGCCCGTTGAAAGACTTACCCAAGGGATACGATTATGACGGTCTCGATGTGCAACTCCTTCTGCATGCGCTATCCGTAAGAAATGGCGTGTTAACCCTGCCTTCGGGCATGCGTTATCGCCTTCTCGCACTGCCAAATCAGACGATGATGTCCCCCGCTGTCATCAGACGCATCAGGGACCTCGTGCGCGAAGGTGCGCAGGTGTTCGGACCCAAACCTCTGCGTTCCTTCGGACTTGATGGTTATCCTCATTGCGATGAGGTCGTGCGTCAAATCGCCAATGAGCTTTGGGGACCGATTGACGGCAAGAAAGTCATCTCTCATAAGTTCGGCAAAGGGCGCGTTTTTTGGACGGGCGATTTCACAGATATTCAACCTGTTCTCACAGCATTGGATATCAAACCGGACTTCTCCTATGTGGCTCCGGATTCACAGGTGCGCTACATTCATCGCCGTGTTGATGGCGGGGACGTCTATTTTGTGAGTAATCAGGAGCCGGATCGCGTAAACGCGCTGTGCACATTCCGAGTCCATGGAAAGCTCCCGGAGATATGGAATCCGGAAACGGGCGTCACTTCACCCGCGCCCGTCTGGAGCACGACCAAGGATGGAAGAACAACGGTGCCGTTAAACCTTGGTCCAGCCGAGTCGCTATTCGTCGTATTTGATAAAACGGCTCCAAAGGAAAATCATATAGTCAGCTTGAAATTCACTCCAACCCATGCGAAAAAGGAGATCCGTCACACCTTGATCATCACCAAGGGCGTATACGCGGCGAATGACGATCCGGGAATGTCGCTGGACGTCACGGCGAAACTTCAATCGCAGATACGCGACGGAGCAATCAAGGCTTACGCTACGAATATATTCTTTGGAATCGATCCCGCTCCGCTCCATGTGAAACATTTGGATGTGTACTACACTTTCGATGGCAAACCTGGCATGGTGACGGTTCCGGAGAACGGAATATTGCGAATTCCCACCCCACCCATGGGGGAGATGCGACCGTCGTATGATATTTCCGCGTATAACAAAGGCGCAATAATCAAGGCGTGGGTTCCAGGTGAATTCGTTATCAAATACGCATCGGGCGGAACCGTGAGACGAAGCGTGAAAACCGTGCCGACGGTTCGATTAACCGGTCCATGGCTTCTCCATTTCGACCCAAGATGGGGAGGTCCGGCGAATATCGTTTTCACGAAACTCCAGGATTGGTCAACGCGTACCGAAGCCGGAGTCAAATACTATTCCGGCACGGCGACCTATGTGAAGGCGTTTGATATCCCCAAGTATTGGCTCGCCAATGGAAAAAGGGTGGATTTGGACCTCGGCGATTTGCGTGATCTTGCCAGTGTCACTGTCAATGGACATGACATGGGTATTCTTTGGCTTCCGCCATTCCGAGTGGATGTCACCAAGGCTCTCAAACCTGGCAGAAACGAAATAGATATCCGCGTAACTAATCAGTGGGCGAACAGGCTTATCGGAGACAGCGGATTGCCTGCGAACAAGCGGGTCACGTTCACAACCAATAATCCCTATAATCCATCCTCTCCACTGCAAAAGTCAGGTTTGCTGGGGCCTGTAACTCTGCAGTGCACCCAACTTTTGACCGTTCGGTAACGTTTCGGTTTGCTCTTTGCATAAGAGACGCGACTCTTCCTGAACCAATGAGAGAGCGTCTCTTATGCGATTCCACATATCCTACCATCCCTTCTTGATACATTGAAGTTGTTATTTATCCCAATTTCCCTTTGTATCACTCGAGTGGTGAAGGATGGGATTTTTTTTCATCCATCCCTTGACAATCCGAATGTAATTGGATAACATATATTTGGCATTTTTACCCAATAGCAGTATATTGATAACGTACTCAGTCTGAAACTCACTCAACAATCGCATCACATTTTTTACGAGGAGGGATTTACCATGGAAATCAAAAGCGTTGGATTCATCGGAGGAGGCAGAATCACACAAATCCTCATCGAAGGCATGAAACGTTCCGAAGGCTTGAGCGTTCCCTTTGTCGTGAGTGATACAAACCAGTCGGCGCTGGATGCATTGAAATCCAGGTTCCCGGATATCACCTTGCACCTCAATGACAATGCCGCGCCAGCCATGTGCGACCTTGTTTTCCTCGCCCTTCATCCCCCTGCGATCGGCGGAGTTTTGCCGAATATTGCTTCGTTTTTAAAACCTCAGGGAATTTTCGTCTCCTTGGCGCCGAAATTCACAATCGCCAAGCTCACGCAAGGATTGAACGGATATTCCCGTATCACACGGATTATCCCAAACGCTCCTTCACTCATTGGATATGGGTTCAATCCCATTGCGTTCTCCGAAACGCTATCCGATAGCGATCGGCAGTCGTTGATCTCCCTTCTCGCTCCTCTAGGCGAGTTCCCGGAAACACCGGAAAATCTATTGGAGGCGTACGCCATCGTAACCGCCATGGGACCGACTTATTTTTGGTTCCAATGGTCCCAGTTGAAAGCGTTGGCGATGGAGTTCGGCTTGAGCGAACGAGAGGCAAACGTTGGGATCTACAAAATGCTTGGCGGAGCGCTTGAAACCATGTTCTCTTCCGGTTTGACGGAGGCTCAGATGCTAGATCTCATCCCGCTCAAACCAATCGGAGAGGAGGAGCCAGCCATTCGCGGGATATTAAAATCCAAATTGACGGCTCTATACGAAAAATTGAAAATTTGACACCGCCAATCCATTCACAAACGAATTTACGCTCCACATGCTTCTTCAATGACTATCGTTAACGCCAATTATCGGGGCATGGTGGTAGAGAAGGAGAAACTTTTTTAATGAAAAAGACATTCTGGATCATCTTGTCTGGTGCGATCTTAACGATTATGATGGCAGGTTGCACCTCTCAACAGAACGACACGCGGCAATCTCCAAGTTCGATCCCCGCCGCCGCCAATGCCACTCCGGCACAGCCCGCCAACATACCGCCCATGGCGCAGAACAGTCCGCCGCCTGCAGCATCACCAATGAACTCCGCAAACTCTCAATCAAAGAAGACTACGAGGCTTCAAGCCAAAACGGTGGGTTTGAAAGCCGGGGCGATTTGCACCACAACCTCGACCGCATCTCCATCGAAAGCTATCTCGAAAGTGAAAAAAACCGGTTCGGCAAACATCGCATCCAAAACCTCCGTAGCGAAACCGCAGGGGCAACCGCAAGCGTCTTACGGCCCGCATCCTGTTCCGAAACTCCTTGATCTCGGAGCCACTAGTTGCATTCCCTGTCGGATGATGGCTTCCGTTCTTGATGACTTGTCCAAGGAGTACAAAGGCAAGTTGGATGTGGAATTCATTGATGTTTGGCAAAATCAGGCGGCGGCGCAAGAATACGGTGTCCAGAGCATACCGACACAGATTTTTTATGACGCAAATGGCAATGAAATATATCGCCATGTCGGTTATTTTCCTAAGGAGGATGTCATACAAGCCTTCCAATCCCATGGAGTGAACCTCTCAAAATAAGAGACACCCTTGCGAACCATTCGTCCTTTTAAGGAAAGGAAGGCTTTTCGTGGAAAAAATCTTTGTCATTCTTACCAATGCGTTCCAAGGGTCTTCCTGGATGGCGTTAGGAGCATCCGTAGCGTGGGGGGCGCTGAGCGTTTTGCTCAGTCCCTGCCATCTTTCAAGCATCCCCCTGATCATTGGATTCATCAGTGATCAGGGCACCATAACCACTCGCAAGGCGTTCGGGCTGTCCTTTCTCTTCGGATTAGGCATACTTGCCACAATTGCCGCCATTGGCGTGATCACATCGGCTATGGGAAGAATGCTTGGGGATGTGGGTCGATATGGCAATTACGCCGTGGCGGCGGTGTTTTTTTTAGTGGGTTTGTATCTGATGGACATCATCTCTCTTTCGTTTTCCGGACCGGGCAATTTCAAGTTCCTGAAAAAGGGTTTTTTTGCAGCGTTTCTGTTGGGGTTGATTTTCGGGATCGCTTTAGGGCCCTGCACATTCGCATAC
This sequence comes from bacterium, assembly GCA_021811565.1. GTDB lineage: Bacteria > Armatimonadota > Chthonomonadetes > Chthonomonadales > CAJBBX01 > DTKV01. The sequence continues at coordinate 10,700 of JAJZOL010000123.1, read as the reverse complement.
ATGGCTCCTGTTTTGACCATGTCTCTGAAAGTCGCCTCGGCGGATGCGTTTTTCGCAGCTCTTTTGCTGACGGCGTATGGATTGGGGCACTGCTCCGTCATTGTAGTGGCGGGAGCTTCCACCGAGGCGGTACAACGCTATCTCAACTGGAACGAACGATCCCAAGGAATTAGCGCTCTGAAAAAGGCGTGCGGTGTTCTTGTCATTCTTGGAGGATTTTATCTTATCCTAACGGCGAGCGGGAGGTGAAAGATTCGTATCATAATATATATTGTTGTAAGCAAATGGCATAGTTTTTACAAATCGACATGACACAACAAGGCGTGAGGATTGACGCCACCAATGTTCCAGGATGGGAAACATCTGTGAATAGAAGGAAATCATGACACATACTCATACGCCAGTCGGCGCTTCAGGCAGACGCAATTTGACGTTCGCCATTATTCTGACCCTCCTTTTCGTCATAGGCGAATTCGTCGCCGGTTATCTCTCTCATAGCCTGGCACTGATCTCAGATTCGGGACACAATTTGGCGGACGCCATCGCCCTGGCGCTTTCATGGTACGCCTTGAACGTGACGTTAAAGCCGCACGATTCTCGCAAAACCTTCGGCTATCACCGAGCGGGGACGCTAACAGCGCTCCTAAACGCCGTATCGCTCGTCGTAATCGCGATATTCATACTTGTGGAGGCGGTGGAGCGTATTCAACATCCGCAACCGATCATGGGCGGAGTCATGATTGTCGTGGCGATCGTCGCCGTTCTATTGAACTCGTTGATCGGCATATGGCTTCACAAAGGCGCTCAGCACGATCTGAACATGCGCAGCGCCTATCTGCATATGTTGGGGGACGCTTTGGCGGGGGTGGGAGTGGTAATTGCGGGCTTTGTTGTCTGGCTGACCGGGGAGACCATCGCCGACCCGATCGTCTCCATCATCATAGGCTTATTGATTCTCTACAGTTCCAAGGAGATACTGCAGGAGGCGATAGACACATTAATGGAGGCGACTCCCTCGGAGATTGACGTCCGAACGATTGATGGGGAGATTCGTAAAATTCCAGGAGTACGGGATCTACACTGCCTGCATGTCTGGCGTGTGGGATCGGAAGTTCTGGCATGCAGCAGCCATGTCACCATAGAGCCGGAGTTCGAAAACTCAAGCCAGAGAATTCTGCATTCCGTGATAGAAATGCTCGAACAGAAGTTTGATTTCGCACACACCACCATTCAGATCGAGGTGGCGGGAGATGAACCGACCAGTTCCTGCGAGGACGGTCTGTGCAAGGATGAGGCATGCATCTCCTCATCTACAGGCAATTCATCAAAACCCCATTCCCATGATTAAAGTCATTCACCTGAGGTAATTGCAAAATTCAGAAAATGAGGCTATTATCTCTCATTTCACGCTCGGCTAAATACCTGTAAAAGAATTTTGCAATAAGATGACCTTATATTTTTAATGTTTGCGGAGAATGGGATTTTCGTTTGGGGCGCCTAACTACTCCTTGGGTTCACTTTCCATCATATCGGATTTCCTCATGGTGAGAACCTCATGGAGCGAAAAGACAAACGCAGGAATCGCCACACAGAGCATAAAAAGGATGATGAGCAAGTTGCCCGGATCCATCGGCGAATATCGATCCAAGCCAGTTAATGCGGCGACACCCGCGATTCCGAACAATCCGCCCCCGAAGAGCAGCGTTCGTCCTCCGGTTTGAGTTCCGATGCGTTTGATCTCCGGTTCATTGAGCCCGTGCATCATCTTGAGAGAAGCCCCGAAAACCCCACCTACGATCACTAGCATCACCATTGTACCAAGTCCGAATAGAAGCCCGGGCAAAAACCCTAGCCAGGGACTGCGCATGGCGGGGGATGCAACTGTGTTGATGAAAATCGAGAAACCTCCGAAACCGAACCCCGCAATGAAGCCGTGGATAATCGTCCAATGCGCGGGCGGATGAGAGGGTTTTCCTATGTCAGTGGTATGATGTCGAGCTAAGAGATGGCTTGACCTCTCCATCTCTCCGCCCGGTTCATGGTGATGACCGAGAATATGCATATGAACATAGCGATTTTTTCGAAGGACGATTCCGCCTGCCACCGACATGGCGACACCCACGGCGAGATAGGCGATTCCGTTCACCACAGGACGCAGGAGAAATGGAGCGAGCGCCAGATACGCCAATTCCGACACAATGGCGCGTTGAACGGCGAAAGCGGCCGAAAAATAGAGTCCCGCTTTCATCCCCTCCTTGCCGCTCGCTCCGCCAACCGCGTAACTGAACGTGATCGGCCACGTGTGCTCGTCAGGTAAAATCCCGTGAAGTAAACCAAATAAAAATGAATAGGTCAACGCAACGTATGGCGTCATCTCTTCCTCATGCGGATGCTGAATTATCGCTTATATATACAGGTAATTGCCAAATTCGTTTGAAGGTATTTAGCCGAGCGTGAAATGAGCGATAATAGCCTCATTTTTTGAATTTTGCAATTACCTCTTTAGTATACTGCATGAGTGACCCTCCCCTCACACCCGAACAACGCCGTAAAACAACGCACCCTCGATGCAACCATGAATAAAAAGTCGACGGCGATCATTACATCGTCGACTTCCGAAACAGGCGATATCAGTCCGTGAAAACGACCGGATGACGCAGATATCGCAATCCGAAATAACCCACAGCCATGCCAAAAGCCAGAAGCATGGCAACCACCCCCGGCTCGGGAACATCCGAGTTTTGAGGTATTCCCGTCATGCTGAACTCCCCGCTTGATGCGGATCCGTATTGGAATAACACGTTGAATATTACGGGCGGATTTTGCGGATCAAGACCTGTCAAGGTGAAATCCACACCGTTTTGAATTTGAGGTCCATTGTTCGCCAAACCATTGTTCGAAGTATCGATCCCGCCGGGACCAACCAATCCATAATCCACCCCTTGCATGGATTCATGGTTACCTGAAATGGTGTTGCCGGATCCAAATACTCCACTAAATCCAGCCGCTCCGAAACCGTATTCGTACGATTGCTGGTTAATCCCAAGGTCTCCTTGACGATAGCCCCAATGATCGCCTAAAACACCTGTCAGTGAATTCTTGGAGGTATTTACATAACCGGATGTCCCATCCAATTGGACAGTCGGCGATGTTAAAGCGGGATTGCCGGACACGTTAAAAAACAATCCCGTGAGCACTTGGGGATTATTGGCAACCTTTGAAGTTGAAATGTTGAGCAGTTGAACCGTCAACTCGTTTCCGGAGATCGTGAAAGTTGCACTGGCGGCCAAGCCATTGACGGAGTCGATTCCGTTGAATGTACCCAGGGTTGCTGCGCGAAGCGGTTTTTGAATGGCAATCAACCCCGTAATCAACAAGGTCGCGGTGAACAAAAATCTCATGTATCGCGATCCGAAGATATTCATTACGCCAATCCTTTCCATGAACGCCTCGAGGCGGTTGTATCTCAAGGGCGTATTCGTATTTGTTCCTATATCTTATAGGGCGATCGCCATCCCATTCGCACCGGCATAAATGCGGTTTTTTGGCTTTCACAGTGTCTTATATCATCACGCATAATCCCAAACCGAACGCAATTATTTGGAATTCACCGGGACGGGCAAGTCATAAACTTAACATAACCAGTAGTACATGCGAAAAAAACTCGGGTCCCTCATGAAAAACTACATGTTATTTACATCTAATCTCTTGACATATATTTGGCAACATGGTAAAATTAGAATATTACTGTGTTTGGAAGGAGAATGATATGAAAACAGAGTTTACACCGCCTGACTGGGCATATGAATTCCACGGACATCGGTGTCCTTTTATGCCAATTGGGTATCGGATGGGTCGGCTTGCATTGTTGAAACTTGGCGCCGAAAGAGTAAAGGATCATGATTTTTTCGTTTTTCCTGAGTTGGGTGACGGACATCCTCAAACCTGCATGATGGATGGAATACAGATCGCCACAAGCGCCACGTATGGAAAGGTTCTGATGGCAAAGAAGTACTATGGTAAATTGGCGTGCGTTTTTTACCATCCTGAAAAAGGGGCGGTGCGATATTCCCTGCGACCTGAATTCATCGACGCCATGGATGGATTTGAGTTTTTTGCTTATAGAAGACGCGGGATCGAACCCTCCCAAATTCCATACGCCGTCACCGATGAGATTATTCAATGGACCATGGAGCAACCTGACGAGGTTTTGTTCAAAGTTGAGTTGAAACCGGATTTTAAGTTCAGCCCCGTCAAAGGCTCCTTTAATAAAACACGGTGCGGCGTATGTCATGAATATGTATATGATCGCTATGTACGCTTTAAGGACGGCATTCCGGTCTGCATCCCATGCCAACAATCCGAGTGATTTGCCAAATAAAACCGCAACTAATCCATGTTGCGTATAGTTCGAAGCGGGTCGAAGTTCCGCTATCATTTCAGAGAGGAATACACCCATAAAACAGATAACTCCTGAATAACTATTTGACATATTATTGTCTATTTGACCTATCAACAAAATATACGATTAAAAAAAAAGGTGGGCGATTATGCACATGAATAGCAAAAGACGACCAACAAGCTTATCGAGGGGCTGGCGATGGATCGCAATTGTATGTTTGATTGGGAGCCTATGGGTCACGCCGATATCCTCGACTGCGGCGGGAAAGGAGAGCCAAACGTTCCAAATTTCGACCGCTAACAATACTGCGGGATCGAACCCTTCGGTGCTCACACTCCGACAAGCCATCTCCGATGCGCTTCATGCCAATCCAGGCATCTTGGCAAACAAGAAGGATATCCAAGCCTCGTTGGAAGAGGTCACGGCATCCAAAGGCGCACTTTATGGCGAAATGGATGCGGCGATGACCTATCAACACTTGAATGATCCCCAACTCCTACGCCCACTAAGCGGGCCCATCACTCCCGCCGCTATGAGCACAATGCCTTTCGCTCAGGACCAGTTGCATGTTGGGGTCACATACACCTACCCCTTGTATGTCGGAGGGAAACTGCAAACCCGTATCAAAATCGCTCGCCTTGGCGAGGATCAAGCGCGGGAATTGCTTACGGGAACTTCCACCGATGTGATATACAACGTCACCGCGCTTTATGTTCAGTGTCAGGCATTATCCGGCGATGCTGATGCGATACAGCAAGAGATTGAGGAGTTGAGTGTTACTCGCAAGGACATCGCCCTTGGGGTGAAGGTTGGGAAACGACCTGAAGTGGATTTGCTGAAAGTGGATGACCGTATCAGTGAAGCGCAGGCGAACCTTGTGAACGTTCGCGCTCAGCAAAAAAGACTCATGGAGGCGATGTTCGCGGTAATGGGACGCTCAGTGAAGACCTATCCCTCTCTCGAACCACTCCCGAGTTCTCTGCCCGAACTCCCGTCAGACGAATCCGAACTGCTTGCATTCGCCCAACAAAGAAGTTCGATCAAAATAGCAAGTTTGCAGGTAAGCCAGGCCAAGGAGCGCATATCACTCGCCCAAGCGGAGATCGACCCCACGGTAGCGCTTCAAGCCAGCTATTTCCAGCACATCGATGCGAGCATCATGGATCGAACAAAGGAGACATGGTTCGTCGGGATGGCAATTAATTTTCCGTTAATTGACGGTGGGTTGCGCAGAGCGGAGCTATCCAAAAGCAAAGAGCAGGAGAAAGCCGCTCAGGAGAGATTGGAATCGGTCAAGTTGCAGACGGACGTGGATTTGCAAAACGCAATCACCTCATGGCAGGCGGCACTGGAGCAAATCAAAGCTTCGAACTCACAATTCGTCGCCGCGCACGAGGTGACCCGCATTGAGCAGTTACGATATGATACCGGTGCGGGAGACATCGAGGACTTGCTTCGTGCGCGTACCAGGGAAGTCGCTGCGGATAGCGCGCAAATCAATGCAAAGGCGCTTGCCATTCTCAGCGAGGCGCAAATCAACAGAGTTACGGAGAAGGAGATTGTGCGATGAAAAAAATCATCCAAAGAATAGTTGTGGCCATCGTTCTCATTTTGATTGTGGTTGCGCTCATCCGCGTTCGCTCCATGCGCGTAAAAGAATACCAACAGGCTCCCAAAATCGTGGAACGACCCACCCCTGTGCAAGTGGCGTCCCTCACCTACGGCATGGTCGATACGACTATTAGCGAACAAGGCACGATCATGGCGGAAACGGAATCTGTTGTGGGCCCGCAGATCATGGCAAGATGTCTGGAGGTCTACAATCATGAAGGGGATTTCGTCCATGCGGGCGAAATCATCGCCAAATTGGATAATCAGGAACTACGCAACAATTATGAAGCGCAAGTGTCGCAAATGGAGAGCGCAAGGGAGGCGGTAGCGGCGCAGCAGGCGGAGATATCCCGTGCGCAAGAGGACATGTCCGCTAAGATATCCGATGTGGAATCCGCCAAAGCAGCGCTGGATGCGCAGAAATCCGAAGTGAACGCCGCAATTCAATCGGAAGCTTCTCAGCAAGCGACGGTGGATCAGGTGAAGGCGACTCTGTCCGGCGCCATCTCCGCTGAAAGCACCCAGAAAGCGCGCACAGCTCGTGATCAAATCCTTTATAAGGGCAAAGCCATCTCCTTGGAGCAATGGCAAGCTTCACAGACAGCAGAGGCTCAGGCCGAAGCAACGGTCGCAGCTTTGAAACAGCAAATCAAAGCGCTCCAAAACGCTGTGAAAGCCGCGCAGGAAAAAGTGGTCTCCCTGCAAAACGGCGTTCAATCCGGAATGAAACACATACAATCTCTTCAAAAAATGGTTAGCGACGCCAAGCAACGAGTGATTGCTCAGCAAAAAGTCACGGCTTCAGCCAAACAAAACCTAAATGCTTTGAAGAGTTTCGCAGCCGCCGGGCATACACGGTTGAATTACGCCGTCATACGCGCACCCTATGATGCATACATCACTGCGAGATTAGCGGAACCCGGGGACCTGATGATGCCTGGACAGCCTATCTATCGCATTCTCAAACCTGGATCCGTCAAGGTGATCGTGAACGTTCCTCAGGAAAGTATGCCCTTCGTGCATGTAGGCACATTGGCGACCCTCTCCCTGCCTCAAGGAATCCTGAACGCCAGGGTTAGCCGCATCTACCCGGCGATGACGCAAAACGCCCTCGGAACCGTGGAGATAGACCTCCCCAAGGCTCCGGGAGGACTGAAAAGCGGTTCTACGATTGACGTGGCGTTGCAAGTCCAATCCATGCGCGGAATCGTGGCTCCCACATCCTCCCTGCTTGATAGCAACAGGGGAAGCTTCGTCTATGTAGTGAACGGCTCCCAATTGCACTGCGTCCAGGTGAGCGTGGATGTGCGCGGAGATTCGAACTCGATCGTGCGGGGAAATGTTCAAGCCGGTGACAAAGTGGTTGTCGCGCAACCCTCCGAGCTTATGATGATGCACGATGGCCAAACGGTGAGCATAATGACAGCCACAGGGGGCGTACAATGAGATTCGTTGAAATATACATGAAAAAACCGCACCTTTTGCTCTCCCTGGTGTTCCTTGGTGCGTTCATCGGTTTGGTTGGATGGAAATTGATGCCCGTCAATCTTTTTCCGGATTCCGAACGACCGCAGATCGCAATCGTCACGGTCTATCCGGGGGCGGCGGCGAAGGATGTGGAGGCGGATGTCAGCCGACCCATTGAAAAAGAGGTTTCCACGATTGAAAATGTTCGTAGAGTGACCTCCATGAGCAAAGACGAAGTAAGCATCGTCACCATAGAGTTTCAATATCAAAAAGGCTTGGAAGCGGCGGCGACCGATACCGCTAACGAGCTCTCCAAAATATCCTCGAAACTTCCCAGGGATATTCAGCCTCCCATGATATTCAAGGTTTCCTCCGCAACGCCCGCCGTTCTTACATTGGCCCTACGGCCGAAGCCTGGAGCTCCTATTGATCTCTCCATGATTCGTCAATTGGCGGATAATCAGATAAAGGAGTGGCTGTTACAGGTACCGGAGGTGTCCAATGTCGAGGTGTTCGGAGGTCACCAACCGACCATCCAAGTAACTATCGATCCGGTCGAAATGGATCGGTATCATCTCACCCCGCAAAACATACAAACGGCGCTGGTGGCGTTTAACAGCAATCAACCGCTTGGTTTGGTGATCAACAAATCCTCGCAATACCTATTCAAGGTGACGGGCGAATTCAGCGCGATTCAACAAGTTGGGGCGATTGTCGTAGCGCATCGTGCGAGCGGAGACATCCATCTGAGGGATGTGGCATCCATCGAACGATCCGTTCAAGAACCCCAGAGCGCCTATCACGCCGATGGCAAACCCGCCATTGCGATCAACATACAACGCGCACCTTCCGGACATGCGCTAAACACCTTCGACAGCGTGATGCAGTCCTTGCCGAAATTGGAGAGGATGTATCCGAATATAGCCTTTTCGGTACCGGACGATCAGGGGCAGTTGATTAAATTATCCGTCAGCAACATGCAGGATGCGCTGAGGGATGCGATCATCATGACGGTACTGGTGATCTTTCTTTTTTTGGCGGATATCCCCATGATGCTTCTTGCGGCGATCTCCATACCCTTCACCTATCTTCTCACTTTCGCGGTGATGTGGATGATAGGTTATGAGTTCAATCTTGTAACCTTGACCGGAGTCATCGTCGCCGTGGGGATGCTGCTCGATGATGCGATCGTGGTGTTGGAGAATATCGAACGCCATTACAAGTCCCTCGGGAAAGATATCCGTGAAGCGTCGATTGGCGGAACCCAAGAGGTGATGCTTGCGATCTTCTCCGGAACCTACGCCACGGTGATGGTTCTCCTGCCGATTATTTTCATTGGGGGATATGTTCAAACCGTGTTGCGTCCGTTGGCGATTACATTGGTTATCGCCCTGTTGGCATCCTATGTGGTGTCGGTCACGGTCATACCGCTGTTCGCCCCCTTGCTTCTCAGGTTCTCGGGAAAAAGACGGCGCAACCCGCTGGAAAGTCTCGTGCACCTCTTCGATGTTCATGTAATTGACCCAATACGCGAATTTTACATCGGAGCGGTAAAGGTGGCTTTGCGATACCCGATCCTATTTCTTCCTCCTGCGATGTTTCTCCTGGTTATCTCGTTGAAGCAGATGCCTATCATCGGGAGGGATCTGATGCCGCCAATGGATACGGGTATTATCAAGATTTCCGGCGAGGCGTATCCGAACACCTCCTTGCATGATACTGAGGCGATTATGACCCAGGCGGAAAAGCTGATCAAATCCCATCCCGAGGTGGTTTCCATCTCCTCCACCATCGGATCGGAACCTGCGGTTATCTCCTTCGGCTCGAACAGAACGGCGCAGCAATTTGACATGACAGTCCATCTTACGGATCGATTCCATCGCAAGAAGACCATCTGGCAGTTGGAAGATGAGATGCGAAATGAGATCAATCAAATACCGGATTTGAAATATCTTGATATTTTTGATTACGGAGCGACAGCTCTTTCAACTATCGGCGCCCCCGTGGATGTGATGATCTCGGGTCCTAACTTGAACGTATTGCAAAGCATTGGGGATCAGGTGACCCGAAAGCTAAAAGATCATGTCCATGGTTTGACCTCAATTCGCGCATCCTGGCAGTTGGATTCAAGAGAGATATCCTTCCATATCACTCCGGAAAGAGCGGCGATGTACGGCATATCTCCGGCGGCGGTGGCAGCTCAGTTGCAGGGAGCGATCAGAGGGTTACCCTCCTCGATCTTTCACGTGCCAAACGAAGACGGGCTTTTCCTATGGGTTCAGTTCTCCGGAAGCAATCGGTCGGAGAGAAGTCAACTCCTGAATTATCGTATTCAGACCCCCGCCGGATCCATTCCGCTCTCATCCTTCGGGGTTTTAAGTACTCGAATCGCACCATCCGTGATCACGAGGCAGGGATTGCAAAGAACCCTGGATATCAAGGCGTATCGCTCCAAGGAATCGATCACTCAATTGCAAGATCAGGTGGAAAAGCAGATGTCCACCATTCAACTGCCTGCGGGATATAGCGTATCTTACGAAGGCGACATAAAATTGCTACAGGAGTCCTTCAAACGATTAATGATGGCGCTTCTACTGGGCGTGGTTTTGCTATATTTTTCGCTCGTACCCGCTTTTCGATCATGGATGCATCCATTTACCATTCTTACGGCGATTCCATTCGGTATCATCGGAGCCGCATGGGGATTGCTCATCGCAGGTCAGCACAGTTCCATGCCTTCCATGATGGGAATGATTCTTCTAGCAGGTATTGTGGTGAAGAACTCTATTCTGCTGATTGACTTTATCGAGGAGGCCAGAGCCAAGGGCATGAATGTCCAGGATGCCCTAATCGGAAGCGTGCGCATCAGAACACGACCGATCCTGATGACAGCTGTGGGAACCTCCGTTGGCATGATACCCATCGCATTGGGATGGGCGATCGGACTGGAGCGCCTTGCAGGACTCGCTGTGGTGGCGATCTTCGGACTGATGGTTTCCACATTTTTAACCCTGATCTACGTGCCGATATTTTACAAGCTCTTCGACGCAATGACCGTCAAAGTGCGAAGAATTCTGCACATATCGGACGCTCCCGTGATTGGAAACACCGAAAACACCACTCCTGCGAGCTAATCCTCGCAGGATTGCGGGCAGTCCCTCATGAATACAGATACTGAGGGAGTGCCCGCATATATGCGGCATCCACCCGTTCCCATTCC
>JAJZOL010000236.1 GCA_021811565.1 bacterium | reverse complement strand
GGAGCAAAAAAATGATATCTTTAATCTTCGCGCACTTTTTCCCGTAAAATTCATGCGCTTTCCATATTTCGAGAATTGTAACATTCGACGTGATAACTGTCAAGCGTATTTTTACAATTGTTATATTTCCATAATGTTTCAGTTTGAGAATTGCAATATTATTCACAGGTAGTTACTTGCTTATATTTGGGAAATCCGGCGTGAGGTTTGTGGATTTGTTGAAAACGGGCACCGTGTCGTCCTGTGTTTTGATGCATGGAACGTTACGTAAGGGAGACCCTTGTGGTCGCCCGCAAACCCGGCAAGTGAAAAAGCCATCGAATACGCGTCACGCCCGGTTTGCGACGCCTCCAAAGCATGAAACGAAACACCCATCGCATCCGTTAGGACGCTCGTCCGAAAGGACCCCCTGCCGGTTATTTTACATGACCGGATCCCGTTTTACAGCTCCATATCTCTAAACAAACGAACCAAAACCTGGATTTATATCGATAGGGGATAAAAGACGGGCTCTGCATTTCCACCCATACGGAGCTACACCAAGCCTGCTGACCGTTCATCCGCGTCACCCACATGGAAAATATTCGAGTAGATCATCCATTGCATACCCTCGCAGGTTATTTACATGAACCATCTTGATTCCACTCGGATTTTACGTCAAAATGTTCTTAATAGAGCGGTTCGAGAACGACCTGCGCATTGCTTGCGGAAAACGTCCAAAGTTATGCTTTACACCCCCCCGTAAAGGAGCTCATTTCTCGTGTCGAGAGATTTTTATCTGAATTTGGCGGCGTCCGGTCTGCGGATGCCCATTGCCGCCGATTTGATTTTGCATGAAAACAGAGACGCCGAAGCCATAAAATGCGATGGTAGACGATTGGGAAAGGTGATAGAGGAGACCGCGCGAAGATACCGAACCCCCCTCGCCATCCCATTGATGGATTTGATGCTGGAAAAGACGATCCTACTCAGGATGTTCGACACTCCAGCGCAGGACATCCCCACATACCACTTCCACTCGCTGCCGGAGAACGCTTCAGAGATAATCCGGAATAGGCTCTCCGACCCTTTCGACAAGCGAATGCAGGCGAGCGTGGACGCAGTGGGCTACATCGCACATGAAACCGATCTGACACCCATGGCAATGGTGATCGGTCCCTTCAGCCTGATGACCAAACTACTCGATGATCCCATCACTCCGGTCTACTTGGCAGGCGCGGGGAATACGCGGGACGACGATGCCGACATAGCGGTGATGGAGGAGATGCTTGATATAGGAGTTCGGGTGATCTTGCGATCCGTCGAAGCGCAGATCGATGCTGGAGCCACGGCGGTAATGATCGCGGAGCCTGCTGCGAACAGGGTTTATCTCTCTCCAAAGCAGATTGACAAGGGATCGGACATCTTCGAGGAATATGTTACTGCGTACAACCGGAAAATCAAAGACTATTGCGACGAACGCGGTGCGGATCTTCTATTCCATTGCTGCGGAGAGATCACTCCTTACATGCTAGGGCAATTCAACTCTCTTCACCCAACCCTGCTGAGTCTTGGAGGATCCAGAATCCTGTGGGAGGATGCGCAGATCACTCCGAAGGATATCGTCCTGTACGGCAACATGCCCTCCAAGTCGTTTTATTCGGATGAGGTGATCACCCTTGCGCAGGTGGAGGAGATGGCGTGCGAGCTTCTATCACGTATGAAGCAAGCGAACCATCCCTTCATTCTTGGATCGGAATGCGACGTGCTTAACGTCGAGGAATCACGGGAGAAAATTGTCCGAAAGGTAAACGCTTTCTGCAATTGCGAGTGTTCGTAGTTCCTATGCGAGCTCAGGAGGCTTTGCCAGCCCTCTCCGGCTCCACGCTCTCCGCAACTGCAGGTCGCTTCATCGCGCGGTAAAGGAAATACAGGATAAACGGCACGCACAGAACGATGAATGCCTGAGCCTGCGTCAGCCCATACATGAAGAGATCCGCCGTGGCGCCCTTACGAAACTGCTCCTCGATGAACCGCCCGATGCAGTACATGAGGAGATAGGAGAGGAACATCACGCCTGGTTTCAATCGTCTTCGGGACATGCGATCCAGAATGGCGAAAAAAATAAGGTTCATGGCGGTGGCGTAGAGTTCCGTGGGATGTCGATGGATCGGTCCCGCATCCGGGAATACCATTCCCCATGGATATGCGCAGGCATTGCCATAGCAACATCCATTCAGAAAGCATCCGATCCTTCCGACCGCATACCCGATCGCGAAACCCGGCGCCAGAATATCACCGAGCTCCATCGCAGAGAGGTTATGTCTTTTGCTGTACCAATAGATCCAAACAATTCCCAGCACGATGGATCCGAAGATGGAGAGCCCCCCGTTCCAGATTGCAATGATCTGCCCTGGGTTCTTCAGATAGTAGGGGATATTCAGCAGAACGAAAAGAATGCGCGCGCCTGCGATGCCGAGAAAAAGGGCGATCAGGCTGAAGTCAAAAATATTGTCGGGAGTGATATGGTTTTTCCCCGGCAAAGGAGGGTGATCCATCTTCCTTCGGGCGAACGACATCGCATACCACAAGCCAAGAAGAAAACCGCACAGGATTAACACCCCATAGGAGTGGACGGCGAACGAGCCGATGCGAAAAAGTATGGGATGCATGCTTTACTCTTTCTTAAGCAGAGGCGTATCCTCGGCTTTCAATACGGGTTGCTTGTGAGGGATCAGGTAATGCACCACCAATAGGATGATACCGATGGTGATGGCGCTGTCGGCGATGTTGAATATCGGCCAAACGCGGATATCGAAAAAATCGATCACGTAATGGTGCTGAATTCGATCCAAAAGGTTGCCAATCGCACCTCCGAGTGCAAGCGCGAGCGCCGCGCTAACAAGAGTGTTATCCCTCTGATAAGCATGGTATGCGTAAATCAAAGCGCAAACCGCCGCCAATGCGATAACGATAAAGACGCTGTTCTGCGCATGAAAGAGACTAAACGCCCCGCCAGTATTATGGATGTGCGTCAAGTACAACCATCCGGAAATAACGGGAACGCTATCCCCCAATGGAATGGATGCCATTATAGCGTGTTTACTAACCTGATCGCTCGTTACAATCACCAGAGCGATAATGTAAAAATAGATTGCTCTCACGAGTGATGTTTCTCTTCCTTCAGTTGCTGATCAACCACTGTGGCGCAACGACGGCAAAGGTCTTCATAATTCTCCATAACCCCAACGTCTCGTTTAACCTGCCAGCACCTCGCGCATTTCACTCCCTCGGCGGGGGAGACATGGATGATCTCCTCCGGACTATTCGATTCCTCCACTCGCACATCGGACACCTTGAAAACGACGGGCAGTATTTCCATGAACGGTTTCAGCCAGCCAAGCGCACTCGCATTCGCCTTGATTATCACCATCGATTCCAAAGGATTGCCGATGCGCTTATCCCGTCTGGCGGCCTCCACCGCAACGCTCACCCTCTCGCGCAAAGCCATGAGAGGCTCCCAACGTAAGAGGATATCCGCGTGCTTATCGGGATTCGCCTCGGGAAAATCGGCAAGCTGAACACATGGGAATTTATCCCGAAGCTTCAAATATCCCCAAACCTCCTCCATCGTGTGAGAGAGTATGGGCGCAAGTAGTCGAGCCATCGTTTCTGCTATGCGAAAGAGAGCCGTCTGAGCGGAACGTCTTTCCCAAGAGGTTTTGCCCGAACAATATATCCTATCTTTCAATACGTCCAGATAAAAGGCGCTTAGTTCCACCGCGCAAAAATTGTGAACCGCATGATACACGCGGTGAAATTCATAGCATTCATACCCTTCCGAGCTTTTGCTCACCGTCTGATCCAACTGCGCCAACGCCCATCTATCCAGTTCCATCATCCGCTCTTCGGGTATGGAATCCTTGGATGGATCGAAATCGTGAAGATTGTTCACCAGAAATCGGAAGGTGTTGCGGATTCGACGATACGCCTCGCCAGCCGCGTCGATAATGGATTCGCCGCAACGCACATCCTCGAAATAGTCCGTCGATGCCACCCATAGTCGTAGGATATCCGCACCGAACGTTTGCATCACTTTCAGCGGATCAATCACATTTCCAAGTGATTTGGACATCTTGCGTCCCTCTTCGTCCACGGTGAACCCATTTGTGATTACGGTCTCATAAGGAGCGCGATTCTTCGTCGCCACTGAGATCATCAGGGAGGAGTTGAACCATCCTCGATGCTGATCCGATCCCTCAAGGTACACGTCCGCAGGCCATTTCAATGCGCCCCACCGTTCGGTGTTCTCCAGCACCGCGCGGTGTGTCGATCCGGAATCGAACCAAACGTCGAGGATATCTGTCTCCTTCTCGAACTCATTTCCGCCGCAGCTTGGACAGCGATACCCTTCGGGTAATAGCTCCGAAGCCGGTCGAATGAACCACACATCCGATGACTCCTTCCTCACCCACTCGCTTACCTTCTCGATAGTCTCCTTTTCCAGGATATCCTTGCCGCATTTCTTGCAATAAAAGGCTGGAATCCCCACCCCCCATGAACGTTGCCTGCTCAGGCACCAATCGGGTCTGCCCGCCACCATCGAACTGATTCGGTTCACGCTCACCCGTGGATACCATTTGGAGTCCGCAATGGCTTTCAAAGAGCGCTGACGATGATTGTTGTGGTCGATGTTCATAAACCACTGCACGGTGGCTCGAAAAATCAGCGGGTTGTGGCACCTCCAGCAATGAGGATAGCTGTGGGAGAAACGGTGATGCGCAAGCAGAGCGCCATGTTTGCGCAAGGCGTCCATCACCAACTTATCCGCATCTCCGGTGAGAATCCTCGCGCCAACGAACTCATCGCCCGCCTGCGAAGTGAAAGCCCCTCGTTCATCCACCGGGCAAAGAACCTCCAAGCCGTATGTCTTGCCTGTGTCAAAATCCTCCTTGCCGTGTCCCGGAGCGGTGTGAACCACGCCGGTGCCATCCTCCATGGTAACATAATTCGCGAATACGACCGGAGAATCTCGTTTGGCTAGTGGATGAATCGCCACCATCCCTTCGAGGAATTTGCCCTTTCCATGCCATATGTCCTTGCTTGGCAATCCCGGAGCGATAACGGCAAGCGTCTTTTCAACAAGGGGTGAGGCGAGCAGATACCTTTCCTCCCCGACCTGCACGATTCGATAATCCTCGTCGGGATGAACTGCAAGAGCCATGTTTGCTGGGATGGTCCAGGGCGTGGTGGTCCAAGCTACGATGTACTGATGGGCATGTAAGGATACGTTATCGCCGAAGAGATGATTTGGATCCTTTTGAACTGCAAAACGAATGTAGATACTGTTGGAGATGTGCTCGTCGTATTCCACCTCCGCATCAGCCAAAGCCGTTTCGCAGGAGGAGCACCACAAAACCGGTTTCAACCCCCGGTAGATATATCCAAGTTCCGCCATTTCACCGAAGACGCTCACGATGCGCGACTCGAAGTTGGAATCCATGGTGGTGTAGGGCTCATTCCAATCTCCGCGAATTCCGAGTCGCTTGAACTGCGCCTTTTGCTTCTCAACGAACTCCAGGGCGTATTCTCGACAACGCTTACGAACCGTCACTCTGTCCGGTTTAATTTGTTTCCTTCTGAACTCCTTGGAAACCTCGTTTTCAATCGGCATGCCGTGATTGTCCCAGCCAGGGACATAGGGAGAACGATAGCCTTTCATCGTTTTGTATTTCACGATGATATCTTTGGCGATTTTGTTAAGAGCGTGCCCAAGATGGATGTTCCCATTGGAATAGGGGGGGCCATCGTGCAGGATGAACGTGCCTTTCGGGGCATTCTTCTCCAAGGATAGCTTGTAAATATCCAAATCCTCCCAATATTTCTGTATCTGCGGCTCCAAGTTGGGAAGATTTCCCCTTTGTGGCATCGCGCCGGGGTGCTTGTCGCTTAAAGTTATGTTCAGTGTGTTTTTATATTCCATGATGTTCCAAATAGATATATTTGCATTGGTGATGGCGCAATATGGTTTTCGGGTCCTTCGCCATGCGTGATATTCGCGATTTCACTCTCATTTAGCAGAATTTCACAATTTCATCACCCTGCGCGGGATGCGCGCAGGGTGTCGTTTCATCGCAACGCTTTCTAATCGTACGGGGCTAAGAGAAACGAACTCCGTCTCGCGGCTCGGTATATAATGGCGTTAAATGCACGAGAATTTGCAAAAACCGAAGCATTCCCTCCGCAACATTTCAAAAATTGGCTCGGGGAAAATACCGACGACGAATGTTTTGCAATTGCCACATTTAACATTATATCCCAAAGACAAGTGTAATCCTATCAGTACACCCTGGATAGTGAAGCATCCCCCGAATGGCAAGGTACAATAATTGCAATGAAAGGGAGGTATATCACATGCCACTCGGAAACACGAAAAAGATGCTGCAAGAGGCACAGGCGCACGGATCGGCTGTCGGCGCCTTTGAACCCTATACTATAGAACAGATACAAGCGACTGTTGAAGTGGCGGAAGAGGAGGAGGAACCGGTTATTCTCCAATTTTGGTCCGAGGTGATAGAGACATGGGGTTTTCCAATGTTGCGCGCAGTGGTGGAACACGTCGCCAACTCGGCAAGCATTCCCGTGGGGTTCCATCTCGATCATGCCTTGGAGGAGGATTTGGTCTATCGAGCCTTGGATGCCGGTTTCACAAGCGTTATGTTCGACGGTTCCAAGCTCCCCCTTGAGGAGAATATCAAGCGCACCCAAAAGGTGGTGGAAAGGGCTCATAAATATGGAGCCGACGTGGAAGCGGAATTGGGAATTATCGGCTTCATCAATCAGTATGCAAACGAAGAGGAGGCGCGCCGCGAGGTGGAAAAACTTTTAACCACGCCCGAGCAAGCGGAGTTTTTCTGTGCTCAAACGCGTATAGACATATTGGCGCCGGCCATCGGCTCCATTCACGGTTGCCCGCTTCCCTTGGCGCGGTTGGATATTCCACGTATCGACGCAATTTATCAAGCTACAGGACTGCCCCTAGCCCTCCATGGCGGTTCCGGAGTGAGCGAGGATCAATTGGCGCGCGCCATCAAAGCCGGCATTGCCAAGGTGAACGTGGATGCCGAAGTGCGCACGATTGCTATTAACTCGCTGAAGAGAGCTATCGAGAATATCGGCGCAAGCGGCGTGGTCCATAATGATTTTGCAAGATATCCAAGAGAAGTAAAAAAAGCCATAAAGGAAGCGGTTCGGTCGCGGATGAGGATGCTGCACCCGCAATAAACGCATGATGCGCTTGAGCTGGTTTTCCTACGCGATTAATACATACCGATTGGGAGTTTATTCATGAGCATTATTGTGGATGAAAACACACGTGTGATTGTGCAGGGGATCACCGGACGGGAGGGAGCCTTCCATACGGATCAGATGATCGACTATGGCACAAAGATCGTGGGAGGAGTGGTGCCAGGCAAAGGGGGAACCCGCACGGAACGGGGAATTCCAATATTTAACACGGTGAAGGAAGCCGTGAATGCGACCGGCGCAAATGCGTCGGTCATATTTGTGCCCGCTAAATTTGCCGCCGACGCGATCTTGGAAGCGAATGATGGGGGCGTGGGGCTTATCGTCGCCATCACCGAAGGCATACCGACTCGAGATATGATGGAATCCGTAAGAGCGGTGAACATGGAAGGCTCGATGTTGATCGGTCCGAACTGCCCGGGGGTAATCTCTCCCGGAAAATGCAAAATAGGAATATTGCCCGGTGACATCTTCATCCCCGGTCCTGTAGGGCTAATCTCCCGTTCCGGGACATTGACCTACGAAATTGTTGATTCTCTAACACGCGCAGGTTTGGGACAAACCACATGCATTGGGATCGGAGGAGACCCGATCATCGGAAGTCGGTTTGTCGATATCCTGAAATACTTTGAATATGACCCTGACACCAAGGTGGTCGTGTTGATCGGAGAGATTGGCGGAAACGACGAAGAGACCGCCGCCGAATTCATAAAGACCATGAAAACACCGGTCATTGGATTCATTGGAGGACGCACCGCTCCTCCCGGCAAGCGTATGGGACATGCAGGTGCGATCATCAGCGGCAAATCCGGCACGGCGCAGGCGAAGGTGGAGGCATTGATGAACGCTGGCGTTCCCGTTGCTGACACACCGCACGAAATACCTCAACTGGTGAAAGTCTCGCTCGGAATAACGGCATAGCGGATGATATAAAAACACAATCATTAATTGAAAGGGTAGGAACGATGTATCTCACACAGAAAAAGGTGGCAGTGATGGGTGCGGCGGGCGCAATCGGGTCCAATCTGGTACAGGACCTCCTGTCCACCGGTACTGCCAGTAACATTGTGATGTACGATCCCTTCGCTCAAGGTTTGGAGGGGGCGGCGGAGGAGATTTTCCATTGCGCATACCCCGGAGCGCACGTTTGCTACACGACGGACATCGCCGAGGCTTTGAATGGCGCAAGTTATATCATCTCCTCCGGTGGGGCGCCTCGCAAGGAGGGGATGACCAGAGAGGATTTGCTTCGAGGCAACTGCGAAATCGCGAAAGGTCTCGGGCTGGATATCAAAGCGCACGCACCTAACGCGGAGTTCGTCATTATCATTTTCAATCCTGCGGATATCACCGGACTTGCAACGCTGGTCTACTCGGGCCTCAAGCCTGGTTATGTGAGTACGTTGGCAGCGCTGGATAGCACACGACTTCAAACCCGACTCTCCTTGCACTTTGGCGTTGCCCAAGATGAAGTCACGGGATGCGCCACATACGGCGGGCATGGCGAGAAGATGGCGGTGTTTAAAGGCGACATCGCAGTCAAAGGCGTAAAGCTAACGGATCTTCTAGCCGGAGCCAGTGTGAATGGAAAGACGCTCACAGCGGAGGATTGGAAAACCATTCAGGATAAGGTGCGTGGCGGCGGCGCGGCGATTATCAAACTGCGCGGCAGGTCTTCGTTCCAATCTCCAAGTCACCAATCCGTGGAGATGTTGCGCGGAAGGATACAAAACGGCGGATATCCGTGGCCATGCGGATCCTATTTCAAATCCGGGCCCTATGCTCAAGTGATGATGGCGGCGAAAACCTCATTCACAAACGAGGGTGTCGTCGGAGAAATTCCTGCGGGATATCCCGAGGATATGGCGGAACTCGAGGCGAGTTACAAACACCTCTGCTCCTTGCGGGACGAAGTGATCGAAGCGGGGATACTGCCGCCTCTATCGGAATGGAAAAAAATCAATCCTCATCTGTAAGCCCGCTGAGGACTGAGCTGTCTTCAAAGGGGAGGTCAGGGCTCCATTCGCCATCAATGATGGATGGGATGGATATCAGTAACGGTTTATTTGGGCGATACTCACCTGATTCTTCCCTTTTTTCTTAGCTTCATAAAGAGCGTCGTCAGCGGATTGTATCAAATGATCCGCGTTGTTGGAACATTCCGGATAGGATGAGACCCCACCGCTAAGGGTTATGGTGCAAATCTCATCGTCTATGAGCCGAAATCTGCTATTTTCCACGGAATTTCGCACCCTCTCCGCCACCTTCACGGCATCGTCAAGCGAGGTTTCGGGACAGAGGATTGCGAACTCTTCGCCTCCGTAGCGAACGGGAATATCGATTTGCCTCACACTCCTTCGAATGATGGAGCCTATTTCGCTGAGTAATCGATCGCCGGAAGGGTGGCCGTACCGGTCATTGACCCCCTTGAAACCATCAAGATCAAGAATAACGAGCGATAAGGGGTGTTTGTAACGCTCCGCGCGATGAATCTCATCATACAGATGAAGCCGAAATGAGCGGAAATTCTCCAAACCGGTCATATCATCCATATACGCCATCCCTTCCAATTGTTCCTGCAAGCGTATTTTTTGCAAAGGAAATCCCACCCTGTCTGCAAACGCCTGCAATAAAGATATTTGTGATTTTGTAAATCCTTTTTCATGCTGAACCGACACATAGATCATTCCAATCGAGGCGTTCAACGAATTAATCCCCACGCAAACGGATGATCCGGCGAGAGTGTCTATCCGAGCGGGGTGTCCCATATCCATGGATTTACAATCCGAATAATAAAACGGCTCCCCCTCCGGAGGCGTCCATTTTCTTTTCTCGCTGTCCATCTCAATCCAACGAAGCATCTTATCCGGATCTCCGATGCCGGATTGAACGGCAAGTTCCAGGCATTGGCGAGATTCTTCCATGAGATACACAGCCATCCCTTGAAGATCGGGCACGAAGGTCCGAAGCAGCAAAAGGACGGAATTCATGGCGTATTTCAGTTTGTCGCAGGAATTGATGATTTGCGAAGCGTTTAGAAGCGCTTCCTGCTCCTGTACGGTATGTTGCAGCCTTTGGCGTTCCCGTTGGAAATACAAATTGTATATCCCGCCAATCAAAGAGATCAGTAAAACGGATAGGCACTGGCTGATGTCGTTCAAAGTGTAATTACCGATTTGATTATGAGGATGGAGTATGAAAAGCGTGGTAAGACTCAGGAATATCCCAAGACCGATGATGTATTCGATATTGCCCAATACGATCGCAAAGACAACAGGCAGATATATCAACGGATAAAACAAGGAGAACTCCCCGCCTGTTTCATCCATTAATATAATTAAGAGGAGAGAGAAAAGAAAAATGACTAGGCTGTGTTTGGGATTCCGTTTTTTGAGAGCGGCAATAATAGTCATCTCGGATTTCCGCCATTCTCTCCAGCTAATGGAGGAGTCTGAATCATATCGGATTACGTATTTGAAATTCGCAATGGAAGCATCCCTGCAAACAGATCCCGCGCCAAATCCAATTGTTTTCGCACCGCCTCCGGCGAAGTGCCCCCTTCCGAAGCACGTAGACGTACGCTCCCCTCCGGGGATGCGGTTTCCTCGCTTCCACCTTGGAATAGTGGCGAGAAAGACTTGCGTTCCTCCAAGGTTAAATCCTCAAGACCGATTTTTCCATCCAAACAGTAACGAACCATTCTGCCAATGACGTGGTGCGCTTCTCTGAAGGGGACCCCTCTTCTCACCAGCAAGTCCGCCAAGTCCGTCGCGGTGGAAAAATCGCGGCTTAACGCCTCTTTCATCCTTTCCGTATTGAAAACGGCTGAATGAATGGTTTTATTGAGGGCGGGAATGAGAATTGTTAATGTGTCAATGGCGTCGAACAAGGGTTCCTTATCCTCCTGCATGTCCTTGTTATACGCCAACGGCAAGCCTTTCATCACGGTCAGAAATCCGACGAGATCGCCGAAAATCCTTCCCGCTTTTCCCCGCGCCAACTCCGCAACATCGGGATTCTTCTTTTGCGGCATGATACTGCTCCCTGTCGTTACGGAATCGTCCAACTCCACGTAACGAAATTCAGGGCTGTTCCAAATAATAAGTTCCTCCGCCATACGCGAACAATGCATGATGATAATCGACGCCGAGGAAAGGAAATCCAAGATGAAATCGCGGTCGGAAACGGCGTCCATACTGTTTGGGATCACCCCGTCAAAGCCAAGAAGCTCCGCAACCCGTCTTCTATCTACGGGATAATTGACTCCAGCCAACGCCCCGGCGCCCAGCGGGAGAAGGTTCAACCTTCGAGTGGCATCCCGCAACCGATCTCTGTCGCGAAAAAACATCCAGAAATAGGCGAGCAGATGATGCGACAAAAGAACCGGCTGAGCATGCTGAAGATGCGTATATCCAGAGAGGATTACGGGAGATTCGTTCTCCGATCCAAGGGCCCTTTCGGCGCGATCCAGCAATGTGGACTGAAAAGATGCCAATAAGCCATCGATATCCTCGATATGCTCTCGCAGATAGAGCCGTGTATCTGTCGCGACCTGATCGTTTCGACTCCTAGCCGTATGCAACTTGCCCGCTGTCGTACCGATCAGAGTACGCAACAGGCTCTCCACCGCGCTATGGATATCCTCGGCTTCAGGATCGAAAGAGAGGGTTCCGTTCCCGATCCCTTCCTCAATTCGCTGCAATCCATCGATGATAACGCGAACATCCTCTTCGGGCAGAATGCCACACTCTCCCAGCATCGTTGCGTGAGCGATGCTTCCGCGGATATCCTGCCTCCATAAGCGGCAATCAAAGGAGTAGGAGTTATTCAACTGCGCCGATAACTTATCGATCTCCCCTTCAAACCTGCCCCCCCATAATTTTAGGGAGGGCTTTTCCGACGATGCGAAGGGTGCATCGTTTTTTGGCATATTATTATCTTCCGTCAATTCTCTCCTCGAAATGAATGGATTATGCTTCCTCTATTTTCTCCGCTTTCCAGTCATACTCCAATTTCGCCTCCAGTTTGTCGTGGAAATCGCGCCATGGGAAGTTCACAGGATCGCTTTTTCGCCCCGGTGGTTCAGCAATTTGTTCATGACTGAATATATCCTTAGGACTGAGTTTGAATTTCTTCAAGAGATAGGCGCAGACACGCGACACCTCCTCCACTTGGATTCTGGGCCAGTCCTGTCCCTCGGGATGATTCTCATCCGGGTCGAAATGCTCCATCTCTATCCCTATGCTGGCGGAGTTGGCGTAACGAGGCTGGTTCACCTTCCCGGCATGCCATGCGGTGTCAGCATCGTTTACCAAATGATAAACTTTGCCCGAACGGGTGATGTACCAGTGCGAGGAGACCTCGCGCTCCGTACCGCCCGTCAATATCTCCAGATCCCCCGCCTCTCTGCCGCAGGAGGAATGAAGAATAACGCTTCGAACTTCCTGATCTCGTCCGTGCCTGTATACATTCTCTTTAGCCGGACGCCATATGTAGCGAATGGTATGCACCTCAGCCATGGAATCCCTCCTTACTGGATTGATCTTTCCTCGAAGGTTGTTTCCTATTCATATACATATTACAAGTTCTTACGCCTGCTTCGCTTGCCGACATCGCTATGCAAAGGTGATTGCAAAATATCGTCAAACGATCCATCCCCATTTATCACCTGGTTACCTGAGGATCATGAAACGAATTGTGCAATCACTTTGCCATTATTAATTCGGCAATTAAATATCATCGAGTATATCAACTTCATCAACAGTGATTTCATCTATTTAATCGCCGATTCAATAATATATAAACGTATGAAAACGCTATTTGTTCTTCAAACTCCAATACATTCGACTCTGCATTCCGTGAGTTTTCACAATACCCACACTTTCCGACTGGTCAAATGTCTTGCTGTCAAATGAGGCGAGATCCTCATTGTACAACGCCCATTCGCTCCTTCTGCCAGTCACGACGCATCCACCCTTGTGCAATCTCAGAGTCACCTCGCCGGTAACGCGCTTTTGGATCTCATTGATAAATGCCTCCAAATCCTCTTTTAGGGGATCGTACCAAAGCCCCTTGTACGCCAATTCCCCCCATTCCCTGTCCACCATGTTTTTGAATTTCAATTCAGCCTGGGTGCAGACTAAAGCCTCTAACGCGCGATGCGCAGTCAGCAGCGGTATCGCAGCGGGACATTCGTAATTCTCGCGCACTTTCAGCCCCAGCATCCGATCCTCCATGATGTCCACACGCCCTACGCCGTTTTCTCCTGCGATTTGATGAACCTTCTTGACCAGATCAATCCCGCTCATGCTTTCTCCGTTAAGTGAAACGGGCGTCCCCCCATTGAAACCTATGACAAGTGTTGTCGGTTCGTTGGGAGCGTCCGCAACGGATCGTGTCCATTTAAATATCTCCTCCGGCGGAGCGTAATCCGGCTCCTCCAATCTTCCGCCTTCTATGCTGCGTCCCCAAACATTTTCATCCACACTCCATATTTTCGCCTTGGTCACACCAAGCTGAATTCCATGCGCCTCGCAATAATCCACCTCTTCGCTGCGAGTCCACGGCTCCGTACGCCCATTGGGAAGTCGCCTTCCCTCGCGCATGGGGGCGATCACCTCCATCTCGGGGGTGAGGGTACGCATCACATACTCCAAACGAAACTGATCATTGCCCTTTCCCGTGCAACCATGCGCGTAAGCCTTGGCGGAATGTTTTTTCGCCACTTCCACGGCCTTTAAAGCGATCAAGGGACGGGCGATGGAGGTTGAGATAGGATATCCCTGATAATCTCCGTTGGCTTTCACCGCAGGCCAACAATAGCTCTCCACGAATTCCGCTTTGGCGTCCACCGTGTAATGCTCCGTGCCCAAGGTACGAGCCCTCTCCTCCGCTTGACGAATATCCTCTTCTGGCTGACCGACATCCACCGTTACCGTCACCACATGCTTGAATCCATACTCTTCTCGCATCAGAGGAATGCAGACCGATGTGTCAAGACCTCCCGAATATACCAAAACCACCGTATCCTCGTTTTTCATTTGCATTGATCCTTCCTTTTTCAATTAATCAGACAAGCCATGACTGCTTTTTGAGCGTGCAAGCGGTTCTCCGCCTCGTCAAACACCACGGATTGCGCACTCTCCAACACCTCATCCGTGACCTCCTCGCCTCGATGCGCCGGTAAACAGTGCATGAATATGGCGTCGCTTTTCGCCAATGACATCAGTTTAGCATTCACCTGATACGGATGGAAGTCCTTCAATCGCTGTTCACGCTCATCCTCCCAACCCATGCTTGTCCAAACATCCGTGTATACCACATCCGCCTGATCCATCGCATACTCAGGATCGGTTACGATTTGAATGGAGGATTTCGCCGTATCCGCTCCTGACGGCTCCCCCGCTAACTCTCGCGCCTTGGCGACGATCTCCTGTTTCGGTTCATATCCTTTGGGACAAGCTGCGCAAACCCGCATGCCCGATAAACCAGCCGCCAGAAGAATCGAATGAAGCACATTGTTCCCGTCCCCCATCCACGCAAGCCGAACGCCATTCAGACCGCCCTTCTTTTGGATGATGGTGTATAGGTCCGCCAATATTTGACACGGATGTTCCACATCGGAAAGCGCATTGATGACCGGCACACCCGAATATTCGGCAAGTCCGACAAGCGAGTTGTGATCGAAAACCCTCGCTACAATCGCATCCGTCCATCTGCCCAGATTGCGAGCGATATCCGGAATGCTTTCGCGCTTGCCCATGTTGATGTCGGATTACGCAAGCGATGG
>JAJZOL010000012.1 GCA_021811565.1 bacterium | reverse complement strand
ATCCAAGTACTTTTTGGTCAAGCCTTGGATGCTGACAGCTGCAGGCATAAATTAGACCTCCTTAATAAAGCGGTCGCTTCATGAAATAAAATGATAAACTTAGGCGGCGAACATACGGGGGCAAAACGCATTCTTCGCGTGAAGAGATACGCACGAGAAAATGAATGCTGTACGTCAGCCAACACGTTATACGCAAAATCCATATGGAAATATCACAATCAAAACACATTAAGCTCAAATAGTATAGCTTTGTAAAATCTTTCCTGTCAATTCGTCTTGCAAAGGTCAGCGATGGGAATCATTGAGCGTAAGGTCGAGCGGCGCATCCTTTTTACAGATTGCGGGAGTTAGGGCGGTATGCTATAATAGGGATGCATGCGTCAGGAACATTGTTTCCGGCGCAAATTTGTATGTATTAACTTGGAGGTGAATTGCGTTTTGATAGACACCAGTGATTTTCGGAATGGTTTGTCAATCATTCAGGACAACGATATCTACACCATAGTGGAATTTCAGCATGTTAAGCCGGGAAAAGGCGGTGCGTTTGTCCGCACGAAACTGAAAAATGTTAAATCCGGATCCGTGATTGATAAGACATTCCGCGCCGGTGAGAAGATGGAGCAGGCGCGACTGGAACGTCGGGTGATGCAATTTCTGTATCAACTCGAAGGCGAATACTACTTGATGGACAAGGACACCTTTGAGCAGATATCGGTGAAGAGAGAGCTTATCGGGGATCCTGTCAAGTATCTAAAAGACGGCATGGAGGTGACAGTGATGGATCATAACGGAGACATCATCGGCGTGGAGGTGCCGTTTTTTGTGGAGTTGGAAGTCACCAGCACCGATCCGGGTGTTCGGGGCGATACGGCGTCGGGGGGTTCCAAACCGGCGGAACTCGAAACCGGGGCGGTAATTCAGGTGCCATTCTTCGTCAACATAGGTGACAAGGTTAAAGTCGACACTCGCAGCGACACCTATTTGGAGCGGGTTAAATAGCGAGAGCCTGATACTCACCCCATGGAGGGCAGATTACTTTGCAGATAAGCCATAACTCACCTAGCGGACCTTCCTCCGATCGATTTATACGGATACTATTGGATTGGGCGCGTCGGATATTTCAACTTTCCGCCCTTGCCGCCGTCGTTCTCTTTGGTTACCTGCTATATGGCTTGATCCTAGGCGATGTGGGGAACTGGAGTTCGATGGGGCATGCGGACAGGGTGCGGATCGCCGGCAATATTCAATCGGCGATTATGTATTTGAACATCGCGCTTTCCGTCCTTATCCTGACCGCCTGCGCGTTGTATTACGATGATGAGGTTGTTGGTTATCTGATGCTGGGCGGCGCGGTGGCGTTATTTTACGGCGTCCCGTTCCTCTTTGAGTTTTTAATGAGCGATCAGATTCATCTTTGGGAGCAGAGCAACAACACCGCCGCCCTTGCCATTTACAATGAATTCCATATCGCCGCCCTCATTATGGGGGTTCCCGGCATTCTTCTCACTCTGAGGGATATCCTTTTGCGCATCCTTATGGGGGTCACCATCCGTCAGGAGCAAAGGAAAAACATGAAATACGGCGGAGCGGTGAAGGTGGAGAAACCTCCGTCGGGGGCGCTGATTGGCGTGTTTGCAAAATGCTGGCAACTGCCCTATTGCCGCTCAAGCTTCAGGGTGCATTGCCCCATCTATTTGGAACGCACGAAATGCTGGAGGGAGCGTGTTGGATGCATGTGCGAGGAGACAGTCATCCGAAAGTCGATGGACGCCATCATCCATCGGGAGGAAATCATTAAGATTGATGGAGAGAATGAGAAATCTCCGACGGAATCGACTCCGGTGATCCACGAATCCGCTTCAAAAGGCGGACAAAGGCATGTCCGCATTCCGCATAACCCTAACTTGCCTATGTCGTTGAAAATTGAGCGATGCCGAAACTGTGTGATCTATAACGAGCATCAGAGATTGAAATATCAGTTGCTGGCGCCTATTTTCACCGTGATGCCGCTCCTGCTGACAATCTGGAAATTCAACGACTTCATGACGGTTTTAAATACTTTCATGCGATCCATAGACAACGCCATGTCTCACTTGGCGTTGGTGCAGAACCCCCATCAGACCACCATAGCGCAGAGTTTGATCAGCAGTGATACGATCGCGGAGTATCTCATTGTGGCTTGCGTGGTAATATTCATCACAACGCTTTGGCTTCGATTGCTTGAGTATTGTATTTTCAAATTAATGATCTAGACGCATATCCGAAGAATAAACCCCTAGGAATAGAGGTTATGATAAATGAAAAGGCGCATATGAAGGAATCATTGATAGATGAAGTGGAGCGGCTGGTATCTTTGGTGGAAAGCCATAAAATTAGCGAGATCACCATCCGAAATGACCTGACACGAGTGACGGTGCGCAAATCCCCTCCCGGTAGTTCAGTTCAGAGGAGCGCCGATTCAAATACGGCGCCCCCATCAACCGGCGCCGACATCGTCGTATCGAAGGACAACGCCATATCCGATACGGAGCAGGCAAGCCGATACACGATCACGGCTCCCATGGTGGGGATATATCATCACGCCGAACCTCCGGTGAGCATTGGTTCCTCGATACAAAAGGGGCAGGTGGTCGGCGTCATCGAAACGATAAAATTAATGAGTGACATCATATCCGATCGCAATGGCGTGTTGGATGAGATCCACGTGGAGGCGGGTATGCCTGTGGAATACGGTCAGCCTCTTTTCATCATGACGGAAAATCCATTCTGAAGGGAATGCGTTTCTTAGGGGTGCGAGCTACTTCCGGCTTAACCCGGCGAACCAACCGCGCAAGCGGAATACACTAACGAACGGATCCTAATGTTTCAAAAAATACTGATTGCAAATAGAGGAGAGATAGCCGTCCGCATCATTCGAGCATGCAAGGAGATGCGCATCAAAACAGTGGCTGTGCATTCCACTGCGGATTCGCAGTGTCTGCATGTGCGTCTAGCGGATGAGTCCGTGTGTATCGGTCCTCCATCCAATAAAGAGAGTTATCTAAACGCACCGAACATTATCGCCGCCGCTCATATAACAGGGGCGGAGGCAATACATCCAGGGTATGGTTATTTAAGCGAGCAGTCCACATTTGCGGAGGCGTGCGAGGCGTGCCATGTGACTTTTATCGGTCCTCCGGCGGAAGTGATTGAAAAGATGGGCGACAAAGCATCCGCTCGTGAAACGGCTCGATCCGCCGGCGTGCCGATCGTGCCCGGGGCGGACGGAATCATTCCCAACGATCAGGAAGCATTGAAGGTGGCGCAGAAAGTGGGATATCCGATATACATCAAAGCCACTGCGGGCGGAGGAGGCACGGGCATTCGCAGAGTGGATACCGATGAGGAGTTGCCAACCGCTTTTCAAATGGCGAGGGCGGAGTCCGAGGCGGCTTTTGGAAATCCGGAAGTTTACATCGAAAAACTGATAGAGGCGCCACGACACATAGAGGCTCAAGTATTGGCGGATAATTTTGGTCACGTCATTCATTTGGGCGTGCGTGAATGTTCCGTGCAGAATATTCGTCACAAGAAGCTTGTGGAGGAGGCGCCTGCAAGCGCCATTCCGCAAAGCCTGCAAAACAGGATCGGCGAAGCCGCCGTTCGTTTGGCGCAAAAAGTTGGCTATCGCGGAGCGGGCACCGTGGAGTTTCTCGTTAACTCTCGTGGTGATTTCTACTTCATGGAGATGAACACAAGATTGCAGGTGGAGCATCCCGTTACGGAGTTGGTCACAGGTGTGGATATCGTCAAGGAGCAGATTCGCATCGCGTTCGGGGAGCCTTTGTCAGTGAACCAAAAGCAGGTGATGATGAACGGTCATTCGATTGAATGCCGTATTACCTCGGAGGATCCTGAAAACAATTACGCGCCAAGCGCAGGAAAAATCGAAAGCGTGCACTTTCCAGGCGGGCTGGGAGTTCGCGTGGAGAGCCAAATATATTCCGGATACGAGACTCCTCCTTTCTACGATCCGATGCTCGCAAAACTGATTGTCTGGGCGCCGGATAGGGAGCAGGCGATAGCTCGTATGAGCAGGTGTTTGGATGAGATGGAGATCACAGGCATCCCCACCAACATATCCCTTCAAAAGCGAATCATCGCCAATCCTTTCTATCGAAAAGGCGATGTGACAACCGACTTCCTGGCTCGAAGAGTGATGGAAAACGGATTTTAAGTAGACGCTTGCATTCCACGCCGTCCTACTGGATGCGAGCGTCTGGTATGCATATGAATTATTAAATCGGCAATTAAATAGATAATAAAATCTTTGAAATCACTCTTGATAAAGTTAATATATTCGATGATATTTAATTGCCGAATTAATAATATAAGACCTGTGAGAACCCATTCGTTGTAATAATATTTTGAAGACCACGATCCGAAAATCATATATTTCAGGCTGCGCGAGCGCTTGGAATATGAAATATGTTATTTCAGGAGATGGTTTTCATGCAGCGAGATCGACATAGTCTGATTGTAGTTTTCTGCTGTCTGCTTATGCTTTTCCCCTCGCTCAGGTCAGGTGCGCAAAATCCCCCCGCTGCTAAAACCTCTTGCATCTTGTTTTATCATTCCTCTTATGAATCCGACTCAACTCTGAACAATCAATATAACTTAATCAAACTAAAGAATCCGAAGATGGCGCCAAGCTTTATGGCATATATGAATGGTATGCGGAACATGCGCAATGGCGATTATGCATTGGCCCTATTGAATTTTCGATCCGTCTTGAAGCTTATTCGCACTCATCGGTCTTGGTTTTTGTATTACTATATTGGAGTATGCCAATTGGCGACAGGGCAAATACGGCAAGGATACGATACGCTCATAAAATTGAGGAATGTGAAAAAGACAACGACGCAGCAGTTCATATTGTCCATGGAGCTAGGCGCCGCGAGCTTTGATCTTGGAAAATATCCGGAATCCGCCCAATGGTATCTGAAAACGCTTTCGACGGATAAAAACTCGATGAAGTGGGAGATTGACGGATATCCTGGGGGCGTTAACAATGTCATAACCGGAGTCATGCAAATGAAAAATCTGCCCAATGCGGACAAGGCGAACTTTCTGTTGAATATCGGCCGTCTGTATTTCAGTTTAGGCGAAGGAAAAGAGATGGCAATCGCTGTTCGAGCCAGCCTGAAATTCAATCCCAACAACGGCATAGCCTACGAAATCCTTGGCGGACTCGAGGAGAACAATAATAACCTTCAATTAGCGGAGGAACTTTGTAAAAAGGCTTTGGCTTTGGATTTCAATGATCCTGCTGCATTGAGCGAGGATTTCTCAGAGATCGGAAATATCCAATTGAAACGCCACAGGCTTCGGAATGCCCTATCCTGCTTTCGAAAGGCGGTTCAGCTTGACCCTAACAATCACAACGCGGCGATCTCGCTGCTGGCAACCAGGAAAGCTCTTGGGGAAAACACTAAAATCGAATCGAGTGTCGGTAAATTCCGTCGTGAATCCATGGATATCCTATACAACGGGATTTCGGCATTCCTCATCTTCCTTATTATGGAGACGGTTATTCTCGTAAGATATGGGGATAAAATATTGGCGCGGAGGTTTTTGGTGGCGACAGGCTTTTTGATACTGATTCAATCTGTTATTATCCTTCTAATGAAATTTGCTTCAGAAAGAAATGCAGTTGGCATGCATGCGATTATGATTTTTGGGTCCTTATTCTTGCTTTCCGACATTTTGTCAGTGACGTATTATTTGTATATTGCGATAATTGAATATAAGTATTTCCGCACCCTAAAACTTCGTAACTCAAAAACATCCTGATTTTCAAAATCAATCGATTTTATATACGGGGTTAACGATGAACTTAGATTCCACTCGGTATGTAATAAATAATAATCGCAGTAGCTTGACTATTTATCAACCTTTTGATAAATATATGAGTTACATGTTACGCAAATTAATTCCTCTTTACGCTATACTTATAACTGTTTTGATTGTTATCAGCGATCATTTTCATATTAACAACTGGGAGTCAAGCCTATTTACATTCATTGGTTATGTAATTATAGAATTTATATCTCCTAATTCATTAATTAATTCCTATTTATATTTCAATGAGAAAGGAATCTATGTAAATATACAAGGGAATCCTTATTATAGAGGATTCTTTAAAAAAAGGAGACCTGACTATCCATACGATGAAATATGCAAATGGGATATTATCCGAGAATCGGACCATTACAATTTGAATATATACGATTTGCACAATAACTCCATCAACTTCCCTCTTTATGGAGATTCGATGCGTATCGAAAAAATACGGCGCCAGATATCGGAAAAGATTCCCATCCTTGGTGAATAAGTCGATCATACGACGGTTAAGGAGCGTCTGTTTTGCCGGGATGAACCTGCTTTCGCGTCTCTTCCTGAGTACATCATCGCCATTAACTGGAAGGGTTGATTCCGAACACATGTGCGTTATGATCCCACCATGCCTTCCATGGTTCCTTCAATCGATCCACATAGTAGTATTGTATGAGGAGATTAACTCGGGTTGCGTTCACCTGATAGTTCTTGGTGGATAGGGAATGAATCAACTGAATCTGTTGTTGGTGATCCCGGATGTTATTGAGTATCTGAACCTCTATCTCGGGAGCCAGGAGAAAGAGAGGGGGGATGCGTACCGAGGAGTAATACTGCGTGCCGGCTCCGGGAAAATTGTCCATCACTCCTGAACTTTGCTCCCACTCATGCGGATGCGCACTATCCAAACCGTGTTGAGGGTCAATATTCTCCCTGTACCATTCCGTCATGGGGGTATCCCTAATGGTGGTGAAGTTAAATCCGTAAATATGAGTGTGAATGCGGACGGCACGGCAGAGAACGCACGTTTCCGTATAGCGTTCCTCCTGAGTGAAAAAACCCGAGGCGTATGCGACTGCGGCGAAGAAAATAAGAATGATAATGATGGATATCGCAATGCGTTTCATCTGGATGATTCCTTATCCAAGGTCCGGCTGGAATAACATTATTCGTGTCGCGCTTAAGGATATCCTTCCAGCAAAATATCCTCCTTTAACGTTTTCACTTCCAGTTTTTTTAACGTTATGGCGTCCTTCATCCGCTCCACCCCGGCGCCGCCCACCCAGGATGGCGCATCGGTCCCACCGACTATCTTCGCGCCAACGAAAAGCATTATTTTATTTGCAATTTGGCTCGACAGGAATGAGGAGTGTACTTGCGCACCCCCTTCCACCAGCAGACTGGTGACCTCTCTTTCGCCCAACTTCCGTAGTAATGCAGGAAGCGACACTCTGCCCGTATTATCGGCATCAACAGGCAAAATCTCCACCCCTTTGTCCTGTAAAATGCGAACTTTTTCTTCGTTTAATGGCGAGGTGACGGCGATTATCAGAGAGGTTCGATCCGCCGTTCGAATGAGTGATGATTGCAACGGAATGCGCAAGTGGCTATCCAATACGATGCGCAACGGTTGACGCGGATATTGGGATTCAGGACGCGCGGTTAGCATTGGGTTGTCCGCTAGTACGGTTCCCGTACCGCACAGTATGGCTCCGGCTTGCGCCCTGAGTTTGTGCACAAAACCGCGCGTGGATTCCGATGTGATCCATTTGGAATCTCCTGTGCGCGTAGCTATCTTGCCGTCCAAGGTCATCGCGCATTTCAGGATAACGAACGGTTTTCGGTTGATCTGAAAATGAAGGAACGCTTCATTCAACTTACGGGATTCGCTTTCGCACAGTCCCACATCCACTTGAATCCCCGCTTTTCGCAATGCCTCCACCCCTCTACCGCTTACTTTGGGGTTGGGATCTATCATAGCCACCACCACGCGGCGGATACCGGACTGAATGAGCGCAAGAGAGCAGGGAGGGGTCCTGCCGTAATGGGAACAGGGTTCCAGGGAAACATACGCTGTCGCTCCCCGGGCGAGCTCGCCTGCTTGTCTCAATGCAAACACCTCGGCGTGCGGTTGACCCGCCAAGGGATGAAATCCTTCGGCTATCTTTTTGCCCTCTCGAATGATAACGCAGCCGACCATTGGGTTTGGATGAGTGTATCCCTTTGAGGCGATACGCAAAGCGCGTCTCATCCAACCCTTGTCCTCGGAAGTGAAGGTCGTATTATCGCTCATCCGGGCTCTCTTTGTTTTCCGATGCCACTTTTCGCCAGAAATCTCTTTGAGCCATACGCATGCGAATTTGAACGGATTTCAAGTCAAACCAAGCGAGAAAAAAAATGGAGAATGTAATGATCATGCATATCGCCCACCAGGATAGAATGAGTAGCACCTTGTGAAGGTAGGTGTGACGCATCTCCATGGGAATGGTATCGGCGGGAGGAATATGGAAGATGGGCAGGGTCAATCCAAGGATTATCATAACGATTGATACCAGCAACAATACCCCCATAAGCAGGCGAAGACGTTTTTGCCGAGGCGGTATCTGAAAGTTGATATCGGATTTTTCATCAGGCATGACACCCCTCCCTTGGTTCAATCCGGTTGAATCGCGTTATTGATAGTGCGAAATCCCTCCGCTGCTCCTTTGGGATGATCAAATACGGCACTGCCGGACACGAGCACGTTTGCTCCAAGTGTGGTCATCTCCTTGGCGTTAACGGGCGAAATGCCCCCGTCAACCTCCAGTTCGATGAAATGCGATGCGGTTTTCAGTATATTATACGACTCGGAGATTTTTTTTCGCATGGCGGGAATGAACTCCTGGCCTCCAAATCCGGGGTTCACCGTTAGTAGCAACAAAAGATCAATGTCATCAAGCAGATATTCGAGGACATTCAACGGGGTGGAGGGGTTTAATGCCAAACCAGACTTGGCGCCGTTCTTGCGTATATGGTCGAGAGTGCGTTGCAAATGCACGCACGCCTCGGCGTGAATCGTTAGAATGTCCGCCCCCGCCTTGGTGAATTCTTCGATGTATCTTTCAGGTTGCACAATCATGAGGTGTACGTCGAACTGCAAATCGAAATGGGGTCGCAAGGAGGATATCACCCTCGGACCGAAGGTGATGTTGGGAACGAATTGTCCGTCCATCACATCAAAATGTATGGTTCTGGCTCCCGCATTTTGACAAACCGTGACTGCTTCACGAAGTTCGCTGAAATCGGCGGAGAGAATGGAAGGAGCGATCCTCGCGTTCCTTTCAATGCCCGCCGCTGAGATTGATTGTCTGCTCGTCTGATGGGGTTGTGGCATTATTGAAATATGTCCTTATTGTGAATGATGGACCTGTCACTTTCACGGATCTCACGATCGTATCGCCTTTATTATAATATCCGTTTATCGGAGTGTGCGTACCATTGACGTCGGTATACACCACTCTAACAGGTCCGGAATCTCTGACTTTGATTCGTATTCGATACCTTTTAGGTGTGAAATCCGATGGCGTGGAACTTGAAGATGTATTGGAATTGGAACCGGATCCATTGGATGCGGAATTATCGGAGTTCTGATCAAACACGTTCGAATTGTCCGAGTTGTCGTTATTCGTGTTCGTATTGTCCGATGAAGCGGACGATCCCGAGCTATTCGAACCATTGCTGGACGAATCGTAGTTATCGTTGGACGAACCGGAGTTATCGCCGGATGTTGACGCATTGGCGGAGGGACCGTCGCTAATGATTAGGTTTACTTGCGTAGACCTCGGTACTTTTTTTCCGGGAGGCGGTGTTTGAGAGATGACATTTCCCGCGATAATTTGATCGCTATCGGCTTGAGTGACGTTGCCAATGGACAAACCACTCTGTTGAAGCTGTTGATTGGCGTCATCACTGGTCATATTGACAACGCGTGGTATGATTACATTTCTGGAGCCTTTACTCACCCATACATTCACGGTTTTACCGGCATAGACAGGGGAGTTTGGATCGTAGTCGGTTTTGTATATCACGTTGGGGTCGTATTGATCGTTGAAGTCGTCATGACGGATGAGTTTCACCCCCAGATCATCCGCTTCGGACTTCGCCTGATCATAAACCATTCCCACCAAATTGGGCAGTTTTTTCTGTACCGGTTTGGAGAATGTGGCGAGATAAAGAGGCACTCCAATGATCAATGTGGAAAGAAGTATAAAAAGCACTGTCCCTATCGCTATCTTGAGATAAGGCGACACCCTGTCATCATACACCCCGTAAGCCATAACGGAGTCTCCATTCTTTATCACCTTTTCCTTCGCCTTCGGAGCATCATCCACGGTTGCCGAGGCGATGGACGACTTTGCGGACTGGGAGGGCGCGGACGTTTTCGCACGTGACGCTTCGGCAGAGATTTCCGGCTCCTTGATGCGCTCTTTCTCCGGTTCAGCAACCTGTGCGGATTGCAATCCACTTACAGGGGACCAGGATAACGATTTCCCAAACCGAAGCGCATCGCGAACCATTTTCAGGTCATTAAGCATATCGTTCATGGAGCGATATCTGTCCTCGGGATGTTTTTGCAGCGCCTTCATTACAATACCGTCCATGGAGCGAGGAACGGAGGCGTTTACAGCTTTGGGTGAGGGAATAGGATCCTTTTGATGTTTGGTGGCGATGATCAATGGTGTCTCTCCCGTGTAAGGAAGACTGCCGGTGAGCATTTCAAAGAGGATCACTCCCAGTCCGTAAATATCCGCAGCGGGAGTGACCGGGGCTCCGCTGATGGTTTCTGGCGCCTGATAGTAGGAGAATTGGCTCAGATTGTGAGACGCCGCCTTTGGGCTTGCCATAAGCGCCTGAACCATGCCGAAATCGGTTACTTTTAGAACTCCCTCCGGGTTGATGATGACGTTTTGCGGGCGCAGGTCGCCATGTATCACCCCGCTTTGATGCGCTTGGTGCAGGGCTTCGGCGATCGCCACGGCGAAATCCACGGTGACTGCGAGAGTGAACGGGGCAATCCGGCGGATGCGCTCCTTCAAGTTGATTCCGCGGATATATTCGGTGATGACATATACGGAGCTCGGTTCGGTGATGATCTCAATCTGTCGCGCGATATTGGAATGGGACAGACGAGAAACCGAAGCCGACGCCCGAAGCAATCCCGCGTAAAAATCGGCATCGCTTATATACTCGGGACGTAACGACTTCACCGCCACCATTTGATTGGTGGATTTGTCACGCGCCTTGTACACTTGAAAGAACGCCCCGTTACCCAGTTGCTCCAATATTTCATAACGGGAGTTGATCACTCGATTGATCAATTTAGGTCGCCCCTTGTATCAGAGGGTAATATAACTTCAACCAACGTCTGACCGGAAAGGATAAATCCTTTTCTTTGATTGAATGCAATTCAAACCTCAAAACTACCCTGTTGCCTCATGTTTGTTCAGCCTGTTTCCAGAATCCTCGGCCTTGCGATTCAATCCGTACCGGATAATCACCAACAGGACGGTAAACACAAGCAGAAGATAGTAAACCGTTACCAAATCCAACCGCGCCATGGAGGGATACGCCGCATCGCCTTGCAGCATCAGTTCCGTACGCTGCACGGTTCCAAAGTATTGGATTGCGGGAGTGAGAATCCAGCCGATCGCCAACACCAAACCGAACTTATCCAGCCACGTT
The DNA here is from genome assembly GCA_021811565.1 of bacterium. GTDB lineage: Bacteria > Armatimonadota > Chthonomonadetes > Chthonomonadales > CAJBBX01 > DTKV01. Next base: position 3,507 of record JAJZOL010000012.1, on the reverse strand, counting down.
CGCCTTCCGGTTTTCGCCTGAGCGTCCGCAACCTTCGACGATGCAACCTGTTGATTCTTCCCTCTCATTTTAAGTCCATTTCGTTCATCCGTTGGCGCCGAGGTCGATATGCCGTTTCAGTGCGCTCAGCACCGCCGCCTCCGGCGTATCGGGAACCATTCGAACGCTTCCCACGCCTTCCAACAGCGCCATGGTTAACTTGCCGCCGGATTGCTTCTTGTCTCTTTTCGTGGCGTTCAGCACCTCGTCAATCGACAGATCGCGCGGAAACTCCCAAGGCAAGCGTGATCTTTGAACGGAGCGAATGATCTCTTCCGTCGTTTCATTGCCGGTCAGATGCATCTCTTCGCTTATGATCGATTCGGTGACCATTCCTATCGCCACGGCCTCTCCGTGCCGATATCGTTTATACCCGGTCAAAGCTTCAATGGCGTGCCCGATGGTGTGTCCGTAATTTAGTACGGCTCGAAGACCCTTTTCTCTCTCATCGCGAGACACGACATCGGCTTTAATTTCGCAGGAACGCTTAATGGCGGGTATCAAGCGATCCGAATCGCGAGCAAGAAGCCGGGGCGTGTCGAAAATCAAGCTCCTAAAATAATCCTTATCGCAGATTATACCATGCTTGAGCATCTCCGCCAAACCGGATCGGAGTTCCCTAGCCGGAAGCGTGCCGAGAGTGCGTGGATCGATCAGAACAGCGCGCGGCTGATGAAAAGCCCCGACAAGGTTTTTGCCTTTCGGCAAGTCCACCCCGGTTTTGCCTCCGACGCTGGCGTCCACCTGAGCCAAAAGCGTTGTGGGAACCTGCGCAAAGGCGATGCCCCTCATCCATATGGCGGATGCGAAGCCCCCCATGTCTCCGATCACCCCTCCGCCTACGGTGATCAGCAGGCTTTTACGATCCACTCCGAGACTTAAAAGTTGATCGTAAATTTTTTCCATGGTGCGGAGGGTTTTATATCTCTCCCCGGACGGCGTCGTTCGTATTGCGGTTCGGATTCCCACCCGCTCCAAGGATGTCCGAACAGGTTCGGCGTAGAGCTGCACCAATTTCGGATGGGTTAGCACCACGGCGGAGGTGTAGGCGCCCGTTGCGTTCAGTATCGTCCCCGCCTGATCCAAAACATTCATCCCGATGTGTATATTATAGGAATCCTCGCCGAGATTCACAGGAATTATATTCGTTTCTTTCATGATTCTTTCCTTGAAGGACGCCTATGTTCGTATATCCAGGATATCTTCGATGTGCAGTCGGCGTAAGCGTTCAAAACCTTCTCCGCCGTCTCCTTGCAACAGAGTCCGCACGTATCCACGCTGACATCCGCAGCTTGACGATAGATGGGCTCCCGATAGCTTAACAGATCGTGAATACGCTTGCGAGGATCCTCCGTCTGGTTCAGGAGAGGTCTGGTATTGCGATTGGCAACCCTTCGGAATATCTCCTCCTCGGAAAGGGTGAGCAGGATCACAACGCCGTGTTTTCTCATATGCGCAACGTTCTCCGGAAAAAGAGGCGCTCCTCCCCCTGTGGCGATCACCACGCGCGAACCTCGGCAAAGGTCGCGAATGGCTTCCCTCTCCATGTGACGAAAGACTTCCTCCCCGAAGTGCGCGAACAGATAGGAGACGGATCGTTTCGCGCGTCTTTCCACAAGCGTGTCGCTATCGCGAAAACGAAAATTGAGAGCGGTTGCGCATAAACGACCAATAGTGGTTTTACCGGTCGCCATAAAACCGATGAGGATTAAGTTGGGAGGAGTCTCAGGCATTCGGAGAATTGGTTGTCCGGCGCTCCGGAACTGTCGGGAATCCTTTCGGCGTGATTGCAATTCTTGAAATACCTCTGTATTATCCCACAAGGCTCCGATCAAGTCAAGCGAAACCTCGTCGGTGCGCTCCTGAACGCTCTAGTCACGGGACGCCTTATGCCATGGGAGGCTCCGTCAACACGATGATTCTGCCTTCCGGGTCCGTCAACTCCACTTTGTCGCGCCATTCCTCACGGATCGGAAACCCCTGCATGCGCAACCGTTTGCAGAAATGAGGGACGTCCTCTTCGATGAAATGCAGCGTGGCGAGAGTGGGAGGCTTCAGGTATCGCTCCTCGAACGTGATGAGAATTTCGCCTCCGTTAAAAGTAACGGATTCCCCCTCCACCTCCTTTGTTACGGCGAGCTCCAGCACGCTTTCGTAAAATCCCCGCACCGCTCGCAACTCCTGTGTGTACAACGTGACTCCATAGCAGTTTTTCGGCATAAATCCTCCTTGCTTAATAGAGATCCTTCGCCTTTCTCACCTTCCGGCGTTCTTTGTGGGCGGGCGTCGAGCGTTTCCAGGTTTCTCCCTGCGGAAAGGTGGCTCGCAAGCGAAGGTGCGGATAGAGTATACATTATATAGTGTAAATTTGTATGCATATCCTTAGTAAGACGGCTTGAATCCTTGTTTATATTATGAAGGGAAATAACGGGAGAGAGAAGCATGTCGAAAAAAAACGGTTCCGTATGGGACGTGCGCGAGCGTTTGGAGGAGAATTTTCACAGGGTGGAAACGCTTCTGGAGGAGATGGAGGGGGCGGAGGACCCGGCCCTGCGTCTTGCGGCGGCGGCGGAAATCCGTCAGCATATCGCTTTGGCGGAGAGGGCGTTACGCGCGGTCTCCCGTGCGGAGGAGGTGCGAGCTTTCGAGGAGGCTGTGCTGGAAGCCTTGGAGGCTGCGAATGCGACGGTTCGACGGAAGGTGGTGGACATATTGAATGCGCGAGCAACTGCTGCGGGGGTTTTGCTCTCGCCTGAATAGTCGTTTTTGGGAGGAGATATGGCGGGATCGCATGACGGGGTATCAGCGTCGCCCGAAGGCGTTTGCGGAGAGGATTCTCGGTTCCACGTGGTGGGGACGGCAAGCGGATGTGGCGCGGATGGTGGCTTCCGGCAGGCGCACGGCGGTGAAGTCCGCCAATGGGGTTGGCAAAACCTATCTGGCGGCGGATTTGGCTCTTTGGTTTCTCTACGCCTTCCAGCCAAGCGTGGTTTTGACCACCGCTCCCACATGGCGGCAGGTGCGCAACCTGCTCTGGGAGGAGTTGCGCAGGCGGTTTCGCATGGCGCGGACCCCGTTGCCCGGCAGGATATCGCTCACGCGCCTGCAGGTGGAGGAGGGGTGGTTCGCCTTCGGGCTATCCACCGACGACGCGGTGCGCTTCCAGGGTTTTCACGCGGAAAACCTGTTGATTATTCTGGACGAGGCCAGCGGCGTTCCGGAGACAATCTGGGATGCGGCGGAGGGGATTGCCGTCGGGGGGAACAATCGGATACTGGCGATCGGGAACCCTTTGACGCCGAGCGGTCGCTTTTATCGTATTTTTCGTGCGGGGCGCGTCTGGTCGAGGCTCACTATCAGCGCCCTTGAGCACCCGAATGTCACCGGCGAGGGGACTCCAATCCCCGGGGCGGTGACTGCGGAGGCGGTGGAGGAGCGGATTGCGGAGTGGTGCGAGCCCGTGGAGGC
>JAJZOL010000014.1 GCA_021811565.1 bacterium | reverse complement strand
CCGTCGAAAAATGGATGAGTTCGGCATGGACTACATTGAGGGAGGTTGGCCAGGGTCCAATCCAAAAGACATCGATTTTTTCGAGAGTATGAAAAAGGAACGGCTATCGCATTCAAAACTGTGCGCATTCGGCAGCACACGACGCCCCCACCGAAAAGCGTCGGAGGATGATTTGGTTCTGCAACTGTTGAAAGCGGAAACGCCGGTCATTACGATTTTTGGCAAGTCATGGGATTTTCATGTGACCCACGCCTTAAAGGTTTCTCCGGAGGAAAACCTGGAGATGATCCATGACACCATCTCATTCCTCAAATCCCATGTGGATGATGTCATTTTTGATGTGGAGCACTTTTTCGACGGTTACAAGCACAACCGCAATTACGCCATGGAATGCCTGAAGGTGGCTGGAGACGCGGGCGCCTCCGTACTGGCTTTATGTGACACCAACGGCGGCACTCTCCCAATGGAAATCGGCGCTGTCATGGAGGATGTGATAGCCAATACATCTGTCGCCATAGGAATTCATACACATAACGATTCCGGCTGCGGAGTGGCTAATGCACTGATAGCCGTGGATAAAGGTGCGGTTCAGGTTCAGGGGACGATCAATGGATACGGGGAACGCTGTGGAAACGCTAATTTAACTTCCATTATCGCCAACCTTCGGCTGAAAATGGGGAGGGATTGTCTCGTCCACGATTCTTTGTCCCATCTTACATCTTTGTCTCAATATATCGACGAAACGGCGAACTTGGCACCGAACACGCGTGCGCCGTTTGTGGGGCGGAGCGCTTTCGCGCATAAAGCGGGAGTGCATGTTGATGCGGTACTGAAACATCGTTCAACCTACGAGCACGTGGAGCCGGAATCGGTGGGGAATACGCGAAGGATGCTCGTTTCCGAACTGTCCGGCGGGAGCACCATTGTGAACAAGGCGGCGAAACATGAGTTGGACCTCACAAAATCGTCGCCTGAAACTAGAATGCTGTTGAAAAAGGTCGCCGATCTGGAGCGGCATGGATATTCATTTGAAGGAGCGGAGGCGTCGTTTGAACTGTTGCTTATGGAGACAATGGGCACCTATCGAAAACTCTTCGATCTGGATGGTTTTCGGGTCATTGTGGAGCAAAGAACGGGTAAAACTCCTGTCACGGAAGCGACGGTGAAGATCAAAGTCAATGGGGAGGAGCGCTTGGAGGTGGCGGAGGGGGATGGACCTGTTCATGCCTTGGATTCAGCTTTGAGGAAGGCTCTCCTGCACTTTTATCCAGAATTAGCAAATATCAAACTCACCGACTTTAAGGTGAGAGTGGTGGACACCAGTGATGGCACTGCGGCGAAGGTGCGCACGATTATCGATTCCACGGATGGCGCGGAGGTCTGGAGCACCGTAGGGGTTTCGGAAAATATGGTGGTTGCAAGCTGGAAGGCTTTAGTGGAGGGCGTGGTGTATGGCATTTTACGAAAAAACGTCGTCAAAACTCCCCAACCCCAATGATTTAGGAGCATCCGTTTTGCCCTCATTTGCAGGCAACTCGCTTAGGCGGGTTGTCTGCGTGTTATAATTGAAGTTTCCGTAATGCTCATCTGTTCATTTGCAATGCCTACATCATCCAATTAACGTTCTGATCACACCCGGTTTTTTCATCCGAGAGTTTTATCATCCACGGCAGGAACATGTTCAAATATCCACAACCTCAAAAGCAAATAGTTTGAAAATCAAAGTGTTTCTGTGGTATTAACTATTAAGGTTGCTTTAACATTTAACGCAGGAGGATAAATTGATGATCGCAAAACGTATTGTCTTGTTCTGTGTCATGTTATTCCTTTGCACTCCCTCCTTTGCTATTCGAATGACCTATCCTGATCTTGTCAAGCGCTTGTACGATCTTGACGCACTGGCGATACCTCCCGTCCCGGGAGAGAAATGCGCTCAGTGGTCCAGTTACGATCGCGCGAGCAGATATGATCCTGTTACGGGTAAATACATTGATTGGGACGCCAACGGTGATAGCAATGGAGTGATCCGCATGGAGGGCGACCAGGCTGTCATGGCTGAAATGAAGGGACCGGGTTGCATTTTCCTCATCTGGTCTGCCGCTCCGGGAAACGGCCATGTGAAAATCTACCTGGATGGGAAGACCGAACCAGTCGTGGACCTGCCATTCAATGGCTATTTTAATCGTGAAAACGAGCCTTTCACCTATCCATCATTGGTGAATTACGTGTCAAACGGAGCGAATAGCTATATCCCCATTCCATATCAGAAGTCATGCAAAATCGTTGCGGATCCCGGTTGGGGCGCCTATTACCATTTTACATACGTCACTTTTCCGCCGGGCACGCAGGTCCCGACTTTTACGCGTAATCTTTCCAAAGTGGACCGCGACGCTCTGCAACAGGCGGACGATATACTGAGCGGGGCTTTGGGATGCGATCCGATGTCTCCCCATATTGGAGCGAGAACCACACAGGGGCAATGCGTGATTAACCCGGGGCAAACAAAAGTTTTGCATCAGTACGATGGTTCGGGCGCCATCACGGGGATACATATTAACACCCAATTCGAAGATCGAATCGATCAGATGAAAGGGTTACGGGATATGACGATATCCATGTATTGGGATAAGGAGAAAAGCCCGTCAGTTTGGGCTCCGCTTGGTGACTTCTTCGGCACCGCTCCAGGCGTGAATTACTATCGTTCCTTGCCTCTTGGGATGACTCGCGAAGGATATTACTCATACTGGTACATGCCCTTCGGTAACGGCGCCAAAATCGAGGTGACGAATGACGGCAAAGAGCCTCGCACTCTGACCTATTCCATCTCGACTGCTCCACCCTTTGCGAATCCGAAGGATTTATTACGTTTCCACTGCAAATGGCATCGCGATGCGTTTCTACCGGTCAATCCCGATCGCCAAATCGATTGGCCCATGCTGAAAACAATTGGTATGGGAAGATATGTTGGCGTCATGCTTCATATTTGGAATCCCAAGGGCGGTTGGTGGGGCGAAGGAGACGAGAAGTTTTTCGTGGACGGTGAGAAGTTTCCGTCGACGTTCGGCACGGGTTCGGAGGATTTTTTCGGTTACGCATGGAGCAGCGATCAGCTTTTCCAGAACGCATTTCATGACCAAACCTATAACGACGGCGGCAGCAAGGGGAATGTGAGCGTAAACCGATGGGAAATCGCGGAAAACGTCCCGTTCCAAAAGAGTTTCGAGGGGGATATTGAGAAATATTTTCCAAATTCTCGCCCCACGCTATATGCGTGCACCGCCTATTGGTATCAGAAAGCGGGCGAAGAGGATCGATATCCCGAGTTGCCTGTGTCGGATCGCACCGGATACCCCTTTATGCAACCCCCGGTGACCTTCAAGGTTCCTGGTGCGCTGGAGGGTGAAAAGCTTAATGTACTCTCCGTATCCGGCGGCACAACGCAAACACAGGAATTGAATGGATTTGAAGGTGAATGGAGCGGGGACGCTCAGTTGTGGTGGACAGGGGCGAAGCCTGGCGACACTCTCTCGTTGCAGATTCCCGTCACCAAGGATGGCAATTACAGGATTGACGCTCAGTTCACAAAGGCGCATGATTACGGAATTGTGCAACTCTCCATGGACGGGCAAACGCTGGGATCTCCGATCGATTTCTATAATGGCTCCGTCGCGCCGAGCGGTCAGTTGACGCTGGGAACAATGCATCTTACGGCGGGGAACCATGTATTGGAGGCGAAGATCATCGGTGCTAATCCTAACGCTGTTAAGAGTTATATGTTCGGATTGGACTATGTTTTTCTGAGCCTGATGCAATGAGAAGGATGGATATGCGTATTTTAGCCAACTTGCCGGAAGGTTTTTTTCAATATCCCGGGTTACAGGATGCTTTTAAAAGGCTGAGGAATAGAGGGGAGCTTCGGCTCTCCTCTTATAACACGTCGGCGGAGATATTAGCCGACTTGAAATGGGCGGACGCAGTACTCATGTGGTCATGGCCCGAGTTGACGGAGGAAGTGTTAATTGCGGCGAAAAGATTAAAATTCGCCGGACATTTGGATATAACACAGCAAGCGGCGCGAACGGAACTGAGGCGTGGATTGACAGTGTCGGTATCGCGGGGAGGTTTCTCCCCTGCAGTTGCGGAGATGGCGCTAACCTTAATCCTGAACTGTCTTAGGAGGGTAAGTGATTATCATAGTCAGATGCGCATAGGCGCGGAGAACTGGGTGGAGAGATTTCCGGATGACATAGATCCAACGGAGCGCGAGTTAACGGGGGCTCATGTGGGAATCATAGGTTTCGGCGGGGTTGGCAGGAGGCTCGTGCGTTTACTGGAGCCATTCAAGTGTGATATTAGAGCCTATGACCCATATGTTTCCCGGGAGGAGATGGACGAATATTCCGTCCTCAAGACGGATTTGCATTCCTTACTGGCGGAGTCCGAGATATCAATCCTCTGCGCCGCATCGAATGAGGGCACAAAGCATCTAATCGCCGAGAAGGAGATTGAGCTTTTTCGCATGAACGCACTGTTTGTAAATGTGGCGAGGGCTGCATTGGTGGATACGGAGGCACTGATACGCAGATTGGAACTCGGAGATATAACGGCGGCGTTGGATGTATTCGACATGGAGCCTCTGGATCGTCATTCACGATTGCGATCCCTACCCAACGCGTATCTAACGCCGCATCGTGCGGGTGGGATATGCGCTTCCGTGGTGAGAATCGTGGATTGGCTTGTGGATGATTTTGAGGCTTATTTGGATGGCAAGCCAATGTCTCACGCATTGGCGGAATGGATGCTGAACGGATTGGATATGTGAGCAAGGAAATGGCTGGCGATGACGGGCGATATTTGCCGGATCACAAAACGAGGGAGACCGAAATATGTCTGCATCTAATGTGATGAAAACAGAAAATGATTATTCAATCTATCCGGGTGTTATTCGCTGGGTAATCCTTTTTGCAGTCATGCTTGGTACCATAATGCAGGTTTTGGACACTAGTATTGTTAATGTCGCCATTCCATACATGATGGGAAATCTCGGAGCCACCATTGATGAAATCAATTGGGTCTCTACGGCATATATGATCTCAAATGTAATTCTTCTTCCACTCACTGGATGGCTGTCTCTGCGTTTTGGCAGAAGGAGATATCTTGCCTATTCCATCATTCTTTTTACGGTAGCCTCTTTTTGTTGCGGTATGTCCACCTCTCTGAATCAGCTTATTTTGTTTCGAATTATTCAAGGAGCGGGAGGCGCGGCTCTGATCTCCACGGCACAAGCCACTCTAATCGAAATATTTCCTCCGCAGCAACTCGGCATGGTTCAGGGCGTTTACGCCATTGGTGTTATTACGGCTCCCACCATCGGTCCAACCTTGGGGGGATGGATAACGGATAACTACTCTTGGCCTTGGATATTTTTCGTTAACGTTCCAATTGGAATTATTGCGGCGACGCTGACTCTGATCTTTTTAAAGGATTCAATCTATCAAACAAATAGTCGCGGTAAAGTGGATTTTCTTGGAATCGTCTTTTTGGCGATCGGACTATCATGTATGCAAGTGGTTCTGGAAAAGGGTGACAGGGATGATTGGTTTCAATCGAATTTTATTGTGACTCTGACTGTTATTTCCGTAGTTGCTCTTTTTACCTTCATATACTGGGAGTTGCATACAAAGGATCCCGCGGTCAATCTGCGAATCTTAAAAAACAGAAATTTCTCCGCCGGTGTGATCTTCGCGGTTATTTATGGATTCGCACTATACGGAGGGATATTCGTGTTACCGATTTTCTTGCAGAATATTCGGCAGTACACTGCGGAACAAACCGGACTGATATTCCTGCCCGGAGGTTTGGCGTCCATGTTTGTGCAACCGATAGCGGCGCGTTTGGTTTCAAGAGTGTCCACTCGCCGACTTATAGCGATAGGTGTTGGGGCGTTTGCCGGCTCCATGTATTTGATGCATTTCCTTACCAATCTCACTGGTCCGGAGCATTTCTATTGGCCCTTGGTCCTTCGTGGCGTCGCGACCGGATTTATGTTCATCCCGCTCACCTTGGCGACATTGACCGGTTTAAAGGGCAAGGACCTCGCGTATGGCACGGGACTGTACAATTTAATGCGCTACGTGGGCGGGAGCGTAGGGATCGCTTGGCTTTCAACCATGGTGGATAATCGCATCAGCTATCATCGATGCCATTTGGTGAATAACGCGAATTATTTCAATCCGGCTTTCCAACACCGAATGAGTGTCCTTACGCACATTTTTATCACGAAAGGTGCGGCTCTGTATGTGGCTCGGATGCAGGCTCTTGGAATGATTGATGGTTCCATACAGACACAGGCTTCGGTGCTGGCGTTCGGCGACACTCTGCTTTTCATTTCGCGAATTTTGCTGTTCTCCTTTCCTCTATTATTAATTTTCCAGCATGGTGTTCCCAAAGAGATGTCTGAAGCTGTTGTGAGTGAATAAGAAACAGGAACTGAAGAACGATTCGCCAAAGTATTATATAACATGTTGTTAACTAAATAGGTGGGGAGCCTGTTCGGTGTCTATATCCTCATTAATCGGGAAGAGTAAATCATTCACGGACTATACGGGGGTTATTCGATGGTTTATTCTTGTCGCAGTCATGCTGGGCAATATACTTCAAACTCTGGACTACAGCATGGTCAATGTGGCAATACCCAACATGATGGGCAATCTCGGAGCCACAATTGACGAAATTAACTGGGTATCCACCGGTTATATGATGGCGAACGTGATCGTGCTCCCGCTTACGGGATGGCTTTCAGCCGTATTCGGCAGGAAGCGATACCTTACATACTCCATTTTGCTTTTCATCATCGCTTCCGTTTGCTCCGGCATGTCTCATTCGTTAAATGAATTGATATTTTTTCGTATCATCCAAGGCGCCGGGGGGGCTGCGTTGATTTCCACAGCTCAAGCTACGCTTGTTGAGGTTTTTCCGCTCGATCAACTAGGGGTTGCGCAAGGTTTTTACGGTTTTGGGGTGGCGATGTCTCCCACTTTAGGACCTATCCTTGGAGGATGGATCACTGATACATACTCGTGGAGATGGATATTCTTCGTGAATGTTCCCATAGGCATCCTTGCTGCTGTAATGGTTTGGGTGTTCATACAGGATTCCGCATATCAAACCAAAGGATTTGGGCGAGTGGATTTTACCGGCATCGCCCTGCTGGCAATCGGACTTGGATGCATGCAGACCATGCTGGAGAAAGGCGAGCGTGATGACTGGTTTCAATCGGATTTCATAGTCACGTTAACGGTTATATCCGCTATCTCATTGCTGATTTTCATCTATTGGGAACTCCATGCGGAATCTCCAGCGGTCAATTTACGCATTCTGAAAAACCGGAATTTCGCGGCTGGCACCATTTTTACCGTTGTTTACGGTTTTGGCATGTATGGTGGAACGTTTATAATACCGCTGTTCCTGCAAAACATTCGGCAATATACTGCTGAACAAACCGGTGCGATTTTCATTTTGGGGGGACTAACAGCGATGGTGGGGATGCCGTTGGTTGGTAGGCTTATCAATCACATACCTACGCGATTTTTGATTTTCATTGGGACTTGGGGATTTATCATTTATTTGGACATGCTCCATTTTCTAACAAACGAGACCAGTTCCGAGCATTTTTTCTGGCTAGTTGGCTTTCGGGGAATTTCCATGGGGTTTATATTCATCCCACTTACTTTTATAACCTTGACCGGGTTAAAGGGTAAGGATTTGGCTAATGGATCGGGGTTGTATAATCTCATGCGACAAGTGGGTGGCAGCATAGGCATTGCATGGCTTTCCACGATGGTGGACAATCGTATCAGTTACCACCGGAGTCATCTGGTGAACTATGCAAATTCCTATAATCCAGCGTTCAGACTGAGGATGAATAGATTGATTGGGCTTTTCGAATCCAAAGGAGCCTCTTACCTTATGGCACGAATGCAAGCGTTATCCATGGTGGATAGATCCATACAAACGCAAGCTTCCATCATGGCTTTCGGTGACACGCTGCTGTTTGTCGCACGTATCTTTTTCTTCTCACTTCCACTATTATTACTTTTCCGAAACGGCGTGCCCAGGCGAATGACCAAGGCATCAATAGAATGAAACGGGAACCGCATAGGGACGCATAAGGTATTATATTACCGGTTGTTAACTGATTCAGAAGGAGTTGATATTTGCCTACTTCCTCAGCGGAGCAGACACACCAAGAATATAGCGATTATACGGGCTTAATTCGTTGGGTTATCCTTGTTGCGGTGATGTTGGGCACTATTTTGGAGGTGCTTGACGTAAGTATCGTCAACGTGGCTATCCCCGATATGATGGGCAATCTGGGAGCCACCATCGATGAAATCGGCTGGGTCTCAACGGGTTATATCATCTCCAACGTAATCGTTTTACCGCTCACCGGTTGGCTCTCAACCCATTTCGGCAGAAAACGATATCTTGCCGGCTCCATTATTCTTTTCACCATAGCTTCGTTCATGTGCGGCATTTCACATTCGTTGAATGAGCTCATCTTTTTTCGAATTATCCAGGGCGCCGGAGGAGCCGCTCTTATTTCCACCGCCCAAGCCACTCTTATCGAGGTCTTTCCTCCGCAACAGCTAGGCGTCGTCCAGGGAATATACAGCATCGGAGTGGTGGTCGCGCCAACGATAGGTCCGACAATTGGCGGGTGGATAACGGATAATTACTCTTGGCCGTGGATATTCTTCGTCAATATCCCCATTGGTATCACGGCGGCGACGCTTGTCATTCTGTTCCTAAAGGATTCCAGATTTCAGAAGCGAGGAAGCGCCAAAGTGGATTTCCCGGGGATATTTTTTCTTGCAGTGGGTCTGGGGTGCATGCAGACGGTGCTGGAAAAGGGGGAGAGGGATGATTGGTTTCAATCCGATTTCATTGCGCGACTTACCGTCATCTCCGTAATTGCTCTTATCATCTTCGTTTATTGGGAATTGAAAACAACCGATCCTGCTGTGAATTTGCGCATTCTGAAGAATCGTAGCTTTATGGCGGGAACTCTTTTCGCGAGTGTGTTAGGTTTTGGTCTTTACGGTGTTGTCTTCATTCTGCCTATTTTTCTGCAGGACGTTCGAAATTACACGGCGGAGCAGACTGGATTAATGTTTCTTCCGGGAGGTCTCGCCACTATGTTTGTGGCGCCGATCATTGGCAGGTTGGTAAACAAGGTGTCACCACGCATTCTAGTCTTCATCGGAGCGGTAACTTTTGCATACTCCATGTTTATGATCTACACTCTCTCGCCGAATACCGGCCCGGAACAGATATTCGTCCCCCTTATTATCCGGGGTGCGGCGATGGGATTCATCTTCATTCCTCTTACCTTGGCGGCTCTAACCGGTCTTCGCGGCAAGGACCTGGCATACGGAACAGGATTATTTAATCTGATGCGACAATTGGGGGGCAGTATCGGGATCGCCTTCCTTTCCACTTATGTGGATAATCGGATGAATTTCCATCGTTCCTATCTCGTTCAGGATATAAACGTCTACAATCCAGCATACCAAATACGTCTCGCCAACTTGGAGCACGCATTCCTCGCCAAAGGCGCAACGCCATATATCGCAGTGCGGCAGGCGTACGGGGTGCTGGATGGCATTGTCCAGCAGCAATCCGCCATTATGGCTTATAGTGACGCTCTACTCATCATCGCCATCTCCTTTGTCGTAACATTGCCATTGTTACTTCTTTTCAAGAAAGGGGTTCCGGAGCATCTGCAAGGGGGAGGGGGGGGAATGCATTGATTGGATCCAGCCATGCTCAAGTGAAAATTCTCCCCGCTTCTATCCACTGATCGTTACTCTGCGCGTATAAACGCTCCATGTATGTTCGATTCTCTCCAATCACCTCATCAAGATTAAATGATGCGTAGTTCTCAAATACGAATATCTCTGATGAGCTTAAATATGATAGAATGTAAAAAAAATTGGAGGAAATATCATGAGGATACGTAGTATCGCTTTTTTCATAGCGGTTATACTCCTGCTGGCGTCCTTATCCGCCATGGCGCAGGATAAAACCAAGGCGGACCAACGGACTATTACTGTAAACGGGACCGGGGAGGTCAAGGCGAAACCTGATGTCGCCTATGTGACTATTGGGGTTGTGACACAAGCCGTTAAGGCGCAGGATGCATCCGAGGCGAATGCATCTCTCACGCAGAAGGTCACCGCCGCTCTGAAGGCTCTTGGAATTGCGGGCAAGGATATTCAAACATCTCAGTACAGCATCTACCCGCGATATGATAATCGTCCAGGCAAGGGGCAGAGCATCATCGGATACGATGTTAACAACACCGTGCGGGCGTGCATCCATGACCTTACGATGGTGGGCAAGACGATTGACGCATCTCTCGCTGCAGGAGCCAATAACGTTCAGGGCGTTTCCTTTGATATTGAGAAAAAGGATAAATACGAGAACACCGCACTCGCAGACGCCGTGAAGAATGCGAAAAGCAAAGCGGACATACTCGCTGCAGCCGCAGGGGTTCGAATCGTTGGAGTGCAGCAGATTCAAGAGGGAGCCTCTTATCGTCCCGTTCCGGTCTATGCCATGCGTACCATGGCGATGGGTGCTGAGGCTTCCACTCCCATCTCTCCTGGTGAAATGACAGTAACCGCCAATGTTACCGTCATCTATCTCATCGCCCCTGAGAAGTAGGAGATAAGATCACTGAGAATAGTCCTGAAAAAATGAAGGGGAGGCGTAAGAGGGAAATAGTTGCGTATTGCATGTTCGCAGGTGTCATGCTGTTTTCCTCCTGCGCATCCTCTGTTTGCGCTAAAATGGATGGGGAAAAGGGTGAGTTCTTTTCCCCATCCGCTCAACGGAGGCTGGAGCGATCTTTCTGGGTGAACGCATCGTTGAGCGATGATACTCGAAAAGGGTATTGGGGTTCCAATTTTCCATCAGCTTCCGCTCCCAGCCCTTCGCAGATTAAAAACGCTGTTCGCCTACTCTCCGATATTTATGGTGCGAATCGACTGTATCTGATTTATAATCATGAATACTCCATCGAAAAGGCGGAGAGTGTATACCGTTTATGGAAAAGGTTTGCCCCTTCCACGCTTGATTTGGTTCCCACTCTGCCGCTGCTTATGTATGATCGCGATCAGACTCCTGTTTTTACTCGAATCGGGTTGATACGGTTGGCGCGTTTTTTTCGGCGTAAGATCAACCCCGACGAGTTGGCGATTTACGACGTCTACCCGAACCGCAATATGAAAAAATGGACGGAGATATTGTCAGTCTTTTATCCGCATGGGTTGATACGCGTGGGATTGCAACCCGATGAAGCCCTTAGAGCCCCCTTTGCACGTGGTGTTCAGGACACATGGAGCGGCGTCTGCACGGGACGAGCAAACAGCGATTGGGCGAGGATGCCGGGAGGAGAGGAAACTCTTCGAAAATGGGTGATATCCAGAAACGCGAAAAGCGATCCCATTTCTTGGGACTTGATTACCGTTGCTTGGGATTATCACTCGACGAAGGATGGCTCTTATCCTGGATATGACAATGCAAACTGGAATATGCCTCTGCCCAAGGGAAGAGATGACATGGCTGCGAGATTGATTTTTTCCCTAGCGGACTCCAAGTCGTTTGCCGGTTTTAGTAGTGATCTGTTCGTCCTTGAAGCCAACTCCTTTGCTCCGACACATGATGGCGCAACCCATTCATTTTACTCCGCGCTTAGGTCAGGCACGCCCTATCGAGGCTATTACCATGCGCCTTTGGATGAGATATCGATTATATATCGCTCATTGGCGAAAGGAGCATTCAAGTGATCAGTTTGATTGAAAATGTATGGCATCATTCAAAGTTCTTCGACCGTGGGAGGCGTCAATCGATAACGAGCCTATCCGATAAAGGGGTGACCGAAAATCGAAGACAGTATCCACGAACTTTTATTGCGATTATATTGAGCGTAACACTTTTTGCATTATTGGCTCGAAACGCCATGGCTACGCCGGAGCCGGCCCATAGGGCGGATAATTTCGTGGACAGCATTGGATTTTGCACGCATTGGGGATACGGAGACACACCCTACGGCTACGCATATCCCCAAGTGAAAAAACTGCTGGGGGAATTGGGGGTGCGCCATATACGAGATGGCTATAACCCACGTATGCAAGATCTTTTTCACACATATGGTATCAAGGCTACAATGATCTTTGGACCGCAATCCGGGGGGATTGCGAACATTATGCAGATTCTCAAAACCAATCATGAGCTTGTGGATATGGTGGAGGGACCTAATGAAGTGGATATCTTTCCGTCCAGCGCTAACTGGGAGGGGAGTAAATTTCCGAAGGGACCGATCTCCTTTCAAAGGGAGCTGTACTCCGCAATAAAATCGGACCCCATAACGCATGATCTCGGTGTGATTGCTCCTTCCACCGCACGAATAGGATCCAATATGCAGCTTGCCCCCATGAGCAGCATGGATTATGTTGTCATGCACTCCTACTCAGGAGGGGAGCCACCCGAAACGAGCCTGTATGGGGGGTATGTTTCGAATATGGTGAACGCCGAGAGGATATTGGGACAGAATGCGGTGGAGAAGCCAATAGTTGTGACGGAATGCGGATATCACACCGCATTAAGGAGTGGAGGTGGCGTCATTGCAGGCGTTCAACCAGGCGTATCGGAGGCTGCGCAGGCTAAGTATCTGCCGAGACTGTTTGCGGACTATTTCAATGCCGGTATTGTACGCACGTTCAGCTATGAATTTGTCGATGAGTTCAAGGACGAAGACACAAATGCAGAGGCGAGTTTTGGCATCATTCGCAGGAACCTGAACCCAAAGCCCGCCTATTACGCCATCAGGAACCTGATATCCATGTTGAAAGAGGCGAAATGGGATGCGGAAACACAATGCTGGGTGAGGAAGCCGTTCCGACCAAATGCTTTGGATTTCACTCTGCAGTGCGATCCAAAAGGAATGAAAAATCTTCGGCACCTTCTCTTGCAAAAGAGTGATGGGAATTATTATCTTCTCTTGTGGCAAGAGATATCCAGTTTTGATCTGAAAACCCAAAAGGACATAGATAATCCATCCCTGCCAGTTACGGTTCGATTCAAAGAACCGATCCGGGGGGCGGAAACATTTCTTCTCACCAAAGGATTATCCCCGCTTCAAATCCTGGGAAAAACCTCCGTTCTGAAACTTCAGATTCCCGACCAGATTTTGGTGGTTAAACTGATTCCCGCTCCTCTCATTCATGGCAAGTCGCCTTCTCCACCAATACAGTTGAAAGGGGAGGGAACAAACAGTGTTGCGCATCTAAGTTGGCGTGCTCCGGCGCATGGCGGAGTTATCGTGGGATATTTTATATATCGATTAGGAAGATACCTTGCTTTTACGCACTCCCCGTATTTCACCGACTACGGTCTTCAGCCATCATTGGGCTATCCGTATGAAATTGAGAGTGTGAATAATAGAGGGGAAGTCTCATTACCGGCAAAATGTATTGCACGAACCACCAACAAGCTTCCGGATTTGATTGTGACAAATGTCTCATGGAATCCTGTGAATCCTCATGCGGGGGATAATGTGAAATTCATAGCCACCGTGAAGAATATCGGAGATGGCCCCACTCCTGACGGTGTGACCATAGGGGTTGCGTTTCAGGTGGATGGAGCGGTGGTGGATTGGTCGGATACATTCAATGGCCCTCTGGAGCCAGGGGAGAGCGAAACATTGCAAGCGGACAACGGTCCTAAGGGGACAGCCTACTGGAAGGCGGTTATCGGATCGCATGTAATAATCGCGCATGTGGATGACGTGGGGAGAATCAACGAAAGTAATGTGAGCAACAATACTTTGGAAAAAAGAATCATTATCACACCTTAAGGACCAATTGACGAGGAAAATGGTCCCTAAGACACGAACAACCTTCACTTTTTTCCGAGCTTTTACGTTCCATGCCTTTCTGCGAAAACTTCGCGGAATTCAGGTTCGTTGTCCGCATGTACCAAGGCGATCACACTATCTCCGTCTTGAAAAACGGTATTGGCTCCAGGGATGATCGCCTCGTTTTGTCGTATGATAGAGATGATCAACGCACTGGGGGGGAGATGAATTTGACCGATATCCTTGTCTAACACGGGGGATTTTCTTCCCAAATCGATTTCAAGTATCTCGATATTCCCTCTTCGCAATGCAGCGAGCGGAATCACATCCCCGCATTCGATCTCCTGCTCGATGAGGTTATGAATGATTTTCGTGGAACTCACAATGGAGTCAATACCCAAACGATGAAACAGGGCTTCGTTACGAGGGTCATGAATGCGGGCGATGGTACGCGGGACGTTGAATTTCATCTTTGCCATTTGACAAATCACTAGGTTGTCTTCGTCATCTCCCGTCGCTGCGACGACCACATCCGCGCGACCCACTCCCGCCTCCTCCATGATACGCACCTCGCAACCGTCTCCCTGCATTGCCACCTCGCCAAGTTCCTCAGCGATGGTGCGATGGGTCACGCGATTTTTTTCCAAAATCAGGAGTTCATGGTCCGTATTCATGAGGGATTTGGCGAGGTTGTATCCCACATTGCCGCCTCCAACGATGATGATATACATGTTCTTAACCTTTCAGTTCCGGTTGTTTTTCTTCTAAGGTGATTGCGCATATCCCCAATACCGAGGTTCGTTTGCTTATGTCACGCATGACATGGCTATGGAGATAAAACAGTGCAATCCCTTATTTTAAACGTTGAGCGATAGATATTCTCGATTGTAATCCTTTTCCATCAACCATTCGTTCGTGTTGATGAAATCGCGCATAATACCGGATAGTATTGTGGAGCCGCAGATAGTGATGATGTCAAGCGAGCGGTAGGTGTCGGCGCGGATGGGATCGTTGATGCGGGTGATCACTTTCTTCACTCCGTACACCTCCTTGGCGATTTGAGCCACCATGATATTGCGGTTATCCCCTTGAGTGACAGAGATGAAGACGTCGCATTTCTCAATTCCCGCTCTTTTCAAAACATCTTCGTCCATACCGTTGCCGATGATTCTCTGACCCTTAAATTTATTTCCGAGTCTTCGGAAGGATTCGCTCACCAGATCGATCACTGTCACGTCGTGCTTATCGTAATACATCATTCGTGCCAGAGTGCTTCCCACTCTGCCGCATCC
>JAJZOL010000109.1 GCA_021811565.1 bacterium | reverse complement strand
GAGGATGGATGAAAAAACATGGCCGGAGTGACACGATGGCGTAAAACGCCTCCATGAATAATGTATAGCTTCGTTAATTGAATTAATACGTATGAGGTATTCTATAGAGATAATGATCGTTCAAAACTCGTATTCGACTTCTTTGATGTCTAGTGCCATACTCCTCCTGCCATTCTAGAATACAGGTAATCGCCTGATGTCGATAGCAATCACAGGAGATAAAATGCAGCTTATTGATTGAAATCATGATGCTGTGTGATGATGAAGTCGGCTTAATGGTTGTGCGATTTAGAAGGAGATAAGTATGAATCTATTGGATTTCCAAGCAATACGTGCGGAGAAGTTGGGACAATCCCTCGCATTTTTCGTATCGAATACCCCCAAGGAGAGGCTCAATTGGCGGCCCAAGCCTGAAAGCGAGTCCAAAGCGCGCTCAATTCTTGATATGAGCACGGAATGCGTGTTGGTTAACCGCTATATGGCGGCATTGTTAAAAGGCGAGAATCCCGAGCGCCCCCCCGCAGGAGAGCAATCCGAGTTTGTAATAGATGATCCTGAGGTTCTTTGCCAGGAGTTGGTATCAAGTTCGAAAGAGCTTGCGGATGCGATATCGCAATTGAAAGAGGAGGATTTGGACCGGGATTATCCGCACTGGCGTGGGCCATTGAAAGGCATTACTCTTATTGAAATGCCGTGCAGAAACATGGAGTATCACGGCGGGCAGATCAATTATATCCAAACCCTTTACGGAGACACCGAGTTTCGCGTGCCGAAAACATGGCGATAGGTCTTGTCAAACCCAATCGGGAATACCCATAATCATATCAGGAGAAAAAATTACTATGATTGAAAAACGTAAGCTGGGAAGAAACGGATCGGAAATCACCACCGTAGGTCTCGGCGCTTGGGCGATTGGCGGCCCGTGGGTCTATGGGTGGGGAGTACAGGATGATTCGGAATCGATTCAAGCGATACGCAAATCCCTGGAACTCGGAGTGAATTGGATCGATACCGCAGCGATCTACGGCTACGGACACTCCGAAGAGGTGGTTTGCAAGGCGTTGGAGGGTATGCGGCGCGAAGAAATCATCATCGCAACCAAATGCGGATTAATTCCTCAGGAGAACACTCCTCCCGTCAATGATCTCACCCCTGCAAGCATTCGCAGAGAGGTGGAGGCGAGTTTACGTCGATTAGACACGGATTACATTGATCTTTATCAATTCCACTGGCCGGATAATCGCACGCAAACCCCCGTGGAAGAATCCTGGGCCACTATGGCGGACCTTCAGAAGGAGGGAAAGGTGAGATGGATCGGAGTCAGCAATTTTGACGTCCCCCTTCTGCAACGTTGCGAAGCTGTGTGCCATGTGGATTCCCTGCAACCCCCTTACAGCTTGCTCCGGAGAGAGGTGGAGAAGGAGACCCTCCCGTGGTGTCTCGATCATGGAGTCGGCGTAATCGTCTATAGCCCCATGCAGGCGGGGTTGCTTAGCGGCTCGTTTGACCCCAGTCGCGTGGCGGAGGATGATTGGCGCAAGCGCAACCCGATGTTCAGCGGTGAAAGGCTGCAAAAAAACTTGGAGTTCGTGGATCGCCTTCGCCCCATCGCGGAGAAACATGGAAAGACCGTGGGGCATCTCGCCATTGCGTGGACATTAAGCAATCCCGCAGTGACCGCCGCAATCGTAGGGGCAAGACGCGCTTCACAGGCGGAGGAGAACGTGCAGGCGATGGGATGGAAACTCACCAAAGAGGAGTTACAAGCCATCGAGAACGCATACTGCGATTGATTTGTTTTCACAGGCTCGGGACACAGGTCATTCCTGCGTTTCGAGCCGCTTTTATTTGACTCCTATTCTCCCATCACCTATCAAGATCATCCAACCTGATCCATGTTTTAAAGTCTCTGTCGCCGGAATGGATTTCGATCATGCGAGCCCCTTTGCGAAAACCATTCTTTCCATAGGTCCCGTACCCTCCTCCGCGCCCGTAGCATAGTCTTATCCCGTTTAAATCGCCTTCAAAATCGTTTATGTGTTCGTGCCCAACAAAAACACCAACCACATCTCCCGCTTGGCAAAAAGCCTCGAACATTCCAGTGTTCATGGCGGGAGCACACACGTCTTCATTCTTCTCTCCTATGCAATTCCCCTGTCTCCAAACATCATTGTATTCGGGAAAAGGGATATGGAAAAAAGCGAACGCCGGAATAGGATTACCGTTAGGAGATTGGGAGGCGAGTTCCGCCGCTTGGATCAGATACCAATCTATTTGCTCCTTCTCAATCCAACCGTATCCCTCCAATCCATCCCTGGCGTAGCTGTTTGAATCCAAGAGGTAGAGAATTGCTCCTATGGCGTTTCCAGGATTATTTCGAATGATCAGCGTGTAATTCCCCACCCCGGGTACGTTATCGGGTCCGAACTCTGAAAGGCAATGCTCGCACGACTGTTCCACATACATTAATTCGGCGCGGGTAAGAACACCTTCATCGTCGTGATTTCCGAAGACGGCCGCCCAAGGCAACGATCTCCTCTCAATCGGCTCGACAGCGGATAGCCAAGATTTGGCGGGATCCACGCAACGCTTCCCTTCAATGACATCCCCCGTTAAAACCACAAGATCGGGTTTTTCCCAGTCCAGTATTTTCCCGACCAGTTCCAAGGTTTTGCGGTCCTCCTCGCCTCCGTTGGTGATGTGGAGATCCGTAAGCTGAACGATTCGAAAGGAACCATCCGGGTGAAAATACAAGGATTTATCCATCCCAGTCAACTACTCCTCTCTTATCAAATAGGTTCGCAGGCACACCTTAACGTCTGCGCAGAAGGATGTTCAAAAGCAAGGTGAGGATTATGCTGACGATAATACTTGTGGCTATGGGGAAATAGAATGTCACTCCACCTTTGCGGAATACGAAATCCCCTGGCAACCTAGGTGCGCCAAGTCTACCCATCACCCATATGACGGCTCCGGCGAACATCAATATCGCTCCGAACACGAGTAA
>JAJZOL010000135.1 GCA_021811565.1 bacterium | reverse complement strand
CTCAGGGAGGCTGGAAAAATCCGGTGTTCGTTATCCAAGGAGAGCAGTTAACGGTGTCCGGCAGGCATCGCGCTGCTCTAAAGTTCGTCCCCTTCTACGCGGCGGGCGCTACCGGCAAACGGTACTGCGTCTGGATGCAAACCCCCGATACATTGAAAATGCAGCGAATCTCGCTGTTCTCGCAGGGAACCGCAACGCGATCCAGGGAGGGAAATCGCACCGGAGATATTCGCAATCCCGCCCCCGGGGTTTTCGTGGTGACTTTCGATGGCGCCAAACAGGAACAGGACTGGTACGCCATCAGGCTCGATTCCCCCGTGACCGTTAACGAGATACGGTTTACGCAGGGCGGATTGTTTCACGATGGCGGATGGTTTGACACCTCCGACGGAAAGCCGCGGATACAGGTTCAAAAGGAGCCGGACGGGCCGTGGATCGACCTCGCCACTCTTGCCGAATACCCCTCGACCACCGCCGCAAACCCCGGCGGCTTAAGAGAGGGCGAGAAGTTTCATGTGGTTTTTCCGCCAGTGAGGATTTACGGTGTGCGTGTGATCGGGCGCCCGGCGTGCGGCGACAACCCCAGTCAAAGTTTCAGTTCCTGCGAAGGGCTTGAGGGGTTTTACTTTTATGGCTCGCAGGGAAGAAGCTCCAACTGATAGGCGAGGACGTTATTTTGCCATACTGGGGAATTTACCACAGCCCCTCGCCATTCCGCTCCGTCAGGCGAGCGGTAGGTCGCCGTGAGGGTGTACCATCCCCACCAGGGGGCGCCGTTTGCGGTCAATCCGGCGGGGATGGAGGAGAGAAGGAAGCCCCCTTGCTCGTCCGTGTCCGTCTCCGTCACCAAGTCTCCGCCGGAGAAGAGTTGCACATGAGCCTTGCCGGCGGGGGAGGATAATCCCATGGGTGTTCGGCAGAGGCATTTTCCCGAAATCGCCCCCCTGTTCGCGGAGGTGTATGACAGCGTGATGACGGTTGGGATTGGGGGCGGAAGTTTCGGTGCGCACTCCCATCCTTGGAACCACGGGGAGAAAATCCAGGAGTTATATCCCTGTCGCCAAGCGCCGATATGGTATCTGCCCGCCGGGATGTCTCTCATGTCGAACTGGTAGTTTCCGTAGGCGTCGGAAACCGCAGTCAGCGGGATAAAGCTCTGAGATGAGAGAGCATAGAGATGAACTTGAGCGTTCCTGACCGGCAACGCCCGGTCCGTGATAACCGTTCCCGTCCAGAATGAGGTGGGCTCGCCCACCCTCGCCCAAGCCGTCGCCCACATCGACGCGTCAGAGAACGGGTATGATGAATACTCCTGCAGGGTCCAAAGCGTGTCGTCGTCAAGGGGATCAACGCAGGTGGTCGTGAAGTCTCCCCAGCGATTTTTGCCGGATGTCTTCACCTTATAATAGGCGGCGGCGCCGTGTGCATAGACCGTGGCGGGCGATAGCGTGTTCGGGGGATCCCCATGGAGGAGCTTTGAGAAAGCGGCGGAGGGGAAATCGTCCGCTTCGAATTTGGTGAATCCGATCAGCGCATCCCCATTGCGGTTGACCGACAAAGAGGGATAGGCGTACTGGCAATGCCCCATGGGGTCATCCAACCTGCCTCGTTGAAGGATGTCCCCTTTGAGACTTAACTGCCACAACTGGATGGATGCACGATTAGGATGCTTGGAGGGCAGAAAGATGGTGTGAGCGCCCCATAGAGTGTGATTGCGTATCACGCAGTTTTGCATACGGGAATCAAAGCAGTAGATGCGATGGGTGGTTGAAGCCTGTGGTGCGATATCATCATCTCCTCCCGCCATCGTCGCCCACCTCTCACTCACCATGGGGTAAGCGATACCCAGCAAGGCTTTCTCCTCGCCTGGCTCCCCTTGAATGGCGGACAGTCTGATGGTTCCGGCTCCTCCGCTCCAGTCCTGCAGGAGGAATAGATCGTCGGAGTCGCCGTCGAGATTGATGGCGGGTGCGAACGACGAGGCGATCTCCTGGAAGCGGGTGTAAGCTCCGACGCCCTCGTGCGTAAGGTCCGAAGCGGAAAAGACCAGGATATTCCCCTTTACAAAGCTGTCCGTGTTCAGGTCGTAGAGATTGGAGGTGATCGCTATCTTATCCCCGGCGTAACCGAGCATATCGTAGTCCGCCCAGTTTTTGTCGGTGATATCCGCGTCGATCTTCCAAAATGTCCATCCCTCGTAAGGGTCTTCGCCATCCGACAGCGCGAGGAGCAGCGAGGCTTGTATCGAATGAGAATCGCAGCATGCGCTTGCCATCCAGCGTTTGAGGAAGGGGTTGTAAAGGCATCTGGGATCGAAAGGCCCGCGATCCGTGGCGAATTGCCCCAGTACGCTCCAGAACTGCTTGAGAGGCATAATTGCGAGTTGAGCTCCCGCTCTCGTGGTGATGCGCACTTGGGAATTATGCATGATCACCAAGTGGTAAGGCCCAACCGCCCCCGACACTCCCGGAGGGATGGTTGAGCCGTCATCTTTCAGACCTGGAAGCACGCGGCATTCCCAATTCCCTGTTTGGAAATAGACTGGTGCGGCGTTGATCGGGGCGGCTTTCGTTGCGTAGGTAAGATCGGTTCGGAGATTGATATGCGCCTTCAGTACCGGGATTTCCCTCACTCCATTGAGCGGGGAGGGAGCAGCCTGCGCGATCCCCCCAAAAAGACAAAGCAGGTAAGCGGATATGGCGCATCTGATGATGTTTCCGGGTTTCATGTTGTCACTCCTTATCCTTCATGGGCGGAGCCATTCAACTCAAAACGAGCTCTATCACGACAATTACGGCGGAATGTCCCTTTGCTTGTAGGACATTTTCCCGAATAGTAAGTTCACTGGAGAGAATTTATAGTCACTTGCATTGATTATATTGCATCTTTTATGCCATGATATCCTTCAAATCTAAAAATAATCACGCCCACGATATGAGAGGGATATCCTCCGAAGAAGACTTGATTTTTACCTTAAGATATGATAATATTCAGTTATCATAATCCCCCGTGTGCGAATCGCCTCTAAACTTGCGAATCGCCAAGGATCTCGAAGTCTATATTATTCAGATCGCAGCAATACAAACTTGGCGGGCGTTTGCGGAAGTTTGGATTATGCAACCAACCGCGTTTTTGTAAAGTTCGTACAGTCACCTCTGTTGATATACTATTGTCGCGCTCTCCATGAGGCGTTACGACAAATGGAGAAGTGGAAAGGACAGCGCGGATGAAATCCTCTCGGGCTTGGTCCGTTGGGGCACGTATCTGTGTTCCCGCAATTATATTGATATTAGGTTTGGGATTCACGCAAGCTCGCGCCGATGATTCTACAACCACCGCCAGCCCGGCTTTGCAAAAGGAATATCGATTCCTCTTCAACCAAGTCAATCCTGATTATTTGAAGCAAACCGTGGACACACTCGCGTCAATGAAGTCGCGTGTCGCCGGTTATCCAGGTGACGCGGAAGCCGCCAAGTACGTCGAGAATCAATTTCGACAGATTGGCTTGTCGAACATACGCACCGAGCCTTTCCCTGTCACGGTTCCCATGGACGAAGGCGACGCTAAAATCTCTCTTGTTTCCAATTCAGCGCTTCCCCAGGGCGGGGGCAAACCGAAAGCATCGGTTCCGACAAAATCCGTCCTCCCATCAGCCCACCTTTATCCCCTATGGCCCAATCTAGTTCGCACCTCTCAGTTGCCGGAAGCCGGTCTGACAGCTCCTCTGATCTACGTTGGAGACGGGAAACTCAGCAATTTCAACGGTAAGAACGTTGCAGGCAGCATCGTAATGGTGAATTTCAACAGCGGTTCACAATGGCTGAACGCCCCGAGGCTGGGAGCCAAGGCTGTTATCTTCATAGAGCCGGATACCACCATGCGCGGGGAGGCGGAGGATAAGTTCATTTCCATCCCCATCGCCATACCTCGTTTCTGGTTGAAAAAATCCGAAGCCGCGCCGTTTCTCGCAGCGGCGACGTTAGGCGATGCGACCTGTCATATTCAATGCAATATGCCCTGGGTCGCAAGGACGGCTACCAACATCTTCGGAATGATCCCCGGAACCGATCCCGTGATGAGCAAGCAGATCATCGTAATCGAGGGATATTTTGATTCCATGTCTGTTGTTCCCTCCTTGGCTCCGGGAGCGGAAACATCGTGCGGAATCGCCAGTCTGCTCGATTTGGCGCGTATTTACAAGGCGAACCCGCCCAAGAGAACCGTTTGGTTTATCGCTACGGACGCCCACAACCTCGCGCTGCAGGGCATTCGCGAGTATCTGAATCAACACATGGATAATTGGATGGCGCCTAGTATGCTGGAAAAGGCTGAATCCCGTCGGTACGCCTTGACCACCACCATTTGGCTTTTGGGCATCTTGATTTTGCTTGTCATTTGGTTCCTCAACAGGGTGCTCAAATCGAAAAATGCGAAGGGATGGAAGAGGATCGACGCCGGATCATGGGTGCTTGCATCGTTTATCATTATCCTGCTGTTTTTCAATATTGGATTTCAATTCGTCAAAACGGATAATCCTCTGCGCCACCCGCATGAAATATATCTTTGGGCAGGTTTGGATCTTACGAGTCAATCCCGAGGCGTGGGGATTTTTTACAAAGGTTGGTATATTGACTGCCGCGAGGATATTCAAAGCAAATTCTCCGATATCGCCCGAGTGTGCAGGGAGAACGCGGCGAAGATCGGGCAAACCCTCGGTTTTGACAGCACGAACTATTTTGCGGACGGCGTGAACCCCATTGACGGCAAAAGCTGGAGAAACTTCATTCCCGGAAAGCCCGCTTTCGATTCCGAGATTGTCACCATGGCTCAGGGGAATGGAATTACGTTTGCGACAACCGATGATTCCCGTGAACTTGTGGACACCCCGTTTGACACTGCAAATCACGTCAACATTGCTAACCTGGCATTCCAGACAAAACTCCTCGCTTGCGAATTCTACAACATCCTGAATGATTCCAACGCTCCTGGCGATGTGAACGCTCAGCGCATGCCCATAACCGAACCTTCGCAATGGTCGCGAATGGCCCTTCAAGGCGGATTCGCCACCGTCAAGGGACGAGTGACGATGTTCGATCCGAGGAAGAGTTTCATGGCTTATCCCGATCCGATCCTTGCCGGATCGCTGGCGGTGCTGAGAAACAGGGTGAAGACCTACATGGGCGTTCGCGCGGATATGGTGGAGGAGGTGAATCCGCCAGATTCGAAGCAGGGGGTGAACTCATTCGCCTTCTACGGCATTCCGCCCCTTACAACATACGGCGGTCCGGCGACGATCCGAGTGGCGGCGTATCATTTGGACAACCGCAGTTATGTGGAGGAACGGGACCCCAATACGAACCAGGTGATTGAGAAAAACGGGAAGCCGGTGATGATCCCCAACCCCAACAAAGGGGAGATCAACTACGCGCCGGATCAAGGGGTGATGGGAGCCCAGTTCGAGCCTCTCGATATGAGCATCACCACCGCCACCAAGGTGATCTCAATTGTGGAATTCCGATGCGTGCCCACCGCCATCTATGATTTGGTGGACCAGCAATCCTTGAACGCATTGAATACGCTCACCATTTTGGATGGCACCACGAACGGTTCTCCGCGTATGTACGGATACGCATTCGACCCGCAGGATCCGGGGATGGTGGGTTCCTATGTCGAGGACATGGCGGTTATCTTCTCGCAGCCTGGCACGCGTCTGAAGATCATGATGGGGTATGGACCTGCGAATACGAGCCTCCTTTTAATCAATCCGATTTACAACCCGCAGAAGCCGTTCGCTGCATCGAACCAGGCGGAGGGTATCGGTTATCTGGTCGGAGGTAATCCGCACGAGGCGCAGGATGCCGAACTGATGACGATCACTCAGGAAAAATATGATCCAACCCGTGAGATCGCCAGGGGCGGAGCCATATACAATACCGCTCTCCATGTCGCCAAGGACATGTGGGCGTTGGACGATTTCCGTATTAAGCGTCTTGCAAAATACAGGATCATCAATCAAGGGATCAACTCCCTTCATAATCTCGCCGCGCAATACATCGCCAAAGCCGAACAGGATCAGAAGGAAAAGAACTGGGAGCTATTCGACGCCGATAGTCGTGCGGCTTGGGGGTTTGAATCCCGAGCCTACCCGGATGTCCAAGCCACGGCGGTGGATGTCGTGGAGGGGGTGCTTTTCTACCTGGCTCTGCTTATTCCGTTCGCCTACTTCATGGAGCGTCTTATCTTCGGCTCCTATGATTTGAAACGGCAGTTAGGATGGGCTTCGCTCATCTTCCTCGCCATCTTCCTGATATTCACCCAGGTTCATCCGGCGTTTGAGATCACGATGAACCCAATAATCGTTTTGCTCGCGTTTATCATGTTGGCGCTCTCAAGCATCGTGATGATCCTCATTACCGGCAAGTTCGAGGAGCAACTCAAGCAGATGAACAAGGAGATGTCCGGTGTTCACAAAGCGGACATCGGACGTGTCTCCGTGGCGCTCGCCGCCTTCAACTTGGGAATATCGAACATGCGCCGCCGCAAGGCCCGAACCGTTCTCACATGCATCACCTTAATACTGCTTACCTTCACCGTTTTGTCATTCACTTCCGTAGTGCAGACAATGCGCTTCAATAAAGTTCCATCTCAGGGAATACCGCGTTACAACGGCTTAATGATCCGCACCGCCATGTGGGATCCGCTTCAGAATCCGGCTTACACCGAGTTGAGCGATGAGTATGGAACCAAGTATCATGTGGCCCCGCGTGCCTGGTTCTTTGGCACCCAGTTGGGCGAGCAATCCTTCCTGACTCTTAAACGAGCCGACAGACATTATGATGCGAAGGCTCTTGTGGGGATGTCGCCCCAAGAGGCGTACATCACCCGACCGCAGGACGCATTAATCGCTGGTCGATGGTTCCAGAAGGGGGACACGTATGCGATCATCCTGCCGAGCAACATTGCCAACGCTCTAAGGATATCCACGAACGAGGTGGGTAAAGCCACGGTGACATACGCCGGAGTGGATTACACCGTTATCGGCATCCTTGATAATCAGAAATTGAAGAGGATTACCGACTTGGATAACGAGCCGATCACCCCTGTGGACTTCATTCTGATGCAGAAGCTAAACAATCAAGGGAAGGGCGGGAACAGTTCCGGTTTCCGTGAATACACTCACCTTGAACCGGATTCCGTGTTTTTCATTCCATACCGCACCGCCACCGATCTCGGTGCTCAGTTGCGCTCAATCGCCATTGATTTCGGCAATCCGGATGTAGTGGCGCAGAAATTAGGCTTGTTGATGCCGCGCTTGGATTTGAACCTGTACGCCGGGCGAATCCCGACGAACGGAGAGCGACCCACTATCGTGCGCTACTCATCCATCGCCGCAACGTCGAGCAAAGGCATGGAGTTGGTTTTCTTCCCGGTATTGATCGCGGCTCTGATCGTTCTGAACACGATGCTCGGCTCCGTTTTCGAGAGGGTGAAGGAGATACATATATTCTCCTCCATTGGGTTGGCGCCTTCTCATATTGCCATGCTATTCATCGCGGAAGCCTTGGTGTACGCTATCATTGGGTCGGTCGCGGGATATCTGCTTGGGCAGTTGGCAACCAAAGTGCTTGTCCTAACTGGCACTTTCCAAGGGCTCTATTTGAACTTCTCATCGGTTTCAGCGGTAATGACGACATTGGTGGTGGTGGCTGTGGTGCTTCTCTCAACGCTTTACCCTGCGAGGAAAGCCGCCGAAGTGGCGACGCCCGCGATAGATCGCACGTGGCGCGTGCCGGACCCCGACGGGGATGATTGGACGATCCCGCTTCCCTTCGCCGTGACGGGTGAGCAAGCCACCGGACTTAACTCTTTCCTCTCCGAATGGTTCGGAGCTTACGAGGAGTACAGTATCGGAGATTTTGTCACCCAGAATGTGGAGACGGAGGAGTTTTTGGTGGATGTGTCATCGCTGATAAATCTTTCGAGGGTCAAGCTGAATCCCGATGAGATTCCGGAAACGCTGCCCGGCTATCGCATTCACTCCATGTGCTGGCTGGCTCCGTTTGACCTTGGCGTAAGCCAAAAGGTTATGATAGAATCCGTTCCCACGGAGATGCTGGATGTGTATGAGATTCGAGTGATAATCCACAGGGAAAGCGGCGATATTTCAAACTGGAAACGGGTAAATCGCAGGTTCCTTAACACCTTGCGGAAACAATTCCTGATTTGGAGGACATTAAAGCAAGGCGAGCGAGAGAGGTATGTGACGGATAAGACACAGCCTCAAGTTGTTGATTGATGCAAATCCTCGGCTGTTGCGAACGAATCGGCGCAGTATGGCTCATGGGCAATCTTCGCGAGTTTGTAAATAGCTGGTCTGATTCCGTTTTATTTTGCCGGTAATAGATGGGTTTCTTGTGTTTTTATATTCAGTACGAAGGGTAAATTTCAGGAGTCAATCCCTTGCTCCATGGGAGAGGAACCTGAAGGAAGGAGGACGCACGCTTGGCAATGGATGATGTCGCCCGTGCAAGGGCGCAAGTGGAAATATCCTCAGTTGAAGAAGGCGCTGAAGGGCAAGCGGTAAAGTTCGAAGAGGGCTTTACGGCAAAAACCATTGTAGGCGCCCTGTTCGTTGGCTTCATCATGCTCCCCGGCGCACTCTATCTGGGGTTGGTTGCCGGTCAGGGATTGGGACCTGCCGCGGAATGGGTCACAATAGTCCTTTTCGCGGAGGTCATGCGACGTTCCTTCCTACCCATGAAACGTCAGGAAGTGTATATTCTCTATTATGTCGCCGCGATGCTTTCCAATGTCGTGCTGGCGGATAGAGGGATATCGGGAGGGCCGTTCGGGTATCTCATCTGGAATCAGTATTTCCGCACCGCTCCACAGGCCGGGATGATCGCAAAGGAGATTCCCAACTGGGTCGTTCCTCCCGCCGGTTCGGCGGCGCTTACGGAACGAACATTCTTGAACATGGCTTGGGCGGTGCCTATCCTTTTGCTTGTCACAAATGAGATCCTTGGACGATTAAACTGGATGAGCATGGGGTATATGCTCTTTCGTGCGACTTCCGATGTTGAAAGATTGCCTTTCCCAATGGCTCCCGTAGCCGCTTCCGGCGCCACTGCTTTGGCTGAGGCTGCGACCAAGGAGGAATCCTGGAGATGGAAAGTGTTCTCCATCGGCACGGTGATCGGAATGGTGTTCGGATTTTTCTACGTGGCGATACCCGTTTTCACCGGTGTGGTTTTCGGAACGGCGCTTACGCTCATTCCAATTCCTTTCTTCGATTTAAACAATAACACCGATTCCATCTTGCACGGGGCTCTCGCATGCGTTTCAGGCGACCTAGGCAAATTGCTTGCGGGGTTCGTCATACCCTATCCGATAGTTGCCGGCGGGGCGCTTGGTGCGATACTCGCAAGAGTTTTTCCGATGCCTAATATTCTCTACGCGGTTGGAGCGTACGGTAATGGCTCCAACGGCGGATGGACCAGAGGCATGGACTGCATTCTCACCCGCCAGGTTACGGATATCAAGTTCTGGCTTTCAATTGGTATCGGCTTGCAAATCGCCATCGCCATCATTGGACTCGGCGCAGTTGTGAAAGCAATGATGGATATGAAAAAGGAGATGGCCAATCGCGGGGGTAGGCGTGAGTTGCCCAAAGGTAGAGGGGATATAAATATCCTAATTCCATTGGTGGTTTGGATAATGGTCACGATATTTTATATCTGCCTCACACAGTACCTTTTGGCGTTGGATGGGCACGCAGGTCAGTTCCCATGGTGGCTTTTGATCTTCTTCGGTCTCATATTCACTCCGCTTAATTCCTTCGTAAGCGCTCGAATGATGGGGCTTACCGGGAGCGGCGTTACTTTCCCATTCCTCATACAAGCGACCGTTATGAAGTCCGGATATCCCCACGTGGATATCTGGTACGCACCGATACCGTTGAATGATTACGGTCCCTTGGCGCAAAAATTCAGGGAGGTGGAGCTGACCGGGACGAAATTCGGAAGTATTGTGAAAACGGAATTCTTTGTTTTACCGATCTTCCTGCTCTCATCCTTCATCTTCTGGGCGTTTTTCTGGCATACGACCGCCATACCGTCGTCCCAGCAACCCTACGCTCAAAAGTTCTGGCCGCTTGTCGCCACTTTCCAGGCGATGTTCCAGACCATCAACAAGCCTAATGGACCGAAATGGGTGTTGGAGGGCATCAACGTGTCGCGCATTGCCGCCGGGACCGTAGTGGGGCTGGCGTTATACGGAATAATGTATGCGTTTCGGGTTCCGGTGCTCTTCTATTACGGATTCATAGGAGGCACGAGCGCATGGCCGGGAGACGCCGTGATGACCTTCATTGGCGCATGGCTCGGAAAACGTTTCTTTGAGAAACGGTTCGGAATTGATCAGTGGAGAATGTACTCTCCGGTTCTGCTTGCAGGTTTCTCGTGCGGCACGGGATTGATCGCCATGGCGGCTATCGCTCTGGCTTTAATCGCCAAGTCCATAAACTATCTGCCTTTCTAGGGAGGATTCCGTGTGAAATTCCCCGGTACGGGAGTTTCGTTTGATTAATATGTATGAACCAGAATAACCAACAACAAAAAAACGATTCATTTCTGTCCGCCCTTGGATGGTCCAGCTTCGTATCGTTGGCGTTGAGTCCGTTCCTCTTTATTGCGCCGATATTTGCGGGCTATCTTGGTGGAAAGAAAGCCAAGGATACGCCATGGAAGGCGATCGCGGCGGTTGCCATACCCGCAGCCATCTGGTGGGGGGTGTTCGTATATCTCTCAACATTTCAAGTGAAAGGCACCACTTTAGGCATCCTTGCCTTTCTTGGACCCATAACCGCCTTAGGGTTGTTAGGAGGCGCGTTGCTTGGGGTTAAGGGCAAGGGATACAATATTGCGGGGATTTTCATTGTGGGAATGGGGATCGGCTATATCATACCCAGAGCGCAGGCGATAGACGCCATCATGCAAATCATGCGCCCGGTGAAGGTCCAAAAGACATCGACATCCACAGCGAGTTGTCCCAAAGACCTTAAGAAACTATATGACGCCATGATGAATTACGCGCAATCCTGGGATGACACTCTGCCTCCGGCGAATCGCTGGGGAACGGCAATTACGGATCCGATGCAGGCGTTCGCGGATCCCACGCTGCTTAAATGTCCGAACGCCGCGCAGTACGGATACGCTATGAACTCCGCCGTGGGTGGGAAGAGGTTGGAATCGATTAAGAATAAAGCGACAACTCCTTTGTTGTATGATTCCTCCGATCTGAAATTGAACGCTAATGACGCCGTTAAAAGTCTTCCCGTGCCAGGGAGACATGACGGTCAAAACTATATCATCTATATGGACGGGCATGTGGATGCCAAGCCTTAACGCCACGCTGAATCAGACTGGATATTTGCTGATTTGCGTTATTTGAATTGCTAAAACGTGGATTATCGGAGATTAGATGGCTGTATCGTCCTTAAAGACTAACATGAGCGAAGTGTCTGGACCGAGAACTTTGATCGGATGGCATGGTGTTCGTTTCACGTTGCCGCCCGATTGGAATTTAATGACCTATTCACTGGATCCGAGCGAAGGATACCTCAAGGTGGATTCCCCGGATAACAACATGTTCGTCCAAGTGAAATGGTCCCGCCCCACGGTAAAGCCCGCTCGCAGCTTGGCTGGCATGACGATGAATTTCATACGTAAATACGCCACGAAGCCGGTTGTCGACACCTCAGAGCCGGATCTCAAACAGATATTGGATAATTTTCTTAAAAGCGCGGAGAAAAAAACCAAGAAAACAAAAACCTCTTTTGATTGCAAAGTCAAACCAAGATCGGAGGAGGCGAATGGCGTTCGTGTTGGGCATCCATTCAGTTGGTCCGGGGGCGGATATGGCCAAGGGAAAATATGGCACTGCAAGGAGTGCGGAAAGGTCGTAATCGCCCAAGTCGTCGGTCAAAATCGGGACGAGGTGGGGAAGGTGGCGGCTGCGCTTCTGAGTGATTTTCACGACCACAGCGAGGGCGGCTGGGATGTATGGGCTTTCTATGATCTCGTGGCGAGCATTCCATCCGATTATCGACTTGCGAATCAGAGGTTGCATTTCGGTCAACTGAGATTGGAGTTTGACAAACCCGGCGGCGATAAGATCATTCTCGACAGATGGGGTCTGGCGGACGTATTAAAGAAGCGTGTCCCCATAGAGGAGTGGTTTTACAACACCTATGATCTGAAGCGGTCCAAAGTGCAAAGCGAGCTGATGCAAGTGCAGGGGCATTCGGCGTATAGAGTGAAGCGTAAAATACGAAACCCTCTTGATCTGCTGAGAATTTACAAGGATGCAGGTCTCTCCATGCGTCCGGCGTATTATTACGACGCTTGTTGCTGGGAATGCGAGGAGACCAACAAAATATACGCCATTCAAGTGTGGCATAACAGGACGGTTCAAGGTTTATTGGAGAGTGTGGCGGAGCGGTGTGAATGTCACTGAGCCAGAAAATTCGTAATTTCGCGGGAAAGAACCTTCCGTTTCTCCGAATGAGACCCGCCATGGAGAAATCGCGTATCATGTCTTTGCGACCCGTACGTCATTCTGCGATTGAATGGGAGCAAAATGACGATTTTACAATCCTTAGGATACCAAACCGAAAAGACAAGTTAGGCAAGATCATGACGCTTTGGTTCAGAATGCCGGAGACTCGAGCGGTTGAGCTGGATGAACTCGGATCCTTTGTGTGGGGGATGTGCGATGGGGAGAATACGGTGGATAAGATCATAAAAAGCGTCAGTACGCGTTACAAATTGAACCGCAGGGAGGTCGAAATGTCGGTAGCGACCTATTTGCAGATGCTCGCCGATCGTAATTTCATAGGTTTCTTCGAGCGAGGAGGAAAGACCACATGAGCGTGGATAAACCGAATGCGCATGTCTCCCACAGAGAGGTGAGACAGCAGATTAAACTGCCGTTTTCCAAAGCGGTGGAGATTAGCCTCAAGAGCATAAAAATCCGATTTGCTCGCTCGATCATCACTGCGGCGGGGATCATGCTGGGAATAGCGTTTTTCGCATCGGTGAGAATGTCCGCCGAGTTCAGCGTGATACACGAAAAGATCGTCAATGAGACCGTGGCTGCGTTCCAAGCGGGCAAACTGCATCATATTACCGAGGATCAAACACGCATGATCTCATCCGCCACCACGGATGTCAAGGCCGCAAAGCAGGATGCACTCGCAGCCAGAGAGCGGCTGGATTGGTTATCCATTATGGCTCTTATTGTCTGCACCGTTGGAATTACCAATGCGATGCTGATGTCCGTAACGGAGAGGTACAAGGAGATTGGCACCATGAAATGTCTTGGAGCCCTCGATTCATTCATTGTCAAGCTTTTCTTCATTGAATCCTGCCTGACGGGATTCATCTCCTCGGTCATTGGTTTTCTTTTGGGTTGGTTCATCATATCCCTGGTTCATATCTTCACCGATGGTCTGCCGGCTTTTGGAGCACAGTACTGGACATCGTCGCTCACGCTCTTCGGCTTATCCGTTTTAATTGGCACGTTTTTAACATTTATTGCTACAATACCCCCTGCGTTTCGCGCGGCTCAGATGCCTCCCGCCGCTGCATTGCGGGTGGAAATATAACGAGAAAGGACGCTAAGCATGGACGCCAATGAATATGTAGTTCGCACGAAAGGTCTTGTCAAGGAATACACCATGGGTGACCAAACGCTTCGCGCCCTGAACGGTGTGGATCTGGATATATATCGAGGGGAATATATATCCATCATGGGACCCTCCGGTTCCGGCAAGTCCACGCTCTTCAACGCGATCGGAGGGCTGGATAAGCCCACCTCCGGTTCGGTTTTTATCAATGACGTGGATATGGCGCAACTGGACGCTCAGGAGCTTGCCTATCTTAGATGTCACACAATCGGATATATCTTCCAAACATTCAACCTCATCCCGGTTATGACCGCTCTCGAGAATGTGACCCTTCCGACAATCTTCGCCGGATTATCAACCGATGACGGTATTGAAAGAGGCATTGAGCTATTGAAGATCGTGGGATTGGATCAACGACTTCACCATAAGCCTTTTGAACTCTCAGGCGGGCAACAGCAACGTGTCGCCATCGCCCGCGCCTTGGCGAACAATCCCTCCATTATTCTCGCGGACGAGCCTACGGGCAACTTGGACTTGAAAACCGGTCAGGAGATCATCGCCCTGTTGAAGCGGTTGAATGTGGAGCAGGGAGTCACAATCATCTCCGCCACTCATGACTTGAAGATGCTTGATATCTCCGACCGGATCGTTTGGATTCGTGACGGCAGGATCGATAAGCTTGAGGAACGCAAGAACATCGAACTCAAAATGGGTGAGATGGAAGGCGAACCGGTTCATTAACACCCTCTGGGATCCGTCGGATCCGTCCGATCCGACCGATCCGACCGATCCGACCGATCCCAGACACTACAAATCCCCCGCAACCATATCCCGGTTTGTGCTTGAGCCATTTTTAAGGGCTTTTCCGCCATTATCCACCATGTCCGGCCCCACGCTATAAAGCATAAATCCTCGGCCGTTCGATTCCAAGCGATAATGAAAAGGTTGGTTATGGTAGAGAGAGCTTTCAAGGACATAGGATCGCCATGGGGATTTAAGGGGCAGCGATGGAGGGTTGTTGTTAAAAGGATCTTCCGGCACGGACGTTAAATATTTTGGAACCAACGCATTTAAAGAGGGAGGATAATGTCCGTTTTGAATGCGATAAAGGTAAAGCGCTGTTTCCACAAGGAGTAGCTTGTGATAGGTTTGGTCATAAACATATGGCTCTATGGGGAAGTTTTATGGTTCTTCGCTGTTGTGTCTGGATAACATATTTACAATGGTTGAGTGTTGCCATCCCCTCAGTCAAACAAAATGGAGAACAAAGTAAAATATACGACGAGAATGAGCTTTTCACAGCCGCCTTGGGCTTGCACATCCACTATCAGGTGAAAAAAAGATGGAATTCAACCTTGACGAAGGAGAGCTTCACATACATTATCCACGTCCCCCCATCATTGTATCCCATGGGGTAATCATACCGACTCCCGACGTCGGGAGGGTTTGTATTCCTCCCGGCTCTCACACTGAAGAATGGAATACTCGCGTGATGGCGAAGCGGCGCTTGAGGACAATAAGCGGCATCATCATTCGGGCGTCGCCAAGATGACATTGGAGCCTGAATTTTCATTTCTTGCCCTCGCCTTTCGAAAAAAAGATAGTAAAACGGGGTGCTGCCGTACCTATATATGAAAAATGAATCGGTTAAGATTGGCTTTTCATCCAAGGCGGGATGGTTTTTTTTATCTCAGACGAATCCTTGGGTTCGTTTGGTAAAAAAAGAGAGTTTCCTTTTTTCAATGGGTTTCGAGCAGCGATATCGGACCGAGCATGAAAAGAGTGGCGAATACGTTTAAAGCTCATGTCGCGCGGA
>JAJZOL010000039.1 GCA_021811565.1 bacterium | reverse complement strand
CCGGGAGGGATACAAACCCTCGCGACGTCGGAAGTCGGTATGATTACCCCATGGGATACAACGATGGAGGGACGTGGAAATGT
Organism: bacterium; assembly: GCA_021811565.1. Classification (GTDB taxonomy): domain Bacteria; phylum Armatimonadota; class Chthonomonadetes; order Chthonomonadales; family CAJBBX01; genus DTKV01. Next base: position 15,535 of record JAJZOL010000039.1, on the reverse strand, counting down.
ATGTGAAGCTCTCCTTCGTCAAGATTGCCCACACACAATAGCGAAGAACCAGATATATTAGAGGGACTGCCGGGTGGGGCAAGGAAAAGAGCCGCCCGATGCGGGCGGCTCTCAACGAGGCGAACGTCATGATTATCAATAATACGGATTTCTGCTGAACAATCTATCGATGATAAGAGCGATGCTAAGCAAGGAGCTTGTCAACTCCAACGGCGTCATGGCGGGTTTCGGTCCCATGCCGGTTGGAATCTCCACCGTATCGCCAGGTTCGAGCATGATATCCGGCTGCTTGTTGTTGCGTATGTTGGAGTAGTTAAACGCGATAATCTGCGTCTTGGTCGGATCGTTGCCATCCACGTGACGGAATATCCTTCCATCCTTCTCCTTTGCCAATGGTGTCAAGCCACCCGCCTCGGCGATCGCTTCAGTCAAGGTCTCTTTATGGTTATACGGTAGTTTGCCAGGTTTGATGAAAGCGCCGTTTAGGTTCACGAACTGGTTCTCTCCCAGTTTCTGAACGTACACCACATCGTCAGGATCCATCGTGACATTATCCAAGGCGTTGTTCGCCTCGGCCTTGTCGTAATCCACCACCATCTCCTTGCTCACGCCGTAGCGTCGGATGCTAACCATTCTCCTGGCGGCGGTGGGATCCAAACCGCCCGCCATGGAGAGCACCTCCCGCAGGGTCATTGGAACGCCGGCGCGAAGAGGAACCACTCCGGGTTTAAGGACATCCCCCTCCACCGTGACGATGCCAGTGCCTGGCAGGGCTTCCATGGGAACGTAGATGAAGTCCTTGTCCTGAAGGATTGGGTTTTGGGAATCGTCGGGTGTCTGCCCCGGTTCCGGTTTCAGCCATTTTAACAGGTTGTAAGTGGTGGTGACCCGATTCCCTTGGGGGTCCAAACGAATGATCCGCACATGGCTGAGATCCGCATTGTCCGAAAATCCAACCACGGTAAGCAACTCCGCCAGAGATGTGTGTTCCCCCACCGGAGCGGAACCGGCTCTAAGAACCGCCCCGCTAAAAAACACGACGGAATGAGGGACCGAAACGATCGCCACATTCACCTGGGGATTTTTGATGTAGGGCTTCAAAAGCGCGGCGATCTTATCAGCAGCCATGGCGGGCGTTAAACCCTTTAAAGGCACCATTCCGATAAGTTTCATCTGGATGCTGCCTGAAGGGTCCGTTAGAAACACGCCGGACAGATCCTGTTCCACTCCTGCGTCCGAGGTGACGTTCACGGAAAGTTGGAAATTACCTTTGATCGGCTGATTAGGGTCGAAATTTTCTTCGCCGGAAACCAATGATATCGGCGTATTGTCCTGATTGAGATTCGCCGGAGCGACGGGATTTGCGGGCGCAACCTGTTGCGCTCGAACGGCTCCAATTACGATGAAGCAAAGAACCGCCGTAAAGATTCCAGACAGATTCAGTCGTCTCATTCAATAATCCTCCCTGCATGGGGTTAATGAACCCGAAACTGCATATCCCTTGACTTGATTTATCAAGGACAGTATAATCCTCATAAGTAGTTATCCATCCTCTCATCCCAAAAAGGAGTCTCATTCCATGGCAATGCAAAACAACTCTCTATCGGATCTTTGGAATCGGACGGTAGATCTCGTCAAAGATAAAACGAACAATATCTCCCTGTGGGAAACATTGGAACAGACCGTTCCCATCACTATGGAAGAGGATACTCTTATTATCGGCATTAACAGCGAAAATTTGAATAATCCCGCCCAACTCACAAACACCGATTATAAAAATACCATAGAAACGTCTCTCGCGCGCACATTCGGGAAAACTATGAAGTTTCGCGTGATCGAAGGCACCACCCACGATGACTGGAAACGAGCCAAGGAACGGGAGATGCGCGTCTCCGCCATGCAAAACACCACCTACAAAAGGAGCGATATAAAATCGGATACCGCTCATTCCTGGGATGGGATATTCGAGTATGTCTCCCGCTCCTATAACGCCATGTCCATGAGACAGCTTCCGCAAATGCGAGCGCGATACCTCACCGATATACTGTACGCTTTAAGCGATGTGATGGACGAACTGTACGGCGACAACCCAAGCGAGACATCGGAAAGACAGCTTGCGCGAGTTCTTGAAAAAATCGCTACGCTGACGGAAATCCCGGCGCCGTCCATCGCCTTGGAGTTGGAGCGATTAAGGGCGTGGCAAAAGCAAAGCAACTCTTAACGCTTATTCAACTTAATACTCACCCTATAACATCCCCTGCAATTTCATCAGTCCGTCATATTCGTGAAGAAGATTAACACAATTGCAGGGGATTGTCAATTGCCTTACGAAAAAAAACCACCCCCGACTCCACAAATTCTTGGCTGCAATCCTAATCCAACTCTATCATCCCCGTAAACGGATGATGAAACAATTCGGATTCATCCGTATTAATATATGGAGGTAATCACAAAATCATCAACTCCCATGAGGAGGCGGATTGTAAAAAGAGGGCGGAGGGATATGTCTTTGCCTGTACCTGAGGTAATTGCAAACACGAAACATGACACTCAGTCTGCTCATTTCACGCTCGCTGATACACCAGCCATATGTTTTGCAAATACCAATGCGGTGTGACATGCGTTCGGTCCTATGCTCTCTTGCACGCTGTCTATCTCATAACTGAAAATGTAACATGATCAGGATGGCACGGACAACTTATCCTCTGAACTAAATCAATTCACACTCAGTGTTGCTTATTTGCACCACCTATATGTAGCATAGACTGCATAATCCGTTCCTCCACGAAATGCTAGGCTCATGCGCCAACGACAGATGCATCGAGAAGCGATACGGTTCGCATAACGTGCGCCGATGCGGTTAATTGCCAGTTTCATTCAGTCGATGCGGAATTCCGCTTCACGAAGAATTCGACTCTGAAATGAAATGGTGAGATTACCTCAATGAATAGTGAACGGTAGGATAATGCAAAAAATACAATGGTATATCCAATATTTCAAGAGTTTCATTCATGTACGAAGCGTATTCGTATGTATTTTTCGTAACCCTCAGGAAGCGGGCGAATGCCTGCAGCGTATAAGAAAATCCGGTTATATCAAATCGGCTGGCGTGCTTCACAAAGCCGATAAGAGCGTCACCGTGGATAATTACTCGCTGTCTCCATTATATGCCGCATTGATCGGATTAGGCTTCGGATTGATAGGCTCACTCTTCTTCGTCCATATCCATCTACCGCTAATCAACTCCTTTGGCTATAATCCTCCATATGCCATCGAATGGCTTTTACCACCTCTAGGAGCTTTGACGGGTTGGATTATTTTCTCCCTGATCGATCTTGGCGTGGATAATGCCCTTTTGAAAAAATATGAAAAATGGACTTTGCACAATGAATCCGCCATTGTCATCCAGGCTAATCAAGACGAGTTAAGCAGGATCAACCAGCTCATCAAGGAATCCCCCGGAGGTTCAGCGGGTATTACGTTCCTTCATCCGAACATCAAGGAGTTCCCACCGCCAACCCAGAGACCATTTCTCCGCGAAGAGCCTTTAACAGTGGAAAAGCTGCATTGGCAGGCGGGCAGGCTTGCAGCCGCCATTCACTCCGTCTCTTCCGCGAAGAGTCACGGGCAGTTTCTCCTCAAGAAGCTACGCGTTAGCGAAGCTCTGCTAAGAGAGATTCGCGGTAACTTGGCGGAAACCGCGAAGATTGAGCAATCTTTGCCTTTGGCGGCGGAATGGCTGCTGGATAATATGTATATCGTCCAGAGTCACATAGACGATATCAAACGGAACCTGCCTAGGAAATACTATAACGAACTACCGGTGATTAACCAAGGCGCCCTAAGCGGACTGCCTCGAATTTACGCTATCGCCTTCGAGATGGTTTCCGACACGGATGGACGATTGGATAGAGATATCATCACCAATTTCATCCAGTCTTATCAATCCTATCGCTCCGAGCAACACAACGCCACATTAACGATGGGGGAGCTATGGGCAATCCCCTTGATGCTTCGATTGAGTTTGGTGGAGTGCATCCATTATTTGGCGGTGGATGTGAATCGGAGATTATGGGAGAGGGAGAAGGCGGACTTTTGGTCGAACCGTCTGCTAAATGCGGTGCGAAACGATCCCGATTACCTTTTGGATATCCTTGCGGAATTGGCGCATGAGCATCCCGAACCCTCGCCCTATTTCGCTGACGAGCTTGCAAGCAGACTATTCGACGAGGAGAACGCTCTCAACCCCGTACGCACCTGGCTGGAGCGAAAGCTAAATATGCCACTGGCGGATGCGATCCGTGAGGAGCAACGCAAGCAGACATTGGAACAGGTCTCACTTGCGAACAGCATCACAAGCCTGCGGCAGCTTTCCCAACTGGATTGGCGGCATGTTTTCGAGACCCTTTGCCGGGTTGATGCCGTACTATGGACGGATCCCGCCTCCGTCTATTCCAAAATGAATTTCCACACGCGGGATCAATACCGGCATGTGATCGAAACCATCTCGCGACGAACGGGCTTAACCGAAGACGAAGTGGCGATGAAAGCGTTGGAATTGGCCGACGAGGGAACGGATGATGTCACACGTCATGTGGGTTATTTCCTCATAGACAAGGGAAGAATCGAACTGGAACGTCATCTTGGTTATCATCCACCCTTGATGGAAAGCTTTCGTCGCAAAATAACAAGTCGTCCCGGTCTTTCCTATCTATCCACTATAACATTATTGACTTTGCTAGCGCTTGCATTTCCGATCCTCAATCTTTTTTCCGTTTCAGGATCATGGTTACTCCCTGCGCTGCTGAGTCTGTTGCTTATCGCGCCCGCATCCGAAATCGCCGTGCAGTTGGCGAATTATCTATTCACGCATCTTCTGCCACCGCAGCCGCTCCCGCGAATGGATTTCAAGTCCGGGATTCCATCCGAATACAAAACCCTGGTGGTGGTGCCTACCCTGCTATCAAGCCCGGAAGCGATTAAAGAGGAGATTGAAAGGCTTGAAATCAGGTGTCTGGCGAACAGAGATAAAAACATACTCTTCTCGCTCTTCAGCGATTACGTGGATGCTCCTTCAATACAGATGCCAGAAGACGAGGAGCGGTTGGATCTGGCGATCCATGGAATTGAGGAGCTTAACGCCAAATATGACGAGGAGGCTTTCCTCCTTTTCCATCGTGATCGAACATGGTGCCCCAGCGAAAATTGCTGGATGGGCTGGGAACGCAAGAGAGGAAAGCTGGAACAGTTAAACCGATTTCTGGTCGGAGAAGGCGGCAAGGAACTGGATTATCTTTTGAGAACAGGCGATCCGGAACGGTTACGCAACATTCGCTTTGTGATCACTTTGGATTCCGACACGCAACTCCCCTGCGACACCGCCAAAGGGATGATCGAGACGCTTGCTCATCCCTTAAATTATCCTCATGTGAATGAGGAAAAGCTCAAATTGGATCGAGGCTACGCCATCATTCAGCCATTGGTCTCCTCCAGTTTGCCAAGCGCCACCTCGACATTTTTCAGTTCAATCTTTACGGATGCAAGAGGCGTCGACCCCTACACCCATGTGATTTCCGACATCTATCAAGACCTCTCCAGGGAAGGATCCTATCACGGGAAAGGGATATACGATCTGCACGCGTTTCACGCAATCCTTGAAGGGCGTTTCCCGGATTCACATCTACTCAGCCATGATCTAATTGAAGGAATTCACGCCAGAGTGGGATTCGCGAGCGATATCGAACTTTTTGATCTGTTTCCTCAAAACTACCTGTCTTATTGCAGTCGCCAGCATCGATGGATTCGAGGGGACTGGCAGATAACGGATTGGCTGAAATCCAATCCTCCAAAAGGGTATCATCCAAAACCTGCGAACCCCATTTCCATCCTTAACAAATGGAAGATACTGGACAATTTACGCCGGAGTCTGCTGCCTGTCTTTATGCTCGCCTCATTAATCGTAGGCTGGCTCGCCTTTCCGTCATTAGGCTGGATCACGCTGATTCTATCCTGCGTCTTTTTCATGCCGATCATTCTCAAATTATTGGATATGTTTTTGGCGGTCGCATCGGGAAATCCCGTTCACATTCGGGAATATCTCGATAGTCTGCTCCGAACAACCTTAAACATCTCTTTCACTCCGCACCAGGCTTCCTTGTCGTTGGATGCAATCACGCGCGTCGCATACAGAAAGTGGGTGAGCCACAAACATCTTTTGGAATGGCAGACAGCGGCGGAGGCGCATCGAAAGGCGAAAGACGGTAACAATGAGTTCGTTCTTCGCTTGTTATGGCAATCCGCGTTTGCAGTCGGGATAGCCCTTCTCGTCGCGGCTTTCGCCCCGCAAACGATCGCATATAGTTGGATATTCATTGTTTTATGGCTAATCGCCCCAGGAGCCGTATCGTTCCTGAATCAACCGCGCAAACTCAGGATGCAGATTCCGCTTACTTCCACGGAACAGAGGCATTTACGTTTGACGGCTCGACAAACCTGGAGGTTTTTCGATCAGTTCGTCACGGAATCCACCCACTGGTTGCCCCCCGACAATTACCAGGAATTCATGACACGGGAAATCGCCAGACGCACATCCCCCACGAACATTGGGTTATATCTTCTCTCTTGCGCAGCGGCATACGATTTCGGTTATGAGACCATCGAGGCGACCATTCACAGGTGTTTGAACACCGTTCAAACCTTGCAGAAACTGGAAAAATTCGAGGGGCACCTTTTGAACTGGTACGACACCTCCACTATCGACCCCTTGCAACCCGCATACATCTCCATGGTGGACAGCGGGAACCTGCAAGCCTCTTTGTGGACGATGGAACACGCCATCATGGATATGATGGACGCCCCCTTAATCGATGCGTCGGCGTTGAGAGGATTGGCAGATACGCACGCTGTCCTCGGGCTAGCCATGGAGAACGCCAGAAAACATGAAACGCATTGCGATACGTTATTCTCGGAACTCGGGAAACTGCTTTCCCACATTCCGGAATCCTTCCCCGGTCAAATTAAAAAGCTAAGGAATTTCCTTAAGCTCTCTCTTGTGACGAAAAATGATGTTTGCGACACCCCTGGAATGGACGCATCCTGTTGCGAATGGGCTTCCATGATACTATATCACTCCAAGCAGTGGGATGAGATCATCAATAAATACCTTGGCTGGGCGCAAATGCTCGTACCTCCCATGCAAGTAAGCCTTCTTCCGCTCGGACAGGAGGCGCATGAATGGCGAAGACAAGCTCTGTCAAGTTGTCCGAGCCTGCGAAATATCGCAACTGGCGCGGTACCCGGACTGTCATCCTTCCTCGCCATCCATTCACGAATGGATACCCTGAACCTGCCTGAATCCCTGCAAGAGTGGTTAAATCGACTTGCACAATTGGCGGACGAAGCCCGCTTGGAAGCGATAAAACTGTTGGAAACAGGAAATAATCTCATTCAGTCCATGCATGATTTGGCTACGAACATTCACATGGACTATCTGTATGACCCTGAAAGACGCGTTTTTCACACCGGCTACAACGTAACCGACCGGAGAATGGACAACTCCTTCTATGACCTCCTGGCAAGCGAAGCGCGTTTGGGAAGCCTGACAGCCATCGCCTCGGGTCAGGTGCCCGCCGAGCACTGGTGGGCTTTGGGGCGTCCCTATGGTCTCGCGTTTGGGAAGCGTCCTCTCCTATCCTGGAGCGGGACGATGTTCGAATACCTTATGCCCGTGCTGATGATGAAACGCTTTGAGAACTCGCTCATCGATCAAGCCTGCGTCACCGCCGTTCAATTGCAGGTCGAGTATTCCCGTAGAAGGGGGATTCCATGGGGAATTTCCGAAGCGGCGTACAGCGCCCTGGATTCGCATCAAACCTATCAGTACCGCGCATTCGGTGTGCCGGGTTTGGGGTTGAAACGGGGTTTGGAGGAGGATTTGGTGGTGGCGCCCTACGCCACCGCACTGGCATTGATGACACATCCCTCCTTGGCGTATCGAAATCTGCGTCGTATGGAAAAGCTAGGGCGGCTAGGACAAAGAAGCCGATACGGATACTTCGAAGCGATCGATTACACCAGGCAGACAAGTTCGCGTGGCGAGCGCGGAGTGATTGTCTATTCCTACATGGCGCACCACCAGGGAATGATCCTGCTGTCCCTGGATAATGTATTGAACAACAATATCATTCAGAAGCGTTTTCACTCCGATCCTCGAGTCAAGGCGGTGGAATCCCTGCTTTACGAAAGGATACCCGTTCATCCTCCCGTCGCGAAGGATTACGCTCGCGAAGCCCCGCCACCGCGATTAACCCCCATTCCAACCGTATCCGGAATGGGAAGGCTCGAAATAACCAACACGCTGGCTCCGAAAACTCTGCTATTGGCCAACAAGGAATACTCTCTTATGCTCACCCACGCCGGGGGCGGGTATAGCCGATGGCGGGATATCGACATCACGCGATGGCGTTCGGATACGACGCGGGACAACTACGGCTCCTTCGTATACCTCCGCGATATCGATTCGGGCAGCCAATGGTCCCTCTCGCATCATCCCATTCTATCCGCCGAGAAGAAGTACTCTGTGATCTTTTCCAACGAGAAGGCTGAAATCAGGTGCCGCGAGGCGGGGATCGAATCGAATATGGAAGTCATCGTATCACCTGAGGACAATGCGGAGATTCGCCGTATCTCACTGTACAATCGCTCGCTGCGAAAACGCTCGATCGAGCTTACCAGTTACCTCGAACTCGCGATGACCACTCACAACGGTGATATCTCTCACCCGGCATTCGTCAAACTCTTTGTGCAAACCGAAGCCTTACCGGAATACTCCGCTCTTGTGGCGTGGAGAAGACGGCGATCCCCCGAGGACATGCCGGTCTGGGCGGGACATCTTTGCGTGATGTCCGAGACCTCCGATAGGGCTTTCGAATTCGAAACGGATAGATTGGCGTTCATCGGACGAAACGGTACCCTTCGCAGCCCCAAGGCGATCAAGGAGCCATTAAGTTGTTCAACAGGGGCTGTGCTGGACCCCATCTTCAGCATCAGACGACAAGTGAATTTGGATGGTGGTCAAAAAATACAGTTCTCGTTCGTGACCCTCGCTGCGGAATCACGGTCGGAACTGCTTCATCTAATCGAAAAATACGCCGATCCAAACAATATCACGCGAGCCTTCGACATGGCTTGGACCAACGGGCAGATCGAACTCAGGCACTTGCGTATCCAACAGGAGGATGCGAACCAGTACCAGCAACTTGCGGGGCATATTCTTTATCCCCAGATGCAGTTCAGAACATCCTCCGAGAGGCTCAGGAAAAATGAAAAGGGACAATCGGCATTGTGGGCGTACGGCATATCGGGAGATTTGCCCCTTGCAGCGGTGCTGATCGAGGATTCCAGCGATATCGACCTGGTGACACAGGCTCTTCAGGCGCACAGCTATTGGAGGCTGAGAGGTTTGAAGGTGGATCTTCTGATCCTCAATCAGGAGGCCGCCGTCTATTCACAACCCCTACGCGACCATTTGAGGAGACTGATACAGGCTCACACGCAGTACACGGGCATCGATCAACCCGGAGGCGTTTTCTTGCGTGCCGCAGACCAAATACCATCCGAGGACTTGGATCTGATGCTCTGCGTCGCGTGCGTAGTCATGGTCGCCTCAAGAGGTCCTTTGGCTCAGCAATTGGCGAGTGTCTTGGCGCCCCATCAAATTGCGGAAGAGTTCAAACCGTCGGGATTGGTCAAGGATGAGCCTTCCAAACTGCTGCCATTCCTTGAATTGCTCTATTTCAACGGTTACGGCGGATTCACTCAGGATGGGTGGGAGTACGCGATCTATCTCGCTCCCGACACGAACACGCCCGCCCCTTGGACGAACATCATCGCCAATCCCCGTTTTGGAACCGCAATCACGGAGTCAGGCGCGGCGTTCACTTGGTACGGAAACAGCCAATCAAACCGAATCACTCCCTGGAGCAACGATCCCGTGGAATCCCCTGGGGGGGAGGCGTTTTATATTAGAGACGAGGATATCGGCTCCTGCTGGTCCCCAACCCCCTATCCTATTCGAGAAAAGGATGCCTATCGTTGCCGTCATGGGATTGGATACACTCGGTTCGAGCACAATAGCCATACCATCGAGCAAAATCTGCTGACTTATGTGCCGGTGGATGATCAAGGGGGAATCCCAGTTAAAATTCACACGCTGACACTTAAAAATGAATCCTCTCAACGCAGAAAACTACGCATCACATTTTACTGCGAGTGGGCCCTTGGGGTGAGCAGGGAAAACACGCAACCGCACATCGTAACCAACTGGGATTCCGACCTGCAAGCGTTAACTGCTGTAAATCATTACCATATGGACTATGGCCATTGCGTCGCTTTCATCTTCTGCAATCACCGTGTTACCTCATACACGGGAGATCGCACCGAATTCCTCGGAAGAAACGGTAGCATGACGCTCCCCCTTGCGATGACGCGAACCATGCTCTCCCGGCGCGTAGGACCGGCCATGGATTCCTGCGGAGCGATCCAAACTTACGTGGAGATTGAGCCAAAACAGTCCGTGTCCATCAACTTCATGCTCGGCGAGGCGGAATCCCAGGAGGAGATGCGATCCATCATCCGAAGATTCCGAGCCGATGGCTCCAGCGAAGCCATCTTCAATAAATCGCAGGAGTGGTGGAAACGAACCATTAATGTGGTGCAAGTGGAGACACCGACCAAATCAATCGACCTGATGCTTAACCGATGGCTGCCTTACCAGAACCTTGCATGCCGAATGTGGGCACGCTCCGCGTTTTATCAGTCCGGAGGAGCTTACGGTTTTCGAGATCAACTCCAAGATTCCATGGCTTTGGTCTATGCGAAGCCGAATTTGACACGCGAGCACATCCTGCGCTCCGCCGCCAGACAGTTCCCGGAAGGAGACGTTCAGCATTGGTGGCATGAACCGTCGGGGCTCGGGGTGCGCACCCGCATATCGGACGACCTCCTATGGCTGCCGTGGGTGGTCCACCATTACGTCCAAGTAACGGGCGACTATCAAATTCTAAGCGAAGAGGTGCCCTTCATCAAATCGGATCCGCTTGGGGCTGAGGAACACGACAGGATGTCGATCCCAACCATCCTTCCGGAGCGTTCCCCGCTTCTGGAACACTGCATGCGGGCGATAAACAGATCGCTTCAGGCTCTGGGGGAATATGGCATACCGCTGATGGGCGACGGGGATTGGAATGACGGCATGAACAGAATCGGCGCCGACGGTAAAGGCGAGAGCGTTTGGCTGGCTTGGTTCCTCATTCGAATACTCAACGATTTCTCGAATTTACCCGGATTGGACGAAACCGAGAGCAATCGATTACGCATGAAGGCTCAGGAGATTACGCGGAATGTGGAGGAATCCGCATGGGACGGGGAGTGGTATCGCCGCGCTTGGTATGACGACGGCACGCCCGTGGGCTCCATCCACTCCGACGAGGATCAGATCGATTCCCTGCCGCAGTCATGGGCGGTCATCAGCGGCGCGGCGGATATGCAAAGATCGAAACAATCGATAGAATCCGCCAAACTTCGTCTGATGGACAAGGATGCGGGTATCATCAAACTCTTCACCCCCCCGTTCGACAAGACCGCCAAGGATCCGGGATACATTAAAGGCTATCCGCCGGGAATACGAGAGAACGGCGGGCAGTACACGCACGGTTCTCTCTGGCTGCCGCTGGCGTTTGCACTTTTAGGAGATGGAGACACTGCGATTGAAATGCTGGAGATGATGAACCCGATTGAGCGCGCCAGAACCATTGACAAAGCCCTCGCATACGCCGTTGAGCCTTACGTAACGGCGGGCGACGTGTACGCACTGCCGGGGAAGGTCGGAAGAGGCGGATGGTCCTGGTACAGCGGTTCGGCGGGATGGATGTACCGCATCTGGCTCGAAAATATCCTCGGCTTCAAAAAACGAGGGGATAGTCTCGAAATTGATCCCGTCATTTCGAGTAAATGGAGACGATTCACCGTGACATACACTTATAAAAGCGCCTCTTATGTCATCACGGTGGAAAACCCCGAAGGAGTGAACCGGGGTGTGATTCGAATGGACTTGGACGGACAACCTTTGAAGGAGGGTCGGATATCCCTGCAGGATGACGGCGGGCGGCATCAAGTCAGGGTGATTCTCGGTTCCGGGGGAAAGAGCGACGGATTACGACGTGTCACCCCCGACATCCATATGGCAACCAAGGAAACGTAGCGCTATGAAGTGCCCGCACAACCCAGGGAAACGAGAATTGGGGCGATTGATTGACGCTCGGCAAACCTTAACAACATAACATTCACGGAATTGCCACTCCCTTTCGAGGCCATTCGTGAACATACGCCGTTCAACTCACAGGAACCCATTCCTCGCACAGCGCATGCGCCTGTTTCAGTACGAGGTCGGTGGCGCCCTCTTGCTTGTCGGGCGGATATCCATGTTTGCGCAAAATGCGTCTAATGATCACGCGCATTTTCGCGCGCACATTCTCGCGCATCGTCCAATCGATGGAGATGTTTTTGCGTACCGCCGCGACCAACTCCCGGGCGATAGTACGCAACGTCTCGTCGCCCAGCACCGCCACCGCGCTGTCATTGACCTCCAGGGCGTCATAAAACGCCACCTCATCCTCCGTCAGACCCAGCTTCTCGCCCCGTTGGCTGGCTTCGCGCACCTCTTTCGCCAATCCGATCAGTTCCTCGATCACCTGCGCCGTTTCAATTGCGCGATTTTGGTATTTATTGATGGCATCCTTAAGTAGCGCCGTAAATGACCGGGACTGCATGATGTTCCTTCCGCAGCGCACCTTAATTTCGCCTTCCAACAGCTTGCGCAACACCTCAACCGCCAGATTCCTCTGCGGCATTCCGCGCACCTCCGCCAGAAATTCGTCCGAAAGGATTGAGATATCGGGCTTCCGGAGACCGGCGGCGGCGAAAATATCGATCACTTCATCCGAGGACACGGCTCTTGAAACGATCTGCCGTATGGCGTGTTCGATCTCCTCCGGACTGCGCACCCCCACGCCTACGGACTTCGTCAATACGGAACGAACGGCTTGAAAGAACGCGACATCATCTCGAATCTCCAGCGCCCTCTCATGAGGAACCGCCAGGGCGAACGCCTTCGACAATTCGCTCACCGCCGTCACAAATCGGTTCTTGCCGTTCTCCTGCGCCAGCACATGCTCCTGCGCCGCCGGAAGCACGGAAAGCCTTTCTTGCGGTCCGCCCGTTTTCCAAGGGGACCAATCGAAACGGTGAAAAATATCGCAACAGACCTCATACTTCTCCTGCATCACCGCCACCGCTTCTTGCTGATTGATCGCGGTTCGTCCCGTACCGTGGTTCTGAGTGTAGTTGGCAAGGGCGTCCTTGAGTTGGTCGGCGAGGCCCAGATAGTCCACAACGAGGCCGCCCGGCTTGTCCTTAAAAACGCGGTTGACTCGCGCGATGGCCTGCATCAAGCTGTGGCCCCGCATCGGTTTGTCCGCGTACATCGTATGCAGGCAGGGAGCGTCAAAACCCGTCAGCCACATGTCGCGCACGATCACAATTTTCAAAGGATCATTCGGATTCTTGAAACGCTTCGCCAGCTCTTCGCGGCGGGGCTTGTTGCGTATGTGAACTTGCCATTCCAGAGGATCCGACGCCGATCCGGTCATCACAACCTTGATCATCCCTTGCGTGTCATCCTCATGATGCCACTCCGGTCGAATATTGGTGATCGCATTGTAGAGGTCCACACAGATGCGGCGGCTCATGCAGACGATCATCGCCTTGCCATCCATGGCTTCCAACCTCCGCTCGAAGTGCATGATCATATCCTTTGCAATCAGCCCTAACCTCTTCTCCGTCCCAACCAATGCCTCCAATTGAGCCCACTTCGTCTTTAGCCGCTCCTTGCGGTCGATTTCCTCCCCTTCGGTGGCTTCCTCGAACTCCTCATCCAAATGGGGAATCTCCTCTTCGTTCAATTCCAGTTTGGCGAGACGACTCTCATAATAGATCGGCACGGTCGCCCCATCCTGAACGGCGCGTTGGATATCGTACACGCTGATATCTGCACCGAACACCGACCGAGTGCTCTTGTCGCTTAATTCGATGGGCGTTCCCGTGAAACCGATGAAGGAGGCGTTCGGCAGCGCGTCGCGCATGTGCCCCGCGAATCCGCCGATGAAGTCGTACTGGCTGCGATGCGCCTCGTCGGCGATCACCACGATATTTCGCCGTTCCGATAGAACCGGATGGCTCTCCTCCAGAGACGAAGGAAAAAACTTATGCACTGTTGTGAACACAACTCCACCCGCAGCCGTCCTGAGAAGTTCGCGCAGGTTCTCGCGGCTTTGGGCTTGAACCGGATGCTGACGCAGAAGTTCGTGGCATCGTGAGAAGGTTCCGAAAAGCTGATCGTCCAGGTCGTTACGATCCGTGATCACCAGAATGGTGGGATTCCCCATATCCGGATGCAGCGCCATCCGCCCAGCGTAAAACGCCATCGTCAGACTCTTGCCCGATCCCTGAGTGTGCCAGACCACGCCGATCCGCCGATCCCCCGGTTTGGCGCCGGACGCACCTTTGGCGAAAAACCTCCCATTCTCATGCACGATAACATTGGATTTCTCGGGAGGCAGGCTGGCGCGAATGGTCTCCTCCACCGCCACGTTCACGGCGTGGTACTGATGATACCCTGCCATCTTCTTGACCAGTGCGCCGCCGCCGTTATCCTCGAAGACGATGAAATAACGGATCATGTCCAAAAAACGATGCTTTTGAAAGACACCCTCAATAAGCGTCCGAAGTTGCGGCGTGTTTGGATCAGCCAGATCCTTGCCCTCAACCGTCCGCCATGGCATAAACCATTCGAAATTGGCGGTCAGCGTTCCGATCCGCGCATCGGTTCCGTCGGAGATCACCAAAGCCTCGTTGCAGACGAACAGGGACGGAATTTGCTCCTTGTAGGTCTGAAGCTGATTGCACGCCGACCTCACGGTGGCGTTCTCGTCTGCGGCGTTTTTCAGTTCCATCACCGCCACGGGCAGACCATTGAGGAACAGTGTCACATCGGGGCGACGCTCGCGCCCGTTCTCGACCACTGTAAACTGGTTCACCGCAAGGAACTCGTTGTTCGCCGGGGCATCGTAATCGAGAACGCGTATGAGATCGCCGCCCATTGATCCGTCTGCCCGCTGATATTCAACCGGCACGCCCTCGACCAGGTATTTGTGGGCCACATGATTGTTCGCTGCGAGCGAAGGCAAGTCAGGCCGTGTCAGCTTGCGGAACGCCTCCTCCAGCCCATCCGCCGGAGCCAGCGGGTTGAGCCGCTCCAGCGCCCGCCGCAGCCTGTTTTCGAGAACCACCTGATCGTAGCTCTCCCTCTCGGCTTCCGGCATTCCGGGGGCGATATCCATCCCAAATACGATTTGATATCCCAGGCTTTCAAACCACGCCAAAGCCGCCGCCTCCACATCGGATTCATTGAACCCTTCCT
>JAJZOL010000090.1 GCA_021811565.1 bacterium | reverse complement strand
GCGCCAATCACAACCGCGATAATCACTATTATTACTACCGCCGCGATCACCACCGCCGGGTGAATATTTTTTAATTTCACCGCGATCCTCCTTAATACATTTTATTGATCTTCCAAAGGCTTGCAATACATCCCGCCCCAGCCAGGCTCCTGTATCTTGCCGTTGGAATTTATGATCACTCCACCGCCGCGCACATTGGACATCTGTACGGATTTTGCATGCCCGTCCGCGGCTACGACGGAAATTGAGGCGCTGATACCCTGATCGCCCCAATCATCCTGCTGCCCGGGTTGCTGAGTGACGAAATGGTTCTGTCCGTTCCATTCCAAAATATCCGGGCATGTCCAACCCGGTCCGAAATCATCAAACCAAGTGACACCACCAGGGGTTTCGGCAACCATCATTGTCTGTGCCGGCACTTTCAATCCCGCCAGCATTCCATTTAAATCCCAGATCATATGACCGCTAATGGCGTATGTGGAGTGCATGTACCTTCCGGCAACCCCCCACCCGTCAGGTTCCGGGAAAGGTCCGGTGTAACTGGGACATCGAAGAATCTGGTAGGATTTCATATAAGGCTGTATCCAATCGTACCAGCAATTGAAATCCGCAGGGTTGGTATCCGGTCCGCCCCCTCCTGCATTGTTATCGGGGCTGTTCATGATCGCTTCATCATAGTCCTGCGAATACATCAGCAATCCAAGACCGATCTCTTTGACATTAGAGATACACGATATCTGTTGCGCCTTGCCTCTTGCCTGGGCGAATACCGGGAATAGAATAGCCGCTAATATTGCAATAATAGCAATAACTACTAGCAATTCTATTAACGTAAAACCGCTTCTTGTTCTTCTCACTTTCAAGAACCTCCCTTTGTTGAGAATTAGAAAAGTTACAAAATCTCCACTTTGTAAAAGTTTTAAATCATAGGCGTTCGACTCCTTTCTGGTATTTCATGTGAAATCAATCCTTGCATTCTTGTATCATAACGCCATACTCTTCACGCATATCGGTGTGATAAGGTATGGTTGATTGGCGAATGATCAGGCTAGTTGGTATCACGACTCGTTTTATTTCTCCGTCCTGCGAGGATGCATGTTCCGAACCCTCCAAAATGTTGAGTAACATCTCCGCTGCGGTTCTGCCCATCTCCTGCCATGACACCCTCAAGGTGGTGAGAGGCGGATCAAGCATCGTTACGAACGTTTCGTCATCATAGCCTGTCAGTGAAAAATGGTCGGGCACTCTGATCCCCTTTTCCTGTAAAATCTGCAGTAGCTTCGCCGCCAGAATATCAGACCCCGCAGCGATAGCGGTAGGTCGTTTATCCATTGGCATGTTTAGCCATAGGTTTAAGGCGTCGCACACCGTCGGACCTTTGCGTCGTTCGCAAACGACCAGTTCCGGGTCCACCTCGATGTCGTTTTCGTTCAGGGTATCCAGGTAGGCGTTTCTCCGTATACCATAATGATATGGATGCAATGAATATATAAACGCAATTCTCCGATGTCCCAACTCAATTAAGTGGTTCACCGCCATTTTCATTCCGCCGTAGTTATCATGCACCACTCGCGGGATTGGCAAGGAGGGCTCATAATCGGCCACCACCACCGCATATCCTTGCTCCGTAAGCCATTCCAGACCTCTTTCGGGCATGTTCCCAAACACGATGGCTCCGTCTATCTTCCCCAATCGACACCACTCCGCCAGCGACTCCACGGAAAACTTCTTGGAGGCGTCTCCGCTGCCAAGCGTGGTCATGAGCATTCCCCAGAGCTTTGCGCTTAGCGCGTGGGCGGATGCCTGCAGCATTTCCAATTCCGCTATCGTGTAGGTGGGCCTCGATCCCCAAACCTGCCAGCAATTAATCAAGGCGATCACCTTGTGCTTGCTGGTTGGCTTGGGTTTGCTTCCATCCCCATTTATTGCAATCACCGTTCCCCGAGCCACCGAGCGTTGAACCAACCCTCTGCGAGCCAACTCCTTTAACGCCCTTTCGGCGGTTTGATAGGAGATATGGTAATGAGAGGCGATTTTCCTCGCCGACCATAAAACACTTCCGTCTTGAAGCTGTTTGCGTCGTATCGCCTCCTCAACCTGCTCCACAATCTGCTCGTATAAGGGGCTTTTGGATAAGGGATCTAAATGAAGAGATATCAAATCACTCACCTTATTGGGGATCGTCTCGGAATCCTGCGCTATGACTGCTATGATATAAATATAACATGACATAGTTTTTATGTCAAGCTCTATTATGAAAATATTTTTATCTACTTTGTTTGCGGGAGTGGATTATAATGCGGTGCAAAGCTACAACGGCTGTGGTTATCATCAGTTATCCAACGGCGGGCTTCAGGATGTCGAGGGTATGATGATCTGCATCCAATCGAACTAGGCAATTCATGGGAAGCGTTACCGGCTGATCCAAGTGTCCGAATGGATATCCGTACAGAACAGGCTTGCCAAGTCCCGCCAGATGATCTTTAAGGGATTGCAAAATCGGTAAATCCTCTGTGTAAAGCGGGTCATCCTCCTGATCCGAAAGTTTGCCGATAAGGAAACCCGCCGCCTTCTCGAGGATTCCCGCGTGCTCCAAATGGGTGAGCATGCGATCCACTCGCCATGGAGGCTCGGCTGTATCCTCCAGCGCAAGGATTTTTCCGGTAAAATCGGGGAAGTAGGAGGCGCCGATGCAACTTTCCAACACGCACAAGGTCCCTCCCAGCAGTGCGCCTTCGGCGATTCCAGACACTAGAGTGCGCATAGGGGGAGAGTTCTTAGGGATTGGAAGCTCCCCCGCCGGGTGCGCATCGCTTACAAGACCCCAGAGAGTGCCAAAACAGTCGTCATTCCTGCAACACTCCGTCTCGGTTGCCGCCATCGGGCCGTAGAATGTGGGCCATTTTGCGTAATGCGCAAAAGCCATATGCAAAGCGGTGATGTCGCTGTAACCCACGAAGACTTTTGGGTGCGAGGCGAGAGCCGACATCTCCAAATAAGGGATGATTCTGGCGGATCCTGCTCCGCCCCTCGCGCAAAAGATTCCTTTGATATTCGGGTTCAGGAAAGCGTTCATTAAGTCGGAGGCTCTGTCCCGGTCGGTACCAGCCATGTGACCGTAAGCGTCCAGAACATGAGCCCCCACTTTTACTTTCAATCCCCTTGCGCGGAGCGCCTCCGCTCCGGCATCCAACGCGTCACGGTTCACTCTTCCTGCCGGGGCGATCAGCGCAATGGAGTCCCCTGGAGCCAAGGCGCTGGGCAGGAACCCTCCCACCTGATTACTCACTTCCGCGTCCGTCCGCATCTATTAACGCGTCCCCATCGGGCGATACGGGGCGCCGTTTTGCATGGGTGTGATTCCTGGTTGCTGGTTCTGAGGAGCGGCGCCAGGCAGATCCACGCTCTTCTGCAGATTGAGGTCCGCAGAGTATTTATACAAGGTGTTACCGCGCAATACATACACTGAGCCGTCACGCGCGGTGGTGATCGCGGCGGGAATGTTGATAACAGGGTTCATCATCGGCATCATACCGGGTCCCATGTTCATGCCGCCCCCCATCATTGGATTGGGCATGTTTTGAGGCCCGCCCATCTGTCCCGGCATCGGAGGAGGCGCGAATGGGATGGTTCCCTGCGTGTTTGGATTGACCACTTGGTTGTTCATGGGATGAGAGAGCGTAGTCGACGATGCGCCCATATTTGGTGTCACGGATGCCATGCGCACGGTTTTCGCTGCGATGGCGGCGCCGATGGCCAGAACCACCGCCAATGAGGAGATGATAATCACAACAGGCTTTCGCATGATCTTTATCCTTTCAAAAGGAGTCGCTTGTAAGGGTGTTGCAAAAGACAAATAGAAATATCTTACGATGCACTATACGAAATTCATTCCACTTTGTACGCACAGCTATGATTTTCCTGCAAAGAGATTAGAAGACCACCATCTTGTCCGATTCCACTGTCCATTGCGCGAGTTCCGCCATGGAACCCAATTCCGCTCCTTCTATCAACGGAACCCCTTTTATGCCACGGGCATCCGCGCATGTGCCGCACAAGCGAACAACACCTTTTTTTGCGATAACTGATCGGATCATTCGTTCAATGTTGTAATAACCTTGCGGGGTTACTTGGTTTGGCAGAGCACAGCCAACGGCGTCCGCCATCAGGAAAACGCGCACCTCCGTGTCGGGTTGTTCCTTTTGCAACGCCATCGCCAAACGCAAGGCGTTGTAGCTTTTCTCCGTACCGTATGGTGCGTCGTTGAGTAGCAATGTGACGATCATTTCGTTTTCATTCCTTTCATTGATAATAATGCATTGTGAATTCGTGATATCGTTCATCCCAAAATCATGGTTCGCAATATTCATCGAAAAGGGATTCTATCGCATATCTCCCTCTTGACGAATATCAGCGTGTCGTATTTTACAATTATGCATCGATCCTTTTTCTTCGATTTCCACTGGAAATCCCCGCCATTTCCATTCCGGATATCCATCCGATAACCGGCTTGCCGAATACCCCTGTGCGTTTAGGTATGCAACAACATGATCGGAGAGTACACAATAAGGGCCACGGCAATAAGCGACGATCTCTCTATTTTTGGGAAGGTGATTTAGGTGATTTTCTATCGTCTCCATGGGCATTGATAAGGCGCCTTGAATATGCCCCTCTTGAAACTCCTCCACTGGGCGCACATCAAGAAGAATTACATTGCCATTCATGAGCTCGTCTGCAAGCTCCCCCGCAGTCACCGCTCGAAGAGAGGTTCGATCCTTAAGATAATCTCGAGTGATTCGATCAATTTCCGCAAACCTTGTCTCTCCCAATGCACGCAAAGACTGAAGGAGATAAAATACCTTTTCATCCGCTAGGCGATAATATATATTATTACCGATGCGTCTGATTTCAACCATTCTAGATGCGCGCAACACCCCTAAATGCTGGGATGCATTAGCAATCGAAGTCCCAGTGATTTCGGCGATATCCTCCACGCACCGCTCCCCTTCCGCCAATAATTCAAGAATTTCCAATCGATGAGGATTGGATAGGGATTTTCCGATGCGTGCGAACTGCTCGTAGAGCTTGTCTTTGAACTTACGTTCGGTATCCGTATGCATAATTCAACTATTATAGAATATACTTGAATACTTTGTCAAATTCTTGTCCCCCATATTTGTCCAAATGAAATGCAATCGTCCTCTCTTTCCGAGCGATTCATGTTTGGATCATCCATGAGATGCCTCCCGAACGAATTCAATTTCCGATCCGTCAGAGGAACCCACCGTCTATTGGGAATCCGAAAAATGCCTGATATTGCATGCACGAAATGGTTATCCAGGCAAACTGGAAAATCCGTTGCTCATCCGCCACATCTCATAACGCTCCAATCCCAGTTTTAGCATATGCGCCCAAACCGCTTTCCTGGTGAAAATTTTCTGCCTTGGTGGTAAAACGGGAGAGACGGTAAAGTACAAAGCGGTATTTCCCTGGTCGGCGATACAGGTGACGGATAAGGGGGAATGAATGGGTCTGGGTTTGTTTTGTATTGTTGAGATAATGTCTTCAACGGCGATGTTCGCCATTTGGATGGTCATATTTCCTGTTTTGGGAACGCCGACAGGGACGGATGTAGGGTACGGAGGCGCTATCGCAACCGCAACTCCGACAGCATGGATCGCTTCATTGGCATGCCGATATCCGTCATCAACCGGTATGAACCCTTTGGGATTTCCCAATCCCTCTGATTTGCGTACCGCCGAAACTCCAAGAAAAGGGGGCACAATCATGCTAAAATCCTGCGGGATACAGGAACCATCCTTTAACAGGATACTCTCAATAGTGACCTCCTCAACTTGAGCGTTCAAATGAAATTGAATATCTTTGTCGAGAAAATCATCTTCAATCAACCTTTGAGCCTTGCCGGCTCCGCCTATTCCAAAATGCCCAAGAAACGGTTCCGGTGTGATGAAATGAATATTGAAATTATGCCGTTTTCTTTTTCGCCTCAGCTCCATATCAATCATCATGATTAGCTCGTATGCTGGTCCCAGGCAACTCGCTCCCTGAGTGCATCCGATAACGATATTCCCTTTATCGGCGGATAACACATGCGAAAGTCTCTCCTTCGCCGACAAAGTGTGATTCATCGTGAGAATGGAGTGAGTGTGGGCGTCAGGACCTAAACCGGGGATTGCATGAAAATCCAAGTCGGAGCCGGTGGCTATCAGTAAGTGATCGTAATGCTCCACCCTCCCGGCAACCTCAACCATTTGCCGGTTTAAATCAAAAAGGGTCACCTCCCCAAGCAGAAAATGAATGTTTTTTCTCTGTAAGGGACGTCGAATATCGAATATGATCTTCTCTGGATTTTTCCATCCCATCGCAACCCATGGGAGCGATGGCGTGAAGGTGAATATTTCGTTATCAGAGATCAACGTAATATCTGCGTGCGCGCCAAGTTTGTCTTTGAGTCGGAACGCCGCAGTCAATCCGCCGAAAGACCCCCCAACGATTATGATCCTTTTCATGAACAATCCCATTCAGCTTTCATATGTTTAAAAAAGGTAATTGCAAAATTCGCATTTCAGGTATTTCGCCGAGCGTGAAATGAGCGATATTAGCCTTATTTTCTAAATTTTGCAATTACCTCAGTTAATAATATCCTATTTATCAAAACCATGCATGATTAAGTTGTAATTTATTGAGGCAATTGCGATATTCCATCAAACGTTCTGTTGGAAGCGCATTTTACGCTCGATTGACGATCCATGAAGCGAATATTGAAATTACATGTCTTATATAGAAATGATCTCCGGCAAACTTAGGGGGATGAAGGTTTGCGAAAAAGCAGACCGTAATGATACGGTGGCAAATTATAACGACCCGTCTCTCGGAATTGAAAACCAACCTCCTTTCCCCATTCGATACACTGTTCCGGGCTAGGACGTATCGCCATTGATGGACCACGAGGGGTGGAGGAATCGTAATTCCAATGAATTACCGCCAAGATACCATCGGGCTTTAGCACGCGAAAAGCCTCCTTCATCATCTCTGCCGGTTCTTCATGGTGCAGAATATTGAAAAGAAGCGCCGCGTCCATGGTATTGTTTGCAAGTCCGGTTCCTTCCGCCACGAAATCGCGGATAAGCACCTCAACGTTGCTAATGTTGGCTTCAAGACATTTTTGCAGGACTATAGTTGTCATCTCCGGTTCAATATCCAAAGCATATACGACACCTTGAGCCATTCTTGCGGCTGGAAGGGTAAAAGTGCCATAACCACATCCGAATTCCACCATATCACCCACTCCCTTATCCAGCCCGAAGATGCTCAACACCTTCATCGGATCAAAGAAGTCGCGCCACATCTCCTCATGGGGCATGCCACTTTCACGGACTTTCATGAAGCGATCCTTTCCCATATTCCAACGACATGGCAAGTGCTGTGCTGCAAATTTTCAGAGCGGTTTCCTTGCCGTCATTACCGCCTTTTTCAAAATCATCATTTCTTGTAGCCATCGAGTTAGTGATGTGAGAGATGCATATGACTCGTTTATCAAGAGCCTCAGCCATTGCCAGTAAAGCGGAGGCTTCCATTTCCACAGCTATAATTCCTTCCTCTTGTCTTGCATGAATTGTATTTGATGTCTCGCGGAAGGGTGCGTCGGTGGTCCAGGATTTTCCCCTTATGACCGGCAATCCATTCTCTCT
Source organism: bacterium (assembly GCA_021811565.1). Taxonomy (GTDB): domain Bacteria; phylum Armatimonadota; class Chthonomonadetes; order Chthonomonadales; family CAJBBX01; genus DTKV01. The sequence goes on along the minus strand of JAJZOL010000090.1, from coordinate 7,948 downwards.
CAATTGTTGAGCGACAGTATCCACGAGGAGATGATCCGCCTGTGCGAAACGCGCAGGGGGAAGATAGTGGTAACTTGTCCCTTCGTCTCTTAACGCCTCCTCTATCAATAGGAAGAAAGGCGGATGGAGATTATCAGAAATTAACCCAGCGGATGAAATTGTGACAAGTGACTGGCAACCCAGAGCAAAGAGTTCCTCCGAAACAAGGACGGCGAATGAAGCGCCGACCGTACCGCCAATGATTCCATAATCCTGTCCGTTAAATCGCCACCGGTAAAGATGAGTGTGAAAACAAGGCCAGGAGGATTCCAAAGCTGCCTCGCCATTTACCATAAGGAAATCTATCAGTTCGCCGTCAAAGTCGAGCAGGCATCCTTTCGGCGCCACCATTGGTGGTAGGTTCTTTTGTAATCTTGCAAGTTCAAGCATATTTCCGGGAAGGAATACCGGTTCGTCCTTATAACTGTGATCAAAAAGTGGATATCTGGAATTTTTGGACAAATCACACACCTTATTAGGTATCTTGTTGAAGGTTGGTTATGTACCATAATACCTTTTTTCGATAAAAACAAATATTTCATTTCGTATACTTTATAATGATTCTTCTTAATCCTTTATCCGCCATTTCATTACAATGTTCAGAGCAGATGGGATACCGTATAACATATCCGTTCCTATCATTTGCATTTCTGGAATAATGCCTATTGGATGCTCGTTTATAGATGTTTGAGTGGGGGTGATTGCCCGCAACGTACCGTCGACGAAGCATCCATCGAATATGCCCGCCATGCTGTAACGACCAACACCTGTGCACCATCGCATTATACTCAATCTACCGGATGTTGAATCAATCGATGTGGTCGCCCATAAATATGGATTTCAATGTTGTTCGAGAACATATGCGTGTGGATGCAGTGCGATGGCGAATGAGGTGCGTTGATTTTCGCAACCTATTTCATCCCGTCATTGATATTTCTCCATATTTGACTGTGTTTTTTTTCTTTCCGAAATATTCATCGACATCATGCATCCTATTTCCTTAATCCTCGATTAAAAAATCGTTAGTGTCTTTCAAGTCCGGGATTCCAGCGTTTTTAACCGGCGGAGTGATCTGTCATAGCAATTTCACTGCGGTTTTACACAGGGATGGCGTGATTCAGTCCATCACATCGACCCTTGCGATCCTTCCATGTCCATATTTCACCTCCTTCCATGACGAATCCAACCCAACTTGATTGATTTATGCATCAACTACATGGATGCGGAAGCGATTAACCCCTTCGAAGGCGAAAACGCCTCAAGCGCAATCCGTATGTCGCGCACAATCCGCCACGCCGCCGGCTGGAAATAACGCACCATGCAACGCCGAGAATGCAGCACAAGACGCGCAGGAACGTTTATCAGATGAAAACGCAGTCGCTTAAACCGACTTCCAACCAAATTCGTGGGAAGAGCCAGCATCTCCAGCAAAGCATGCAGATTGTGCGCCAAAACCACGATGCTCCACCATGCGGCGTTCACCCCGAAACGGTTCGAGGGAAGCTGACCGCCGGCAAGGTCGCTTTTCAGTATGCTGTGAACCGCTTCGCCATGACCGCAACGTTCATTGCGCCATTCGGCGATCTCCCGGGCGGACCATCCCTCTATGTTGGATACGATCGCATGAATATGATAGCTGCGCCCTCTGATCTCCATCGTCTCCTCATCCCCGGACTCATCCTCGCGCGCTCCAAGACCGGGAAGCGTCCCCTGCTCGCAGGCCCTGCGAACCACTATGTGACGGAACGGTGGCGCCTTCATCAAAGCTTCCTTGTTCGAAACGTACGTCACTTCCGCAACCTCATACCGGGAACAAGCACGGTCTTCGCCCATGGACGTCCACTCCCCATTCGGAACCTTTTGAACCGCCTCGCGAAACTCTCGGGATTTCACGTAGCCTATCGCGAACTTCACCGGACACGCCTCCCCCGCCATCTTCCATTCCGAAAGCGTCCGCAGCACATCCGCCTGGTGGGCCGCCGAATCACTGCGCACCCATATATCCTTCACCCCCCGTTTCTCGTTCAGCCAGCGTATTGACTCCTCCAGAGCCTCCGCGTTACGATACGAAGGGGGAACATTCCCATCGCGCAGTTCCTCCCATATCACCATTCCCGTCTCGTTCCAGCGTACCGTTAGACCCGAATAGGCGTCGAACTTCTTGTAACAGCGCAACGCATCACGCTTCTGCGTCTCCACGAAGGTCGCGTCAATCTCCAATGTGGCGCGGCTTACGCATCTGTCACCGCGTTTTTGCATCAGATCATGCGCAACGCTCGCAAAACGACGGTTGACCTCCCGCAAACCCCTCAGAGCATCATTGGGTGAAGGGATGAAGGCGGAGCCGTAGCCGCGTTTGCCATCCTCCTCATCGTTGTGATAATTCTCCAGCCACTCGCGCATGGAGGTCAATGAAGGAAATGAGCGATCCCCGCCACGCCTGAAACGCTTGGAATCCGCACCGATGGAATGGCTGATCACGGACATGTACAGCTCAATTCCCGCGTCACTTTCCAGCTTCGCAAGGTCGTCCACGCAGTCACCTCCCGTCAGGTTCATTGCAAGCAAAGCGCTCAGATACTGAGATGGGCGCCAGCCATTCAAATGGGAACCGGGCAACAGATCGTCGGCTGATTTGGAAAGGCCGGTTAGAAGCATCAAATCCAGATATGGAAATATCCCGCCATAGTTGGTCACCGCAGCGGAATCCACCCTGGTGTCCGGATAGTATGATGAATAGAGTGATAGTCGTGTCTTTGCCATTGATATATGCACCTCCCGGATGATGATATATTCGACATTTGCACGCTCATTTCCTGCATGAAATAATATTTTTAATCGAGGATTAAGGTATTTGCTTTCCAATGGACACGCACTGAAATAATATGGTAATAATTGCCGGTTGATTTCGTTTCGCTTTACGAATCAATGGAAAGGTTATCTTGGATGCAATCCTGGGCGCAACTCTTCTTGTTTCTCGCAATGACCCCGCTTGTTGTTTCAACGCCGCAGGGAAAACCCCAACCCGCCAAATCCGACAAGCCCGTTCCGGTTAAACCCTCCCCTCCAATACATGAGCCACGTAAACCGCCGAATAAGATGACATGGTGGAAGGATGCCCGCTTCGGCATGTTTATAGACTTCGGACCGGGCAGCATTACCGGAAAGGAAATAAGTTGGTCGCGGAAAGGATCGAAGCCATTGGACACCACCGGCGATCCGGCGGGCTACGTGGAGGATCCTGCGTATGACAACCTTTATAAGCAGTTCAATCCGACTAAGTTCAACGCGAAGGATTGGGTGAAAATTGCAAAAAACGCGGGCATGAAATATATCGTTATGGTCTGCAAGCATCGTGACGGCTTTTCGATGTGGGACAGCAAGGTATCCACCTATACCATCGCGCAAACCCCCTATAAGCGCGATATCGTTAAACAACTTGCAGACGCCTGTCATGCGGCAGGGATCCGTTTCGGTGTATGCTACTCCCCTCGGGATTGGCACAATCCGGACTATGGAGCGGGAAACGATTCCAAGTATGAGCAATATATGACGGACCAGATTACGGAATTGCTTACACACTACGGCAAAGTGGATATCATGTGGTGGGATCACTTCGGAAAGGGGGACTCGCTCTCCTATTGGCACGCGGACAAGTTCCTCGCCTTGATTCACAAGCTCCAGCAGGGTATCATCACCAATAACCGATGTTGCGCTTTCGATCAAACAGGCAAATATCCTCAGCTTGCAGGTGATTTCGATACGGTGGAAAAAGCCATCGGAAAGTATCAGCCTGACCGTCCGTGGGAATCGTGTATTCCCCTTTCGGACTCCCAGTTTTCTTGGGATCCGAGCGGAAAGGTGATGAGTTTCGACGACGTAATCCATTCATTGGTGGAATGCGCCGCAGGGAATGGCAATCTGATGCTGGGAGTTGGACCGATGCCGGACGGGCGGATCGACCCGAGAGAGGTTAATGTGTTGAATCAGGTTGGCGATTGGTTGCGCAAATATGGGAAGGCGATATACGGAATGCGCGGAGGGCCATTTCCGAGCGGAGCCTGGGGCGGTGCGATGTATGTGGACAATATCATTTATCTGCATCTCTTTCACTCTGTTCGTAAGATCATCTTGCCCCCGCTGAACGGCAAGGTGCTTATAAACCATTGCATTTCAAACGCCGCATATATGGCAACCACATTACCGGACGGGCGCATGGAGTTTGAAATCCCCGAGGAATCCGACCTTGACACGGATACAATTATCGAATTGACAATGGATAAGCCCGTGGCTCGCGTCATGGGACAGGCGGAGGTTCAAGAATGAGCATGAGATCTATCATCAAACGAAATATCTTGGGAATATGTGTCATTGCTCTTGTCGCTGCGATTGCATCGTATCGCAACGCCAGCGCACAAACATCGCCTGCGGGTGGAACGATACTGCAAGTAACATCCCCCGCGATTCGCTTCTCGCCTGGAAACTGGAGCGGGGATAAGGGACGAGGCGGAGATCTTTATCGGCAGACATGGAATAGCGGGGCTTACTTCACATGCGTGTGGTCAACAACGGCTCCAACTTCCTCCATCTCCATTCTGTTCGATAACACCGGTCTGGCTCCAGCCGGAAATCTTTCCTACTCTTTGGACGGTTCGTTCACGGATGATACGCCTATCCCGACCACGGCTCCGCAAGGCGAATTGACCATACCCGTTAACGGAGCGGGGGATCATACGCTCATCGTTTACGTCCGCAATACCGAGCAGAGGGATCGCTGGGTGAATGGCGGATATGGAACGAATATCGTGCGGGTTTCAGGCATCCAGCTTGGTCCGAACTCCGTTCCCGGCATAGCTCCGGCGATGAAAAATTGGATTTTGATCATAGGCGACTCCATCACCGAGGGGATCATGGCGAATAACGGCAGGGATTCGAACATCGCCGACTACTCCCATCTGGTGGGCGAGGGGTTGAAAGCCTCCATGGGGTGGGATTACAGTATCAGTGCATGCGGGTATTCCGGCTGGCTTCGTCCGGGCGACGCTACGGGCGATGTGCCGGGATATTACATCATCACCCATAGCGATAATGGAGAAGGCGGCGATTATAACACACTTTCCAGGTGGAATAAAATTGATGGCTCCACGAGTCTGCTCGATTCTCAAGGACATATTAGCGCATATGGCTCGATAAATACGGCACCTGCGGCGATATTGATCAATTACATTACAAATGAAAACGGAGCGGGAGCGAATAAAAGCGATACGCAAGCCTCGATAACCCAAGCGTTAGTCGCATTGCGCAAGGCTGCGCCTAAGGCGTGGATATTCGTATTAACTCCTCTTGGGTTGCACAATCCCCAGATATACCCGACTGGAAACATCTATGCGAATGTCCTGAAAAAAGGATATGAGGGGTATAAATCCACGCATCCGCAAGATAGAAAATGTATCCTGATCGATTTTGGTGTGTCGGTATCCAATACGCTTGCGTCTCAGTTATACGGTGCGAACGTTCATCCGAATGTTTACGGGCAGGCGTATATGGCGGCGTTGATTTCTCCGGTGATCAAGGGGTATCTGGATAAATAGCTTCCTGGCTGGTTTCCGAAGAGGCTTCCGCCAAAGCGGCGTTGGCCAAGAGCCCGCCTGCGGTGTCGCTCTCCTCCGGTTCGAAATTCTCAAGAACGGGAAGCTCCTCAAGGCTCGATATGGCGAAATAGTGCAGGAATTCCTGCGTGGTCGCGTATAGGATTGGTCTGCCGATGGTCTGTTTTCGTCCGACTTCCGCCACAAGTCTTTTCTCCTGAAGGGATTTGACCACTCCGCTTGCGGAAACCCCTCGCACCGCTTCTATCTCCGGGATGGTGATAGGCTGCCGGTACGCGATGATCGCAAGGGTCTCCAATGCCGCGTGAGACAGTTTGCCGCCGTTACGCGTGACAAGGCGTCCGATTGTTTCGGAGTATTCCATGCGCGTGGCGAGTTGCCATCCCCCTGCGATGCTTACCACCTGCAGACCGCTTCCGCTCTCGCCAAGCCGCAACTGGAGTTCGCGCAAAGCCTCCTCGGCGGTGTATTCATCACATTGCAATGCGCGAGCCATGTCCTGCAGGTTTAGCGGTTCCCCCGCCACAAAGAGTAGACATTCAATGGCGGACGATAGGTTCATACGGCATCCTCTCGCATATGCAGAATAATACCATCTTCGGTGGTCTCCTGTTCCGCTCTCAACGTCCCTTGTCGCACTAATTCAAGCAGGGCGAGAAAAAGGAGAACGATATCATACAGATAGGCTGGGTGTTCAATCATCGAATCGAACGGCAATCCTTCGGGGCATGATCGCACCTTTCTCAGCAATTCCGCCATTTTCATCCTCAGACTGACTCTTCTTCGAGGGGTGACAGCAGTGACCTTCTCCTCTTGTACCCCTGCTGAAAGCAAAGCCCTTTTCAATGCTTCCTGGAGTTCGTTCAAGCTGATATCCCCCGCTTCCATTGGCAGGAAGTAATCCTCCGGGTTCTCCAATGCCCCTCGGAAATAGAGTAGCTTGCGATATTCCTCCCATCCCTCCAGCGTGTCCACTGTCGCCTGAAACTTTCGATATTCCAACAGTCGCTGAACCAACTCCTGGCGGGGATCCTCCTCCTCGTCTTCGGGATTTTGAGATGGAGCCTGGGGAAGCAACATTCGCGACTTGATCTCCATCAAAGTCGCCGCCATCACAAGATACTCTCCTGCGATAGCAAGGTCCAGCGATTCCATCAAGGATAGAAAATCCAAATACTGTTGTGTGATATCTGCGATGGGGATATCATAGATATCCACTTTGTTCTCTCGGATGAGATGCAGCAGTAAATCCAAAGGGCCATCGAAAACTGGAAGATGAAATTTAAGCGGATTGGTCTTGACGCTGAGCATCTTATGCTGTCTTTCTCTCGGTGCGATATGATTGATGGGATATCCGCATTACGGAATGTCTAGTAAACGTCTTAGATCCATTTGATTATCGCAGATTATATCGGGTGCTTCCGTAATTAAATCCTTTTTGCTTGCCGCTCCCCATGTAACCGCACAGCGTCGAACCCCGGCGTCTTTTCCAGCACGCATGTCATAAACGGAATCCCCTATGAATATGGCGTCTTCAGGCTTTACTCCCATTCTTCTCAAAGCCAAAAGAATTCCTTCGGGGTCAGGTTTGGGGTTGCGAACATCATCCGCACTGATCACGCAATCCAAATAATCGGCGATCCCCAAGCGAGGAAGTGTGTTGGAGATTTCACAGAGGTTCTTTGAAGTCACCAATCCCGTCTTGATCCCCGCTTGAAAACCTCGAATGAGAGTATCGGTTACGACTGTTAAAACTTTTTCCTGATCCTTCCTCTCCTCCCAGAACCGGATAAACTCTCTTTCCATCTCGACTTGCGTGGTTCCAATGGAGGCGAAATCGCCGAAGATTTGCAATTGCTTGAACAAAGGAATACCGACCAACGCCCGTATCTCGTCGTAGGGCAGTGTTTTTCCGATAAACTTACGATACACATGGTCCAGACCACTGATCACCAAATCGGTAGTGTCTATGAGCGTACCGTCTATGTCCCATAAAAGAGCGGTGACGCTGCGGGTTGTCGGTTTATTCCCCCCCGCTTTTTCCATCGTCACCGTACCATTTCCGTTATCAATCATAATAAAAGTCGAATCGTCCCTCCTATATAATGTCAACCTCGTGCACGCCGCGATGCACTTCACCGATGAGCCCCGCCACTTCGCCCGCCGTAGTCAATCGCGCGATCGCCTCCATGGCGGCAGCTTGTTCCATGATCAATACGTAGCCGATTCCCATGTTGAATGTGCGGTACATTTCCGGTTCAGGCACGTTTCCGAGTTTTTGTATCATCTCAAAGATCGCA
>JAJZOL010000044.1 GCA_021811565.1 bacterium | reverse complement strand
CCTCGGTTCACCGAGCCGCTCCGTGACGAGTTGCGCCGGAATGCAGAGCAACTCGCACAAGAGAACGGCCTTGAGATCGAGTTTATACGCACTAAAGGCAAATGTGTTGTATAACTAATTACGACGGCAATGCCGGATTTCCTCTTTGGTTCTGGCTATGCCAGGTTAGGGATGATTCAAGAAACATGGATATCGGACGATTTTTCAAGAATCAATTAGGAATGGGGATTTCAAAGTCATTGTAAGCCGATCTTCATTGTCATTAAGTGCACCATCCACGATCGCCTGCAAATATTGGTGATTACTCGTATTTAGAGAGATCATGCGAAGAAAACATGTCGTTAAATCAATTAGGTTCCTGCCGTGTATTTGCCTTATTATCACCATTTGCGCCTTATGCGCGCTGATGACGTCAAAGGCAACTGCCACGCCTCCGGACAGCGCATTGCGTGAGGATTGGGATCAATTACCCGGTCAGCGTATTCTTCTCCCACCTCCAGTGGATGGTGGCATATACATCCCTCTGAAATTGAAGATATCTTATGATCCTCAATACAATAGACCGTTTGATACATCCTGCTATGTCTACATGAATGATAATGACCTGTACAGCTTGAGGTATGTCATCCATACAACCGACGAGGATGGCAAAGTTTTCGCCTGCAGAGTGGGCAAATTCTATGCTCTTCTATGGCGAGTCGCCAGCAATCATTTCGGAACCATATGCGCCAATCTGCGCCGAACACCGGTGAACGTTTGGCTCACAAATTCCGGCTCTCCCGGGGGGGAACAGTTCAGAAATAACATTTACATCTATGATTATCCTGCAACGCGAGCCCCTATGGAATGGAACAGGGAGTTGGCTCATGAGTATGGGCATTACCTTCTTCCTTCCGCGTCCGGATACACCGATCCGGAAAGTTGGGCGAACGGCATTCTTGGGGAGAGACTTTTTAATATGTGGATTGGGGAGGATGCCGAGAAGGGGATCATCCCCCTTGACGGATATTCATTCGCCTCCGCATCGGATCTCGAGGAATACCGTAGTTTGCAAATCTCCCCTTTGCTGGACAGCATGCGGGAAATAGGTCCCGACATTCCCATGCTTAAGCGACGGGATCATGTGGGCATGGATGCATTTACGGGCCTTATCCTTTATGCTGATCAGACATGGGGCAGCGACACTATTTTCAAAATGCTTGATTACCTGCCGCAAACCTCTACGGGCGCCCATTCGGGTATGGATTTTCTGCAAGCTTTGACGTCTTATTTAACGTGTCTGGATCGCTTCTCGATCAATCTTCCGAAATCAAAAGGATGGGTCTTTTTACCCGCCGGGAAGTTCTTTGTCACAACGTCCATGGATCAAACCGTGCGGATTTCGCCCTCCAAGGGATGCAAGATTCAAAACTCTGTCGGCGGATTCGTCGTCTCCCTTCCGTCATCCAAATGGAGAGAACTATTCGGGCCGGGAAAACAGATATGGGCGAAAGAGGCGTCACTCCAATAAAATAACCCTCATGAGAAACCGACTCTTCAATAATGCATCCAATTCCAAGGAATCGATTCATCTTATCACCACATTAACGGCAAGATGGTTCGTGTATCTTCTCATCGCTGCTATTCCATTGATATTCAGCATCCATTTCAGGAGAGCCGAGTATTTGTCTTATATACTGGATATCATATTGCTTCTGCTCACGCTGATAGATGCGTTTGCGATCATTCGGCCCTCTCAAATAAACATCGTTCGCGAAGTGGAACCCACACTCTCAATCGGATTGACCGCCGAGGTTAAATTGCACATTCGCAATCCGGGAAATCGTGGTTATCATCTCTTGATTCGAGATTACCCACCCAAGGAGTTATCTCAAGACATCATACAGGAGGTGGTGTATCTCCCTCCAAACCAGATGGTCACAGTAGTTTACGAGGTTACCCCAAATCAACGTGGGTGCTTTGAATTCGGCGACATATGGGGCAAGATACCCGGTCCTCTCAGGTTTCTTCAAATACAATTCCGACTCACAGCCCGCCAGAAAGTCAAAGTTTATCCTTCTCTTGCGGACACAGCCAAATTCAATTTGATGGCTCGAAGAGGAAGACTTCACGATATCGGCATTCGTGCGTCGCACATGGCAGGAGCAGGGCGCGAGTTTGAATCCTTGCGAGACTATCTGCCTGACGATGAATACAGGCGCATCGATTGGAAAGCCACCGCAAAAAGAGGGAAACTGATTAGCCGTCAATATGAAGCGGATCGCAGTCAAAACGTGATTTTGGTGATTGATGCAGGCAGAACCATGTACGCCAACATCGATGGCCACCCTAAGATCGAGCATGCAATCAAAGCGGCACTCATGCTTGCGTACGTTGCGAGTCTTTCGGATGATCGCGTGGGTCTGCTGGTTTTCGCGGACACCGTTCAAACTTGGATACCACCGAACAAGGGAAGGGGACAGGTGTATCGCATGATGGAGGCTCTATATGATCTCGAAGCGAAGAGAGCGGAGGCGGACTATCGGGGGGCATTCGCCTATATTTCCTCTCGTTGGCGCAGGCGATCACTGATGGTATGCTTTACGGATTTATGGGATCCGGATTCTTCACGTCAGACTATGGAGGAGTTGATATCGCTAAGAACGAGGCACCTGATTGTAAGCGTGACATTAATGGACACGAGGATTCTTCGATTATCGAGACAACCCATCCATGCTTCGAGAGATTCCTATGAGAAAGCCGTTGCCATGCAGGCGCTGGATGACAGGAAATTGGTCGCCATGGAACTGCAGCACAAAGGTGTGTTGGTTGTGGATTCCCCGGCGGACCAATTAAACGCGGCTCTGGTAAATCGTTATCTGGAAATCAAAGAGCGGATGCTACTTTGATACTTTGGGCTCTCTACCGGAGAGAAACAGATAACTGTACAACGCAATCCCGCTGAGAGGTCCGAATATCAGCTTTATGCTCTTTGGTAACATGGAATGGGAGATAAAACCCTCCACCAATCCAGCGAAAATAAGCAGAAACACTCCGCCAATAACGAGCTTGACACTATCGGCGCTGGCGCGTTTTAATGCGTCCTTTCGGCTATATTCACCTGGAACTAGGAGAGCCCACCCCAAGGATAATCCGGCGGCTCCGGCGATACAGGTTTCACTAAGCTCCACCACGCCGTGAGGTAGAATGCCTGGCCAGAAATTGCCGAATTGATGCACGTTATGGATGAGCGCTACCAGTCCTCCGAGCACGGCGCCGTTGTAAAATAGCATGATGAGGGTGGGAATGCCTCCGAGGATTCCGCCTGCGTACGCCACGAAACTCACTTGGATATTATTTCTCATGAGAGTGGAGGCGTACATTGCTGATTTTCCGTCACCTGTTTTGTGGAAAACATGGCCGGATTCCCAGTATTTTATGGATGAATGTAACATGCTTTCCGGGGGGATGAAGATATTGATATTATTGCTTGAATGGAGCACCAATAAATAGGCTATCAGTACCCCTAATGACATTGAAAAGACAGCTGTCAGGAAAAAAAATATCCGACGTCGGAAGGTCTGCGGAAAATCATGAGTGAAAAATCTGCGCATTCCGTTCCAATTGCGCGTATCAGTTTGATATAAGAGAGAATAACTCTGCGCCACCAAGGTGTTCAGGTGCGTTTTCAGCGAGTTGCTCACGGCGTGAGCGCGAGCGTAAGCGAGATCGGAGGAGACGCGACGATAAAGAGGTCCCAACTCGCGTATCTCTTCGCGTGATAATGCGTGAACCCCGCCATTATCGAGAGCTTTTCTGGAGATTTGATCAAGCCTTTTCCAACCTGCTTGTTTTTGTGATACAAATTCTCTTTCGTCCATTTTACTGTTTCCGCCTTGTAGTATCAGGAAGGTTGCAAATGAGCAGATTCGTACAATTTATGACTCCCGAAAACATAGAAATATCCTATGAACTTGCTGGGATCGGGTCTCGTTTTCTAGCGGCCGCAGTGGATCTTTGCATCCAGTTGGCGATTATCATACTTGTGTCCATGGCGGGCACAATGCTTTTTGGCGTTCCCGTCAGCATGATTTTTCACGGCGAGGCGCCATTATGGGTTTTTGCGGTTTTAGCTCTTGTAAACTTTTTCATCTTTTTCGGATATCATTCCTGCTTTGAAATCCTCTGGGCTGGTCAAACCCCGGGGAAAAAAATCGCTCATTTGCGGGTTGTGCGCGATGGAGGGTGGCCGATAGATCCCTATTCCTCCATAGTGCGCAACCTCGTTCGGATAGTTGACATGATACCGCCACCATATGGGATCGCCATCATAAGCGTTTTTTTTAACGCCGAATATAAGCGCTTGGGAGACCTCGCCGCCGGTACCATAGTCATTAAGGAAAGAATGATTGACCTTCCCACAGCTAGAAAATTCGCCTCCACCTCTCCGTTAACGAAATGGTTCATGCAACAGATTGGCTCCATGGACAACCTCACACCGGAGGAGTACCAAGTTATACGTCTTTTCAACGAGCGTCGCCATGAACTATCCATACCTGTTCAAACACATATCGCGATGCGCCTGGCCATACCGATTCTTGAGAGACTCAAATTGGATATCCCCATCCAAATCCAGTGGCATTACGCCGATTTACTCGATGCAATCGAGCGCAGGTACGTTGAGGAAAGGAGCCTCCTGTAAGCTATCTACTTTTTGAGCAACTCATCCATGAGACGATAACCCTCCTCGATCAATGGGGCATTCGCCTCACTCGCTCGCTCATCGAAGGGATAGTGCGGTCCTGCGGACATGATGCGGGAATCGTAGATTAACCAAGGGACAGGGCTCGCTTTATGTCCTTTAGTCGTTATCGGCGTTGCGTGGTCGGGAGCAATGAGAATGCGGTATTCGCTCACATGTTCCATTCGATTTCGGATTGTCGCCACAATATGCCGATCAATATTCTCGATGGCTCTGATTTTTTCTTCGATATCTCCGGCATGTCCCGCTTCATCCGGAGCCTCGACGTGTATCCACACGAAATCGTTTTCGTTCAAGGCTTTAATCGCCGCCTCGGCTTTGCCTAAGTAGTTCGTGTCGTAATATCCTGTCGCTCCTGGAACTTTAATGATGTCCAACCCTGTCAGTTTTCCCAAACCCCTTACTACGTCCACCGCCGATATCACGGCGCCTTTCAAGCCTCTTTTCGAGAAGAAGGATGGCATGTTAGGCATTCTGCCTTGAGACCAAGGCCACAGGGTGTTCGCAGATGGAATTCCTTCATCCTTGCGCTTTTTATTGAACGGCAATTGATCCAGAATCTCATAGGAATCCCAAATAAACCTCCTCACTTTCTCCTCTCTTTCCCCTTTTGGGAGAATCTCAGTCAACAAGGTGTTAATGTATTCGTGTGGCGGATAGGTTTCCAGTTCCACCGGTCCATTGTTCCATAGCAGAATGTGTCGATAGCTTACTCCCGAGAAGAGCCGCAAATCCCTTGTGCCAAGCTTGGAATTGGCGAATTCGATCAAAGGACGCGCCTCTTCGGTGGTGATGTGTCCGGCGCTGTAATCCAACATTCTCTCCGCATCGGTGCTCACCAGCGAGCAACGAAACGCCACGTCCTTCTCCTCCATCGGCAATCCCATTGCGGCCGCCTCCACCGCTCCGCGACCCGTATAATAAAGAGAGGGATCGTACCCAAGCAGAGCCATGTTGGCGCAATCGCTGCCTGGATACATTCCAACAGGTGTGACCTGAACGATGCCAACCCGACCCTTCAGCGCCAATTCATTCATGTGAGGCTTGCGCGCCACCTCCATGGGTGTCTTATGTTCCAACTCGGGCAATGGGTCATCCGCCATCCCGTCGGGTACAAGCAAAATGTATTTCATCTATAATATTCCAATCCTGTTTCGAAGTTAGATATATTGATTTCAGTGGTTTTATGATCGTCACCCGCTTGCAAATATCATCTGGGCAATACGGAAATCACCTAACTATTTTAGTATACTCAGAAGAGGCGCATCTTGCCTCTTTTCGATATTAAATACGTTTGTCTGGTACAATGTAGAGGATTACTTTTTTAGGACGCAAGCATGTCGGATAACCGCCCCATTTCCGCGAATCGAATCGAAGAGGATGAAAACGAACTCTCTCTCCGCCCAAAACGTTTGAAGGAGTTCATAGGCCAGCAGGGTTTGAAAGCCAACCTTCAAATCGCCATCGAAGCCGCCCTCGCGAGAGAGGAGCCAATTGATCACGTGTTGTTTTATGGTCCCCCCGGACTTGGCAAGACAACTCTAAGCTTGGTGTGTGCTAACGAGATGCAAACTTCCATCCGGATTACCTCCGGACCAGCCATCGAGCGTCCCGGCGACTTAGCAGCGATTCTTACCAATTTGGAAAAGGGCGGTATCCTATTCATTGATGAAATCCATAGACTGAGCCGCGTTGTCGAGGAGATTCTCTATCCCGCCATGGAGGATTTCACGTTGGATCTGATTATTGGCAAAGGTCCGAACGCCCGAACTATGCGATTAAATCTATCACCGTTCACGTTGATTGGCGCCACCACGCGCGCAGGGCTGATTTCTTCGCCGTTGAGAGATCGTTTCGGCATCCATCACTATTTTGAATTTTACTCGGCAGAGGAGTTATGTTCCATCGTGGTACGGTCGGCAAGCCTGTTGAACATCGAGGTGGATAGGGAAGGAGCCATGGCGATTGCAGCAAGGTCCCGAGGTACGCCTCGTATTGCCAACAGGCTATTAAAACGATGCCGTGATTACGCTCAAGTCCGAGCGAATGGAATCATAACCACCAAAGTGGTCAAGGATACAATGGCGTTGCTTCACATAGACGACCTTGGACTGGATGATTTCGATCGAAAGTATCTTCGCGCAATCATCGAAAAATACGATGGGGGACCTGTTGGCGTGGAAACGTTGACTTCCATGCTCGGGGAGGAGCGAGATACCATCGAGGATATATGCGAGCCGTATCTTCTGCAATTAGGTTTCATCAATCGGACGCCTCGCGGCAGGTTCGCCACATCCCCAGCATATGAGCATCTGGGATTAAAAAACGACAAGCTTCTCTTTTAAAAAATATCCATTTCCACCTGTAGTCGTATGGAACGAAGGCAACGTTCCACACGTCGGCATTCGGTTTCCCCGCCCGCATATGCAATGGCTCTCCCAATCATATGCGCCTGCATTGCAATTTCCCAGGATTCACTGACCTTGCATCCGGTAGCCAATCGTAACTGATGCGTAACCTCCTCGAAGGAATGACAATCACAGTTATACAGAATGACCACCCACGGTCCATCTTTGTGTGCGATATCCTCCTCTGGTTGCAACTGAATATCCGTGAATTGAGGATACAAATTGATGCGCACCAAACCGTCACTGTAAGTATTGTTAATTTCCATTATCCTCCCACCCCGATAATCTGAGTCACCGCGCTTTGCGTTTCGACAAGATTGTAGAAAACGCCGTGCTTATCCATTAATTCCGCATGGGTGCCCATTTCAACGATCTGCCCTTGATCCAACACAATCAGTCGGCTCGCGTTTCGCAGAGTTGAGAGACGGTGCGCAATTGCAAATGTCGTTCGTCCTTTGATCAATCTGGCGATCGCCTCCTGAATCTGCTTTTCCGTCTCCACGTCAACGGAACTGGTGGCTTCGTCCAATATCAGTATTCTTGGATTGTGCAGGATCGCACGGGCGATGGATATCCTCTGTTTTTCTCCGCCTGAAAGCTTGGCTCCGCGCTCGCCGACCATCGTATCGTAACCGTCCGGTTTGGATAGAATGAAGTTATGAGCGTTCGCCGCTTTCGACGCCTCCATGATTTCATCCATTGAGGCGCCAGGTGAGCCGTATGCGATATTTTCGGCTATGGTGCCGTTGAATAAAAATGGCTCCTGCAATACCACCCCAATCTGTCTTCGCATATCCTGTAGAGAGATATCGCGGTAATCAATATCATCGATTTTAATCGTCCCCGTGTCCGGTTCATAAAACCGACAAAGTAGGTTGATCGTTGTGGATTTTCCTGCGCCGCTTTTTCCAACCAGTCCGATCATCTCCCCTGGCTCGGCGGTGAAATTCAAGCCTTTCAAAACCGGATTAGATTTATCGTATCCAAAACGCACGTTATCAAAGGTCACTTCTCCGTGTATCGGATGTTTCTTTCCGGGATCCCCATAGCTTTCGGTAGTGGTGTCCATCACCTCGAATATTCTCTCAGCTCCAGCCATGGCTCTGCTGAACCAGTTGTTGACCTGAGCAAACCATTGAAGCGGTCCGTATATTAATCCAAGATAGGCGTTGATTTTCCAAAAATCGCCCAAGGACATGGTTTTGTTATAAACCATGTATCCACCAACCGTCCAGTTAATGAGAGCCCCGAGACTTGTAAAAAAAGACATGATGCTGAAGATGGTTATCCATCGGGTGTCCGCAGCCAAGCCTGCGTTTCTAAGCTCCTGATTGCGGATCTGGAACTTGCCGTATTCCAAGTCCTCTTTGGCGAAAGCCTTGATAACACGGATCCCCGTAAGAGACTCATTCAGATGCATGTAAAATCTCGCCCATTTTTGACCCACACGATAGAATAGCTGAGATACGGGCTTCCAAAAGATGATACTGATTAAAATCACGATGGGCAGCGGGGCGAGAATGCAGAGGGTCAGTTTCCAATTGGTCCAGAAAAGGAAACCTGTAATTCCGATCAAAAGCAAACCGTTAATAACAAAATACGGGACCCCATCCACCAAAAAACCCCATACTCTGTCCGTATCCTGAGTCACACGACTGGCGATGGCTCCGACCTGCTTTTTGTCAAAGAACGAAAGCTGAAGGAATTCCACCGCACGGTAAAGAGAGCTTCTCAAATCGGCGGCGATATGCGAGCCGAGATAAGCGACTAGTCTGCCGGCGAATATCTGAACACCGATTCCGGCGGCCATGGTTAACAGCCAAATCCCCATTAGAAGATAGAGTCGGGAGATATCATGATGGGCGTTTAAGACGGTGTCAATAAGGGTGCCTTGAATGTATGGCGGCGCAAGGTTGATGGAAGTGGTTGCTATGGAGAGAATAGCCAATGTTATCGCCTGCTTGCGATAGGGCTTGAGATACGTCGCGATGCGCATCAAAGTGGCGCTGCGGTTGATGCAGGCGGGGCATATGCCGTCCTTCTCCGGTAGCCGACGACCGCATTTCGGACAGCGAATGCGCTCCTCTTTCATATTTATCGCCAAGGTTTCGCCCTTGGCGAGTTGTTCTATTCCCCGCGCACCTTCGGAAAACTTGTTCGCCATGGAGAGGGTGTAGCTCACAACGGGGATGATATCCCCTTTTTTCGTCGTGACCTCGAGGCGTCCGCCCCCCACAAGCGGTTCATGCCTAGCGTTCTTAATATCCGACATGGGAATATGTACGCTATTGAATCCGTTTTGCTCTATGATATCAACGGAATCCGCAGTCACCCTAAGTGTGCGAGCGCCAAATTTGCCGTCAACGTTGATATCAGCAGTCAGTTGTATTAATACGTCAGGGTCATTGATGGATAGATCATTGGAATTCTGATCATCGGAAGCGGTGGTGAATGGCATATTTTTTCACTCATATTATCCACAATAATATAAATCCATTGAATCATACCATAGATATTGATTCTTAGACGTTGGAATTTAATATGGCTATATAAAAAATCAGGTTGCTCCATCAAAGATTGAGGTATTCGCTTTCCTGGCTGAGGATTCCTCGATATACAGTTCTTAAAGGAGCGGGTTGAACTCATCGTTCATGCGTACGACATAAAAGCTGAATAGAGTTAGAATGCTGAAGATCGCCAACCAGATAAGTCCCACTTGTAAGTTCAGACTAACAAAGAGATGCCCCGTTATCCAAACCGCAAAAATAACGAACCAAACGAACAAGCTGATCAAGGACATCGCCCAAAACAAAAACCTGGAGAAGTAGTGGCGTACAAATATCAAAGCTCCGGGGATGCATACGATGAAACCCGTCCAAAGATAATCGCTAGGTTCCGCAGGTTGCCCCGGAGAAGTGTGTATAAGAAAAATTCGACTGTACACCGCAGCAAACCCCAGGATGACCCAAATCGCTCCCAATACGTCAAATCCCCAAAAGCGCTTGACGGGCTCAACGATCATCTGTGTTTTCGCGCTTACCCATTCCAATTCTTTGTGGCATTTTCGGCACTCCACGTCACCTTCCTGATTCTGATAACCGCAATACTTACAAAAGGTGAGGCGCATTACTTGTTCGGTAGGTTCGATACTTTGAGAGGAATCACGCTTAACAGGAGCGGATTCCGAAGGTTGAACGAATTCCGTCGTGTCTTTTACCTCTTGAGCGTCAATAAGATCGGAATCAAAAGTTATGTAGGTGTTCTCTTTCTTGGATTCATCCTGTTGAGGGGGAGGGGATAGGGAACGCCCGCATTGCCAACACTTTGTTTCCGTTTCCCAGCATATGGCTCCGCAATAGGAACAGTTTTTCTTCTTTTTGGAATCCAATTTGTGCGCCATTCTACAATCGAATAAAGGGTTTCAGCTGCTCGAATTTTTTCGCGCCGATTCCCTGTACGTCCATCAGTTGATCTGCGGAATGAAACTTCCCGATACTTTTTCGATACTGTATGATCCTATCCGCCATCGCCGGACCGATTCCCTTCAATTGTTGCAACTGCTCGCTTGTGGCTGAGTTGATATTCACATGCTGTTTGACCGGATCCGTTAGTTTTAGAACCGGGGTTTGAGCTTGATCCGCGCCTTTGCGGAGGTCCCCTTTGGAGTCCTTTTTCCGTGGTTTGGCTTGACCGACGGTTTGAGAGACGCCGGAAGTCTCCTCCTTGGAGGGGATGTAAAGTTGTTGACCGTCCTCAAGCTTCTCTGCGAGATTTACAGCGTCCGTGTTCGCATTCCGTGTGGCTCCGCCAGCGATTTTCAAGCCGTCAATCGCGCGAGAACCTGGCGGCAGGCGATACACCGCAGGTTTTACCACATTGCCCGCCACATGAACGTAAATGCAGGATGGTTTCATCGGTTCCGATGAGGATTGCTGGGAGGTTTCGGGCGGGGAGGTTGATGACGCGGCGGGGTTTATTTGCCGAGGATCATCCTTTATGATGAATTCCGTCTCCGCCTCCTTTCCTTTTTGCCAGAATGTATATCCGGTCACGCTCAAGATAACAACCGCCAAAAAGGCGATTGCCAAAACCATATTCCCTTTTCCAGTTTTCATTTTAATCTCTCCCACTTTCTCCAATCGGAGATCGTCATGGATTCCAATACGCACATAGATCGTATGGAGAGCACTTTACGAAATCGTCCCAAGATACGAAAGGACTACTCCTTAATGAATTTCAGAGGCGGAATGTAGAAGGAGTCGCCTTTATCCTCCAGAGTGATGGAGGTAACGTTATCGAACGCCTTTTTCGCAACCCCCTCAAAAGGCTGGTTTTTGTTGAAAATGCTTTCAATGGCTTCGCTTGTAGAGACGTTATATTTCGATTTCGGCGTGAGACTGACCGTCTTTCCGTCCTTGTACAGTGTATATACCCCGTTACGTTTATCCCCGTAAACATCGGTGGTGTAGGTACCGTTGAAGGAAAACGTGATTCGAATATTCGGATGGTCGGGGATAGAGTACGCACCAGAAAGACCATGCCCGCATCCCGCCAATGCCATTGCGACGACACTTAACCACATTATCGCCAAGAGACGGCGCATTATCCGTTCCTCCTTAATGAATTCATCAAAAAGAATGGCAATCAGCATGCGCCGATTGCCTGGAAGAGGAGGACTCTTCCCTGAAATCCGGGTGATTGCATTATTCCTTTCTTGGTCTCTAACGGACATCTTTCGCCGTAATCCGAACCCCGAAATGAATGGTGCAAACATCATCGTTTGTATTATAAATCAAATCTGTAGATTTGTCACGTGCGATTAATTTCCGGATGGAGGATTGATAATATCCCCCACATTCAAATGCAATATGGAACTTTTATGTCTTATTTGCACTCCATCGTTACCCACGCATATCAGTCGATACCCCTTCGCAAGGGCTCGTCCCGGTGTAGCGTTGATTGTCTGGCTGTTCACTTGGATTGTCGCCACGGAACTGTCCCCTTGCACAATTCCCACAAGTTTAATTGACGGCTCGGGTGGGGCGGGCGGAGTTATGGGCACAGTGCTCAGTTTTCCTGTCGGTCCGCTCTCATTAAGAAGGGCTGCGGGCGGAACGGAGCCGCTTCCCATTGCAGGCAACGGGGTCATCCCTGCGGAACTCGCAGGAGTTACGGAAACCTCCGGTGCGGTGCTAGGTTTGGCTGGTTGAGACTGATTGTCCTTGCCCGTACCGTACAGTGGTTTAAATGGGTCGTGCACGTCCAAACCTAAATCGCTCTCATGCAATTTGCTGGAGATTGACTCGGCTTTGGTGGATGGAAACGCCGACAGATCGCTCATGTTCGCGGGAACGGATTGCGTTGTTGCCACTTGAGCGGGAGGCGGTGGCGCGGGCACCGTACTCGCATTTTGCTGCTGGCTTACCACCGTTGGCGCAGGCTTTTTCGGTTTTAACGCCCCTATCAGAGTATGAATGAAAAGGAATAAGACTAACGCTATGCCGCCTATCAAGGCGAATACCTTCGTTCTATCTGCAGGGTTTATGTTTGTAAAGTTCATGACTTTGCTCCGTTATTCGGATATGTACCGCATTAATGCACTATATGAATGGTTAAGAAGATCATCACTTCGTCATGGGTATGATCCCGCGTGTAATTCCTGAAGAGCCTGCCAATGATCGGCAGATCACCCAGCAACGGTATCTTGGACATCTGTCGTATGTCCTGATCGCTAATTAATCCGCCAATTACCAACGTATCACCATCCTTGACTCTCACAACCGTGGAGGCCTCTCTTGTATGGGTTTGAGGCAGGTTGTTCACCATCGTGGCGGTGCTCACCTCGGGATGGATGTTCATTGTGATATATCCATCGGAGTTTATCTTCGGATGCACCAGTAGAATAATACCGACCGGCACCTGAAAAACCTGAATGGTTGGGCCGTTAATCCCGGACGTTTCCACCTGATAGCGCAATGTATCTCCAATGAAGACCGAGGCGTTTTGATCATCCAGAACCGTGATTGATGGGTTTGCAAGCATTTTCGCTTCATTCTTTTGGATGAGCAGATTTAAGGTTGCGCTTGGAGTGAACTGCGTTCTTCCAAAGCTTCCAAACCCCAACGAGTTCATCACCGGCAATGTCGATGATGATGATGATGAGGAGGAGGAGGCGTTAGGAACGGCGTATCCGCTCACTCCCGGTCTCTCTATGAACTGGAAAGGATTCCATGACCATTGAACCCCAATGTTATTAACGAGTTCGGGATTCGTTTCCACGACCTTGGCATCAATCAACATCTGCTGCGGCGGCACATCCACCATTGCAAGAACTTTGATCGCCTGCTTGACCTCATCGGGATTGCCTTGTAATAGCAATGACAACGCACGCGGGTTGACCTGCTTGCCGTTAGTAGTCGCTCCAGGGAACCCTGATTGCTGATCGTATTGCTGCGACTGGCTTGAAGAGGAGCCTCCGCCGAAACCTTGACTGCCGGAAGATTGTCCATTTCCTGTCGATGAATCCATCCCGCTGGTTCCGGTGCCATTGATTGTATTAAGAATGGGATTCGAAGGTGCGTTGCTGTCCGGCCCGGCTACCACATTCACATCCGGGAAGGTTTTCTTGATGATATTCGCCAAGTCAACCGGGGAAGCGTATTTGATGTTGTACACTTCCACTTCGGTGTCGGGTTGGCTAGGAACATCTATCAACTCCAACCCCTTCCTGGCTGCGTTGATATCGGCTCGAGTACCGGACAGAACAAGCGAATCGCCCGCAGGTTGAGCGGTGATCCCCGGCGTCATTTTGACGATGGCGTCCGCGGCATCCTTGGCGGCTATGTTTTTTAACGCCACCTTTTCCACGACGTGTTCGCTCTCCAAGGTAATTGCGTCATTTTGTTGAAGCAATTGAATCGCTTGCGAAATATCATCGGTTGTTCCAATTAGTTCCACCGCATTCCCCTGCGGACGAGCGGTGACATCAGGAAAAGCGTTCGTTATGAGATCCGCCGCGGCCTTTGGGCTTAAATGCGCCAAAGGCACCAATTGGGGGGTTCCCAAACGCGCGAGAGTCTGACGCATGTCGGATCTAGGAGCGATCACATAGGTGCCATTTATTTTACGCGCACCCAATCCCGCCATGTTCGCCACAAAATGCACTGCCTCATCCACGGTTTTATCACGCAAGTGAATCGTTATCTGTCCTTTCGCGTCCGGGCTTATGGCGATGTTCGCACCGCTTTGCGTCGATATTGCTCTTAATATATCCGTTACGTCCGCATTCACATAGTCCAAAGTGACCAGTTTTGAACTGGTGGATGTGTTTGCAGAGGGAACCGTCTGTGCGGAAACCGTTCCGCATTTCAGGATGGACAGCATCGCAAACGCTATAATGACTTTTGAAATTATTTTCATCCTACACCTCGTTAATATAGCTTCGGAATATCTCAATATTGGTAGATCGTATTCATTCGATATAATGGAGCAATTCAGTGACGCTTACAGGTGATTCCCTCCAATGGAAACGCTGGTTTGAAGTGAATTGCGCTCCGGATTTATCCGTTGAACATGTAAAACCTTGGGATTCTCAACCCGTTTCATGCTAAGAACGAATTCCTAAATTTGATTCTTCATCGCTCCTCTTTTACGATCCCCCCGTGCCGGCGGTTGCCGTGGAGTTCGCCGCGGTTTGCGTCGAAGACGATGGAGGAGGAGGTGGAGTATCCACGTAACGACAAATGCCCAAGGACATTTGAATCGTTGGATACCCGGAATCTCCAGGCATGAGTCGGCAATCGCTCAATGAGATAAGCCTCCTGGAATTATCCAAATCTGTTAGAAACGCTCGAATTGAATTAAACGATCCTTCAAAAACAATCACGCTTTTTATCTCGGTAACATCAGGCGGAAGCAACGATTTTTTCTGAGTGGTCGCCGTAGATGGCCCGGTGCTTTTTTGAGCGGTAGGCGGTGGCGGCAATGGCGGTGCGATACAGGAAAGTGAAATAAGCCTGTTTCCCGTTTGCGAACACATCGACGCCAATCCCCGCAGAAAATCGCTTTGCTCCTGTTTGCTTAAAGGCAAAGAAGCGATCTTGGGATAAGGCGGAAGGTTGTCAATCGCCTTGATTTGCTCGATGAAAGATTGAATCTGACGATCCGTTTTACCGGTTGCCAAGTGTATATGGTGTAACTGCTCCACTCTCGGATATACGATAAGCACAAGTGCCAAAATGGAAACGGGAGGCATCAGTATTGCCAGCCATCTCAAGACGGATGGGGGAATGTTTTTCATTGTGATTGTCCTCCCTGTGTGGAGTATGATGTGAGTTCCAAATCACCGTTGGAATCCTTAACATATGAAGTTTGAAGATCGAAATTCAAAACCCCTTTTTCGTTGCTTGCAGTGACTCTTGCGATATTATTCAGTCGAATGGGTTCCAGTACCGGGGATAAGTTAATGGTGTCCATAATATCCGCTATCACTTGAGGGGTGGGAGCCACACCGTTAATATCAATGTTGCCCGCGTTGCTCACCGAATTCCTAA
>JAJZOL010000053.1 GCA_021811565.1 bacterium | reverse complement strand
TTATCAGAGGGAAATATGATATTTTTTTAGGAAATCTTTTTTATCTTGACTTCATTTGTGGAATTCTATATAATGAAGGAGTTCTTAATTCATCGGAATCACGACCGCTCTTTTGTATTCATTCAGATGAATATGTCATGACCCGTATGCGGTTTTGATATAGCTCAAACCGTTTTGATAAGCAATACATCGTTTTGTTGTTTTTTTACAATAATTCATTGGCATAATCTATATGCATGTTATATCATATTCCAATCATAATCAGCAACATTTCGAATTCCAAAGGAGAAAGATGATGCATCCGGTCAAAAAACGCAAAGCTTATGATTATCTATTCCTCGGCGTTTTGTTCCTGGCGATGCTAGGACTTTCGGGATGTGGAGGGAGTGGGGGCTCCTCCTCTACATCCACGCTTGCCGTTCGAGGACAGATTACTGCCCCGACTACTACAATCGTCGCCTCGATGCCCAATGTTCTGGATCGCTTGCGCTCCCTGTTTGTGATGACGGTGAAAGCGCAGTCCGTCACTGGCCAGGTTGTTGCTGGAGCCACGGTAAACGCCTATCTTTGGCCAAATTTCACCACCCCGATTGTCCCCTCCGTGCAGAGCGACAACAATGGTAATTATCTCTTAAGCTTACCATCCGCTGACGCCAATAAAACCATCGTGATCATTGCAACTAAACAGACATCCGGAGGCACGCTTCGCGTATCCGTGATTCTCCCCAATCTCCCTGCCAGCGGTCAAAACGGAGTCGATATGAACTCATCCACCACTTTGACTGCGGAGGAGTTGGCGTACAAGGAACGCAATCTCGCCATTCTATCCTCCAATGGCGTGGCGGAGGTGCAGAATCAGGTTCAAAATCTGATACAAAACGATAATCAGTTATCGCTTAACATTGGCAACTCAAACTGCCCTCTACCTTCGATCTTCGGGGATGGGTTGCTATCGCTTTCAAATCATAATTGGACCTCGTCACAAATCGACGGTATCATCACCCAGCAGTCGGGAAACCTGCAAGGGTCAACGGGGGATGTCGCTACCGCCAAGGGCATAGTGCAGATGATGCGTGATTTTGGCGGAAATTTCATGGGAATCCAATCCAATGAACTCGGCAACATGAAGAGCCTTCTCTCGCAAGAGGAGACAAGTGTTCTTTCCACGGCTCAAACCCTGCAGGCGTTCACCCAGCGTCTTGCATTCCCGTTGCGCATACTGGGGCTGACAAAATCAAACCAAACATACCAGAGCCTGATCGGTCTTGCGCCAGGCGTCTATCAGGAGACCATGGATTCAAACGGCAACACCACTCTGACATTGAGCGGCCCCTCGTCTGCAGGAAATGTTTGGAAAATCCTGTCTTCCTCTCCCGCTGGCTTGACGATGACCGTGCAGACACAGAACAACATGAGTGTGTTCGCGTACGCTCTTGGAGCCGGGACAATCTCGTTCAATGTTACCAGTTCCACCGATTCAACGTTGAAATACACGGGATCCTTGGGTGTTACCGGTTGGTCAAACAGCACGCCTCCTTACCCGACCCAAGTAAGTCTGAACATCTCATTGCAGGATAAGGATTTGCCCTCCGCTATCACGTTCACCGGCACGCTTAACGCAGTTTTCGCCGGAGTGAATGCCTCCTCAAAGCCACAGTATAGCCAAGTAACCTATAGCGGAAGTTTCAGTTCGCCGATAGGTTCGGCGCAGATGAATGGGTTGACGGTTGATCTAAATCCGGCTCTCCATGGGGTTGACCAACTCAAGGATATCAAAGTGGGAAGTTACACTCTGCAGACGCAAAACAACCCGGTCATAACTCTCTCGCTAACCAACGCGGAGATCGATTTTCAATACGACAGCGTCAATAACAAACTGAATCCGGTGAGTGCGAAGATGTCCGCATCCTTTACCACTCCCACCATTACGATGAAGACGCCTGGTTTGAATATAGTATTTCCTGCCGGGACTCAACCCGGAACGCTTTCAGGCTCGGCGACATATGTGTCCTCGACGCTCAACTTTTCCGGATCGATCAACGGTTCCTGGACTAACACCAAGCAGGGCACATTGGCGGTAACGGGTAATTGGGTTCCGTCCGTCGGATCGCCCTTGGTTGTGGATATGTCGTTGAACCTGAACGCCAATCCTTCCGCCACTTCCGTTCTTACCATTAACAAGTTGGCGGATGGCTCGCAGTATCTCAGCGGAAAACTATCCGCCGTGATGGGTTCCACCTCTCTGGCAAGTGCGGCATTGCAGCTTACTCATTCTCCCTCCAATTTCCAGATCATGGTGAATTGGCAACAAGGGGGGCAGGTGAGCGGCGAGATCGTGAACGCATCCAATACCAAGGTGGCGGATATCGGTCCCGCATCCTCGCTGGGAATGCCGGATTTGGGCAACGCGATTATCATCAAGTACACCGACGGCACATTTGAAACCGCCCAATCCATTCTGCCTACGATACCAAATGGGTTGTAACATTCTTAAAAGCTGTCAGCCATAAAACAGGTCTCTCCGTAATCGTTGCCATCGATACGGAGAGACCGTTTTTTCCCGTACTGATCTTTGATGTGATACTCAGTCAATCCATGTGAATGAATTTCCACTATCCCTTACTCATTCTTCACGTAATTCACGATGAATTCGTAGATGGATGGGGAGATGTTATCCCGTGTTTGTTCCACCAGAAGGCGTATCTTGTTGGATGTCACTGCGGGGAACGTGTCTGTGGCGGTATCGCCCATGGCTCCTCCGACGTAAGTGTCCTTCCATGCGTTATCCGACCAATACTGGATCTTATATTTCAGTATCCGATTGTCGAATTGATGCAAGCAAACGCGATTAAAGGTCGTACGCTTACCAAAGTCCACTTCCAACCACTCACCCGCCGAAGTTCCGTCTGCGGAGTTCCATCGTGTGGATATATCGCCATCCACTGCGTATTTCGCAGCATAATCCGGACTCCATTGGCTTGAAGCTATCGCCCGCTTATTCAAGGCGAGGTTGAGGGGTATCGGAGCGTACTTCACCTCGAAATTCGTGAAGTCGGCGTTGTTCCAACCGCTGCCGAAGCCAGCCAGTCCGGCGGAATAGGTTGAATCCGTGACATCGCAGAGTTTATGATCATCCACGTTTGCGATTACATGCGTTCCTTTGAAGCTGAGACGAAGGCGATGCCAAGTGTTTGCGGAGTAAGGGATGTCGCCGGAAGCTATGATGCTCTTGCCGGAATGCAACTCCCATTTCCCACTGTCGGTTACGGTTAACCACACCGCGCTGGGGGTTTGACCGTTCCAATGCGCCTGCATAAAATGACCGAAAAGCGCTACGTGTCCCGCTTTCTCGATCTTTGCATCCACACTGACATCATAATCCTGCCAGTTGACATCTCCCATGATCGTGTAAGGATCGAACTCTCCCATCCATTCGATGCCATGATGAGTCATGATTTGGCGTAATGCGTTCCCATTGCCGTTAGAGCGTTTTACGACTTCGAAGACACCGGATTGATCGGTGAAATACCGCGCCATGCCACCGACCGGATATGAGGAGAAGTCGTCACGATACGGATTCGGAAGAGAGTGATCGGGAGGTATGCGGGTAGCCCCCTTATGCTGCCCGGTGGTTGTCGTCAAAGAGTAGATGCTCTGTCCGTCCGCAGTCAAAGTGAATTCACCGTCATGAGGTGTGATGTCCGCAATGTGTTGGAATTGGCTTTCTCGATTGGTGCGCCACACATGAAGAACCCTCTCCGAAAGTCCCCCCGCGATATGGAATGTGAGGGTGTGAGGCGTGGTGGCGGAGGAGGTTTCAAGGACGATGCTGTAGTTGTCGCTATTCGGCGCCTTCAGTGTCACATAACTGCCGACGCCGTCCAGTATCGCACATCCATCCCCCGCGAGGAATCGCCATCCAGGCTGCGCAAACTGTGTGATCTGGGCAACCGCCCACACAGTTGGCGGGACCACGTAATGCCCAGACCAAGGCGTATTCGCGGTCATGATGCCGGAATTAGGGGCTGGAAGGACAGAATAGTAAGAAGTGATAGGGCTCCATATCTCCGTTTTGGTAATTTTGCCAAGGATGTAGTTATGGTTCACCAGTTTGACAGTGTTGAGAGCCTCCGTACAGTCGCCGCCTTGCTGACCACCCGTATCCTCCGAACTCCAGAGCGGGATGCCGCTTTTGCGGGCGGTTTCCGTGGTTTTGGAGTTCATGTAGTGCTCTCCGACGGCGTAAACCGCGTTGCGCAGCGCGGAGTTCTTTTCCATCACATTGATGATGCTCCAGTCGAAGTTATCCGGCGCGGAGATTTTAACGCTTCGCAACCCGTTTTCATCCAAGGTTTTACGCAATAAAATCAGCCACTCCGCATTGTAGGGCCTTTCATTCCAACATCCGGTATAGTTGATATCCAATCCGTAGTACTTTTTCGCTCCTTGGAGGAATTTGACAACGTAGTTCGCCATATCCTGCGAGTAATATGTTCCGTTGCCTATCCAAGCCGGCGCTCCCCATGCGAGCGTGTCGAGAAGGATATGCGGATTGCGTTGTCTCGCCTCCTTCATTAGCCACCACTCGTATCCCCGGGTGCAGTTGTAGTCGTTCCGGGTGTGCATGTGGCTTGGCTCCACGCCGTCGGTGGAGTTCACGTCACCGCCGATCTCAACCTTAAGGTGCTGTATTTCGGCGCCGTAATCCGGTTTGAACAGGAAATCAAGAATTTGACTTCGTTGAGGCTCCGGGTAATCAATCAGCAGGCGTGAGGAGGCGCCCGCACTTACCGCCCCAACTCCTTCGAAGACTCTCCCTAGTTTGTTTCCGTCCAATTGTATTGATTGCGCATAGGAAAACATTGCAAGCGAGGCGAGGAGCGCGGAGGTGATGATGACGATAAGGGTTTTGAATTTCATATTACCGCTCCTTTATTGCATTTGTGGGATGATGGAACAAGTTACGATCGTTTACAGAAGGGGCAATGGTTTGATTGCCCCTGAATGACGTTTTGTATATCTGCGACCTTAAAAAACGCACCTCTACAATGGCAGCGCTCTGGACACGGAGGCTTGCTTCACCTCATCTGCGGTTACCTCTCTATCCAGCTTACTGGATTGGAACACACACTCGGAAATCAGCATTGTGTTCAATGCGATCTCCGCCGTGGGAAGAAGTTCGCACTCCCCGCGCAATGCGGCAATCCAGTGCGCCTGAGAGCTATTGTACATGCCTTTGTCGCCATGAACATTGGTCCAACGAAACGCCGCTTGCTCCAAATTCGCCGTGGCGTTCATCTCCAGATTGCCGTAATTTCGGAAATACCCGAATGGGGAGAGACATACACCCGCATTGGAACCCACTAGTGAGGAGCCTTCAAACCCTCCAAGGTTGATGGACCAAGCCTCGATGATGTCCATAGTTATTCCGTTTTCAAAGTGCACGAATCCTAGCCCAAGCTCCTCGACATCGTATTGGGAGATCTCTCTACGCTTCGGATCCATTTCGATCTTTTGATAGGTTCTGCCAACCACTCGCTTCGGGGTGGGATTGCCCATCAGGTACAGAAGCTGAGAGAGATGATACACTCCCATATCGTACATGGCTCCGCCGTTGGAGTATTTGGGCTGTACGAAACACTCGCTGCCGTAGCCGTCTACAAACGGTCGCCCTCGGCGGCGGAAGCCGGTGGAACGCGCGTGGTAAAGCTCGCCAAGTTCGCCCGCCTCAATGAGTTCTTTGGCGGCGCGAGTCTCCTTCTCGTAAAGGAATGCAAGCTGAATATGCAGCATCTTGCCCGTTTTCTTCGCCGTCTCGTACATCGTCAATGCATCACGATAGGTGCCTGCCATGGGCTTTTCGCAATAGCAGTGCCTTCCGGATTCCAGTACCGCTACGGTTCCGGAGACATGCAGATTGTTATGAAGGCAGACATCCACAGCGTCGAGATCGTCTCGCTTAAGCATCTCCTGACCCGTGTAATAAACATTGGGGATGTTCCAAGTTTGAGCGGTGGTATCCGCAGCCTCCTTTTTGATGTCCGCGCACGCCACCACTTGGACTCCTGGGATTTTAGAGTAATTACGCAGGTGTTGCTGAGCTATCTGACCGCATCCGATCAGACCGATTCGAACAGGTTTTTCAGACATATTTCACTCCTTTTAAATAGATGTGTTTGTGTATATAATTTTTTTAGAATGTTTTGATGGAACAAACAAGGAAGGAATAAAGGATTTAAGCTTCAAGGAACTCCATAACGTTCCCCTTTGCCAAGCCGATTACCGTATCCGCCCCTCCGTAATAGACCCAGATATCCTCCCCTAATAGAATGGCCCCGCAACTGAAGACCACGTTGTTAACATCCCCCTCCACCTCCCAGCCTTTTTCCGCTTGAAGGATCCATTCCGGTTGTCGTTTGATTACCTTTGAGGGGTCGTGGAGATCGAGCAGTGCGATTCCAAGTCGATAACGCATCTCATTATCCACGCCATGATACACCAAAAGCCAGCCCTTATCTGTTTTGATCGGCTGGGCGCCTCCGCCGATCTTGGCGCTTTCCCACTCGAACGCTTGTTTCATGATGCAGACATGGTCGGACCAAGTATGCATATCGTCGGAATAGGCGAGATAGATATTTGGTTCCGGGCGATGCATCATGCACCACCTTCCGCCGATTTTTTCCGGGAAAAGGGAGGCATCCTTGTTGTTGCCGAATTCGAGGTTGCTCAAAATCACGCCTTCCCGGCGCCAATGGATCATGTCTTCGGAGATAGCCAAGGCTATCTGAGTCGCCCTTCCATCGTAAGCGGTGTAGAGCATGTAAAATTCGTCGCCGATCTTCACAACCCTCGGATCCTCCACACCTTGACTCTCCTCGGGACAGGTTCCGGGTAGCAATACCGGTTCCTCCAACCTTTGGAAATCCACCCCGTTTTCGCTCCATGCGTAGCCTATTGAGGAGCGATTGGGATCGCCGGGATTGTGAGCCACAGCGCGATAGAGTAGATGAAACTTGTGGTTATGGTAAATCGCGGCGCAGTTTAGCACCGCATCTTTTTCCCATGGGATATCCTTGCGGGGTGTCAATACAGGGGTCTCGCCCACTCGTGATAATTTCAGCATGCATTTCCTCCCTTGATATTTTGGTATGCATCCATGATTTTTATAAGTGATTGCAGAAATCTGAACAACAAGCGGATACGGCGTACGGACAACGGTTAAATGCCTGAGAACTAAATGCAGACACCCCCCATTGAAATTAGAATAGCATGAAATGGCTCATGAGCGAAAGAATAAAAAAGGATGAGATGGACACATTACCGCATAATATGATAGGGCAGCGCTGCACGAAAGGAGACCATGACATCGGCGTCTCTCACCCGGTTGAAATCCAGCGATGACGCTCCGAATTCAACATTCCAGTGCCCACTCTGCAATCCGATTTGTTGCAGAAACGGGTCCTCCCATGTCATCGCAGACCACCTCGCACCCTTCCATGCGGGTTTGGTTAAGCCGAGTCCGCACTGCCAGTTTCTGTCGTGAGAGAGGAATCCGGTCCATTCACACCGTCCCTGATGCCAGGCGGCTCCAATGTCCATCCGCCTCCATAGCTCCTTTTGGGATGTTACGGATGAATCCGACCCTGATAGGATGGGAGGAGCATGCAGAAATCCTTGAGCATCCGGTATCAAAGTATTCGTGACGACGTGTGCTCTAATCTCCTGCAGGCTCCCCAGCCATGCTTGGCTGAATAGGTTTTCAATCCAGATGCCCAAGGCAAGCGATTTGGAGAGCGGATAGCTTGCGGATGTGTCAAAACTGATGGCGTAATCACGCGCTGCGGGATTATTCAATCCGCGAGAAGTTATCAAATCGAGCGTTCCATTGAACACGCCGTTTTGCATGTTTCCTGTCAGCGAGCCGTATTGCACCCTCCTTAATGCCCACCAATTCACACCAAAACTCACATGCCCTTTTTTAAGGTTGTTTCCGAACGATGTCGCGTATGCCAAGGAGGTTCGCGCACCATCCACGCGGTTCATCGTGACTTTAGCATCCAGCGCTGTGAGTGTTCCGTTCATTCCCGACATGGCATAAAGGAAAAGTCTCGCGCCCGAGGGGTTCGCATCAAACAGGGAGGAGTCCTCGGAGGAGTAGGATAATCTCCAGTTCCCCTTTGAAAGCTTCACCTCATTCACGGTGTATCCTTGAAAAAACGCTGTTCCAATGGCATACCCCTGGGCAGGATATTTGCTGCGATTAAGCCAGGAGAGGGGAACCAGATTATCCTCCCCGAACGCCATGGTTTTGAGCGTAACGGAGAGCGTTTTGGAGGGGGTGTCGTTAAGCAACTCCTTGATTTTTTCAAGGGAGGATAAGTTGGGGGCAACGTATAAGTCCTGAGACCTTGCCACGTTCATCCCTGCGAAAGTGAATAGAAGACAAAGAAAAAAAGATTGCCATTCCCAGAGATGATTTTTCGATAGGATCATGGTTCGGATATGTTGGCGGGAAGACTGTTCGTCTTCCCGCCATTCAATTCATGGTCAAATGGTTTCACCGGGCAGTATGGATGCTGCCGTTTCGAAAGAGCCATCCGAGTATTTGATGACCACCGCGTTGCCCAAATCGGGCATGCCCAGCGAATTAGCCGTCCCGATATTGGCAAGAGTGTTGTTCCCTTGCTTAATCGTACCTGAAAATGCGTTTTGTTGAGCAGTGATATGAATTTGAGCATTTGACGGGGTTGCAGTTAAGTCCATGGTGACCGGTCCGTTTGGTTGTACGGTGTTATTCACCATGGAGAAAGACTGTATGACGGATCCTGAGAGGTTCTGGCTGCCGTCCCCCAATTGGGTTATCGTCAATGTCAGTTTCGGCGTGTTGTTATTGTTGGACGAGGCGATATTCCAGTCAACATTCACCTGTGACCCCAAACTGGACGTTAGTTGACCTTTCATGGCAATGGAACCGACAGGGAATGTCTCCGCAGTTAGAGAATTCCCCGCATTTGGATTACTCCATGCCATGGAAATATTGCCATTGAATGTCGTGGTGGGCGATACGAATTCCATATCGCTCGACAAAGAACTCGGAATCTCCTTGACATTATCCACGCCGGATGTGGGGTCGGGTACGGAGACAATGGACATTTTAGCGTTCGCCAGCCTAATTCGGAGGTTTTCCGTAGTCATCGTCAAAGTGCATTCCATTTCGCGCAGGGTGTTTGCGATTGTCATTTTAGCGTTTTCCATTACCATCTGAGTGTTGGATATTTGATGGAGGGTGAGTGTGCCCTTTGTCAATTCAACTCTCTGAGGATCGGAATTTAGGGTTGATGGGGAATCCCAATATATCTTTAGTCCGTCTATGCCGCCTTGTATGTTTTCGGAGGACAAGGCTCCTGATAACGAAACATTGGTGTAAAGATATTTCCCAGCGCTTGTAGTGCCTGAAGGCGTTCCGGTCATAACCCCCGTGAAATTAATTGGCGTCGAAATGTCCGGATCCGGATCCTTGAAGGTCAAATCCAAATCCGCTTGGATGGGTTGGCCGCTTGAATTGTTGGTGAATTTCAGGTTGAATGTAGACTGTGTAATGTCATTGTCAACAATTACTCCCTGGTATGCACCTGCTTGAGGGGTGATTGAAAAAACGGGTATGGGGTTGGTCGGAGTAATAGTGACCGTGTAATAATCTTCCGATACCGGTAGATTGTCATATACATGGATCACCCACGTATCTCCGTTTTGCCAAAGAGGAGAGAGGTTCCAATTTCCAGATTCTCCCTTTTGATATACATACCCGCCCGGAGGTAAATTCTCAAGCGTCTCGTCCTGCAATCTTGTGCGGGCTATCAAGCGGAATAGCGTCCTGGTTCGCAGGCATAGATCGTTGTAGGTCTGTGCCATGGTTCGAAGTTGGGTTCTAGTCCTCATTGTTTCCTGGATCATGCTCGCATTGTTTGTTTTGCCATTCGTCACCATGGATTGGGTGGTGTCTCTAAGGAGTTGAACGATCTGTTTTGCAGGGCTAATTCCGCCACCGTGCTGGGTCATTGCAGCCAATGTATCTTGAATGACCTTGTTTCCTTTGACATAAGCCATAACGTCGGAGGAATTTACAATCCCATCACCGAAATTGCCTGGAATGGTTGATCCTCCGGCATTCAGCGAGGTGGTGTCAAGTCCGTTCATTTTAACCATTTCCGCTTCAATGATGGTGATAGTATTAGCGGTTAAATCCATTACCTTGAGTTGTTTGGCTTTGCCGCCGATCAACTCCGCTGTCAAGGAGGAACAGATGGTGATATTTGCATCGTTCTTCCCTGATGCCGGAAGATCAGCTACAATATGAGAACCACGCTGTTCGTTTTGGGTGGCGATGAGAATCAAGTCCTTGCCGGATTTGTCCTGTGAAAGCGAGAATGAAAATTGTCCGTTTGCGTCAGTTTGGGTGCTGGCAATGGGGGTGTTTGTGTCCGGCCATAGAAACGCTTTGACCGTGTAGGTCGTGATCGTTCTACTCGCAGGGTTACTGGGTGGATTTAGTGTGACCCTCCCGGAAAGTGGAATGTTACCGCTGCCATTACCGCCTCCGCATCCTATAAGAATAAGCATGCTTGTGAATGCGATGCACAGACCAAGGAGATAACGCAACGAAAAGTGATAATTGACTGACTTCATGATCTATCCTCCTCGTGAAAGATATAATGGTTCCTTGAAGATAACAGCAGTGTTATGAACCATACTCTTTAATTATATGACTATGTTGAATCTATGTCAAGTATCATTTATTCTCATATTTTGAGATCATTTCAATGTTCTGCAAAGGATGCTTTTTTCGTTCATTTTATTCTATTTAAATATAAGGAAATCGAGAATTTCAATTGCTTGACTTATTACTGAATTCGATACGGACGCGATCCGTTATGTGATCAAATCCATTCAATTGATTGGGAGAGAGTAATGATTTACAGGATTTTTGCGCTCAGATATTTGTTATTATCGATGTCAATTGTATTGTCAATTATTTACCCTAAAAACGCTTTATCCAATGTGAAAAAGATAAAGGATAGTGCGATGAAAAACATCGTTCCCGAGGATGTGATGCAAAAAATATATGACAATGTGAAAACCCCCTACAAGTACGGCGTCATCCTCAAAGGGGAAGATGGGAAGATGATAGACTGCCCGGCTGTTTTCCGCGCGAACGGGAAATGGTTCATGGTCTATGTGTGCATGAACATTGTGGGATATGAGACGCATCTGGCGGAAAGCGATGACTTGCTTCATTGGAAACCGTTAGGGAAAATTCTCACCTTCACGAAAACCGGGTGGGATGCTTGGCAGGCGGATTTAAGCATTGCATTGTGCGATGACAAATGGGGGGGATCATATCGGTTGCAGAAATACGATGGGAGATATTGGGGAGCGTATATCGGGGGCGCTCTGCAGGGGTACGAGACGGATCCGCTCTCTCTTGGAATGGCGTGGACCAAGGATCCTACGAAAGCGCAGGAGTGGACGAGATACGATGGGAATCCGGTGTTGACGATACATCAGCCCGATGTCCGTCCCTTCGAAACGGCGACGATCTACAAGCCCTATATCATCTGGAACAAGAAAGAGAATCTCGGATATCCATTTGTGATGTATTACAATGCGAAGCAGAAGGAGACGAATGTGGAGCGCATCGGAATGGCTGTCTCCAAAGATATGCGCCAATGGGTTCGTTTTGGCGATGGTCCGGTCATAGATAACGGCTCCGGAATATCCGGCGATCCGCAGATCACTCGGATAGGCGATGTGTGGGTTATGTTCTATTACGGAGCCTTCTGGAAGCCCAAAGCTTTTGACACTTTCGCGTGCTCTTACGACATGGTTCACTGGACAAAATGGACGGGGCCTAACCTTGTGCAACCATCGGAACCTTGGGATGAACAATATGCACACAAGCCTTGTGTCATCTTTCACGACGGCGTGGTGTACCACTTCTATTGCGCCGTGGGTAACGAGGGACGTGTGATCGCACTTGCCACTTCCAAGGATTTGAGCCAAAAGAGGAATGATCATGGATTATCGGGAAAGAGTGTCCGATGAATACATATGCGGATTCAATTAAACGCGCAGCTGAATTAATTGAGAAATCAAACGCGCTTATCATTTGCGCAGGTGCGGGGATTGGCGTGGATTCCGGTTTGCCAGACTTTCGGGGTAAGCAAGGGTTTTGGAAGGCTTATCCCGCCCTCTCCAAAAGAGATATCAAGTTTTGCGATATCGCCAATCCAAGAACTTTTAAGACAGAACCCCGATTGGCATGGGGTTTTTATGGACATAGGCTCAACTTGTATAGAAACACGCAACCTCATGAAGGCTTCTCCATACTGAAGTCATGGGGTGAGCGAAGACCCAACGGCTATTACGTCTTTACGAGCAATGTTGACGGGCAATTTCAGATAGCGGGTTTCGATGAGGAACATATTACAGAGCATCACGGTTCCATTCACTTTCTGCAATGCATGGTACCCTGTGTCAACAACATATGGCGAGCGGATGGTTTTCATCCCGAAGTTGACACTGAGTCCTGCCAATTATCCAATTCTCTGCCACTTTGCCCTCATTGCGGTGGTGTGGCGCGACCAAATATTTTCATGTTTGATGATTGGGGTTGGGTTCATTCGCGCAGGGATGCACAGGAATCACGTTTTTTCGCTTGGATTGATGGTATACGGAATCCAGTCTGCATAGAGATAGGGGCGGGTACCGCCATTCCTTCTGTGCGTAATTTCAGTGAGTCTGTTGTGAAAAGCCTATGTGGTCATCTCATTCGTTTGAACCCTCGCGATTTTGACGTTCCATCAAACAAGCATCTTGGAATTCAAAGCGGGGCTTTGCATGCTCTCAAGGAGATTAATCAGTATCTCTCCTCTTGAAACAATTCGCATCTTCGTTCACGTTTATTTCAATAAACGTCCGATGCTGTTGCATAAATCTTCGTTTGGTGTCATTTTTATTCAGTACAATCCTCCATTGATGAAGGTCGAATATAAGCATTATGAGAATCAGAGCTTACTCAGGGACGTGTCCTGTTCAATATCTCCTTACCCTGCCTCCGGTTGCGGTGAACCATTTTAAGAGTGTCAAGAAGCGAATGGATACGGATTGGTTCGCCTGTTCCGATCCGCCTGGCGGGAGACTTGGTTCCGGTGGAGGTACCGCTCATTTACTGCAAAGCGCATGGACCGCGACTGGCGGCGGGATATCCTTCAGAGAATGGCTGCGCAAGTCCAGGAAGCTTATCATCCACGGGGGCGGACAAAGTCGGAGGTTACCTGCATACTCAGCCATCGGCAAGCCATTTATTCCTCTCCCCGTGATGCGCTGGTCTTATGGGCAGAGATTGAATCAATCCTTGTTTGATCTGCAGACAGACACCTATGACGCCATCCTGCATCGTGCCCCGGCGAAAACCGTGGCGATGGTCACTAACGGGGATGTGCTCATCAGTTGCCACGAGGAACCGCCGCATCTTCCCGAGGCGGATGTGATCATCCTCGGTATGAGGGTGCCTCCGGAGATTGCACGCCATTTCGGCGTGCTGTTGGTGTCCCGTGAACGTCCGGATACGCTGGTGCGGTTTCTGCAAAAACCCTCAGTGGATGAGATTCGGAGATTATCCCAGGATTATCACGGAATGGTGGATACAGGCGTCTGGCTTCTCAGCGAAAGGGCTGTGCTCGCTTTGATGAACCGATGCGGCTGGAATGCGAATACGGAAAGTTTCGAGCAATCGGCGCCTTTGAGTTATGAGCTTTACTCCCAGTTCGGCTTGGCGTTGGGTGAGAATCCTGTGTTGGAGGATACCACAACTGCCGAATTGAAATGCGCCGCTATTGAGTTGAGGAACGCGGATTTCTACCATTTCGGAACCAGCAGGCAGATGATCGAATCCGTTTGCTCCTTGCAAAACTCCGGGAATGGAGAGGGGCGGATTATGTCTCAAAGGTTCCATCCGGATCAGATAACGCAAAACTCCCTCTTTGATCCCCCCAGTCATAAGGAATTGAACCATACACTCTGGGTGGAGAACTCCTTCATCCCCTCCACATGGACGCTTACGAGCGAGCATGTCCTGACCGGAATCCCAGAGAACCAGTGGAGCATTCGATTGGAGCGAGGGGTCTGTATCGATTTCGTCCCCATCGGGGAGAACCAATTTTGTCTTCGCCCATACGGAATTGACGATCCTTTCAAAGGTGAGATCGGAGCGCAGGATACTCAATGGTTCCAACGACCGGTTCCACAATGGTTTTCGGAGCGTCGCTTATCCATGGAATCCTTGGGCATTGATGTGAAAACGGACATTCAGAACGCGCAGCTTTTTCCGGTTTTGAATTGGGCTGATGTGACACCGGAATTTGTGACTTGGATGTTCGCCGTCAAGCCGTCTCCTGCGGAGGAGCATGCTATGCTGTGGTTGAACGCCAAACGACTTTCCGCCCAGGAGATCGGAGACAAAGCGAATTTGGAAAGGCTGGAAACCCAAAGAACCCGGTACAGGCTGCACGCTTTGAAAGCTATCCATGCAAATCGCCGTTCGAGCGTATTTTATCGTTTGGATCTGGAACACACTGCGAAACTTATCGCTGAGAGCGACACACCCATCCCCGAGGAAGAGGGCGACACCGGACTAAGCGCGATCCACGAGCATATGTGGCGTGCTCTCATCCTCAAGGAGAGAGGAAGTGACGCTTACGTACAAGAAGAGGCGAAGGCTTTCTCCAGTCTGCGGGATTTCATTCTTTCAGCCACGCTTTCCGAACCGTCGCATCCCGTTTGCAATGTCATGACGGATCAGATTGTGTGGGGAAGGGCTCCGGTGCGATTGGATATTGCGGGCGGTTGGACTGACACCCCTCCGTATTGCCTGATGCATGGCGGAAGGGTGACGAATGTCGCCGTGAACCTGAACGGTCAGCCGCCGCTTCAGGCGTACGCCAAGCTCCGCAAGGAGCCGGAGATCGTCATTCGCTCCATTGATCTGGGAGCCGAGGAGCGGATACGAACATGGGAGGAGTTGGATACCTACAATCGCCCCGGAAGCGAATTCGCCCTCGCAAAGGCGGCGTTAGCCTTGACGGGTTTTTTGCCCCGTTTCCATTCCGGTGCGCATTACTCTTCGTTGAGACAGCAGTTGGAAGCGTTCGGAGGGGGGATGGAGGTCTCCCTGCTCGCCGCAATTCCGCAAGGGAGCGGACTGGGAACGAGCAGCATCCTCGCCTCCACCATGCTCCAAACACTCAGCGAGCTTTGCGGTCTGCATTGGGATACGCAGACCGTGATCAATCGCACCCTTACCCTGGAGCAAATCCTCACCACCGGCGGAGGCTGGCAGGATCAGATTGGCGGGGTGCTGCACGGTGTGAAGCATGTGCAATCCGCTCCGGGCCCCTCTCAGGAACTTGTCGTTCGATGGCTCCCGGAAAGGCTCTTCACGGGGGATTTGGTTAATCGGCAGATTCTGCTCTATTACACCGGCATCACACGTCTGGCGAAAAATATTCTCCAGGAGATCGTGCGGGGGATGTTCCTCAACTCGCAGGAAAGGCTGAAGATATTGCGGGAGATCGGCGCGAACGCGGATTTCACGGCGGACGCCATCCAGAGGGCGGATTTCGACTCGCTTAGCGAAGCCGTGGCGAGGAGCTGGGATTTGAACCAGCGGCTGGATAGCGGGTCCAACCCTCCGCCGGTTCAGAGCATCCTGGACCAAATCGAGGATTTCGTCCTAGGCGGAAAACTGTTGGGCGCGGGAGGCGGGGGGTATCTGCTCCTCTTCGCCAAGGATGCCGAGGCGGGGTATAGGATCCGAAGGGAGTTGACCGAAAATCCGCCCAACGATCGTGCGCGATTTGTGGATATCTCCGTCTCCCAGACCGGCTTGGAGACCACGAGGAGCTAGATTGTTCGAGCCCTACGCAGAGGCGCAAAGGCGCGGTTATTATGGTGTTGGGTTTGATAATCCACCGGTGATTTGGAATTTTACCATGCATTTGAGCGACCATATGGGTCGCCCCTACGTAACGTTTCATACATCACAGCATGGCCCGCGACGGCTCGCG
This sequence comes from bacterium, assembly GCA_021811565.1. Lineage (GTDB taxonomy): Bacteria > Armatimonadota > Chthonomonadetes > Chthonomonadales > CAJBBX01 > DTKV01. The sequence continues at coordinate 155 of JAJZOL010000053.1, read as the reverse complement.
TTTCCAACAAATCCACGAACTTCTATCGTGGCGTTCCAAATATATGCAAGTAAATACCTGTGAAATATATTGCCATTCGCTATTCGAGTCAATTCGTGAAAACACAAATATTGAAAAAAAGGCTTGACAATTTTCAAGCGGGATGTTAAAATCCT